>JAAYZC010000048.1 GCA_012515075.1 Thermoplasmatales archaeon
AATTCAGGGACATCATGTGCCTGACAGGTTCCCACGAGCACCGGGTATGCTTCGGGGGACTTCCGTTATCTTTTATCCACTTTTCTATGAAACCCATTGTGCATGTGTCGCTGGGGTATCCGCTCCCGATTTCTGTCCCGAACTCCTCGGATATGTCCCTTATCATCCTGTCCCTCGTGACCTTGGCGATTATCGACGCCGCGGAGACCACGGGGAAGGTGTCGTCCGCCCGGTGCCTGGCCACGACGGCCGTGTTCTTCAGTCTGACCGACAGCGAATTGGAGAAGGATGTCTCGTTGACGTCCGGGCAGTCCGCATAGACCCTCAGAACGGGGACCTTGGAGGCGGCCTCCTCGAACATGTCCATCTCTATCTCGTTCAGGGACCTCCTGTTACGCAGTAGGTCGATCTCCTCCGCGGAGACGATGACGGTGCACCAATCGGGCGCCGCCGAGGATATCTCCTCGTAAAGGGCCTCCCTCCTCCTGGGACTGAGCCTCTTCGAGTCCCTGACCCCCATGGACACCAGCGGGGAATCGTCCTCTACGAAAACCGCCCCCACCACCAGAGGGCCCATCACCGACCCTCTGCCTGCCTCGTCCACACCGCAGAACACGACAGGGACATAGGAATGAGGTTAATTGATTTTACGCAGACCAACCAATAAATACGTTGGTAAACACGTTTTAAGTTAGATTCTCCCTAACATTCCGCCATCATGATACTCAAGTGCGATGTCCAGTACCGCAAGGTCGACAGCGGATTCAAACTTACGAAGGTCGGCGTGACGGGTGTGCGCAAACCCGTGCTCGTCAAGAGGGAAGGGCTGTCCGATCTCAACGGCGCCCTGAACTGCAACATAGACGTTTTCGTGGACCTCCCCGCCACCCAGAAGGGTTCTCATCTGTCCAGGAACGTCGAGGTCCTCAGGGAGGTCGTGGACGAGAGCCTGACCGAACCCATCTCCGGTCTGGAGAACCTCGCGGCGGATATCTGCAACAGGCTGCTGGTTCACCACGAGTACGCCGTCACGGCCAATGTATGCATATCTGCGGAGTATTTCAGGAACAACACGACCCCTAACGGGAAACAGACCCTGGAGATGTACGAGCTGATCGCCCGGGGGAGGGTCTTACGCGGCTCCCCCGTCAGGAAGACCATCGGGGTCAAGGTCATGGGTATGACCGCCTGCCCCTGCGCCCAGCAGACCGTGAAGGAGATGCTGGAATGCGGAGATGAGTTCCCCGTCATATCCCATAATCAGAGGAACCTTTGCACCGTGACCCTGGAGATGGGCGAGGATGTGAACGTCGAGGCCGACGACCTGATAGACCTGGTGGAGGATTCGTTCTCGTCCCCGACCTTCGAGCTTCTGAAAAGGGACGACGAGGGTGCAGTGGTTCTGAACGCCCACAGGAACCCCAAGTTCGTGGAGGATGTGGTCAGGGGGGTCCTGAAACGGGTAACCGCCAGATACCCTTCCATACCCGACGACGTGGAGATAGTCGCGCGCAGCGAGTCGCAGGAGTCCATCCACAAGCACAACGCCTTCGCGGAGAGGACAGCCAGCTTCGGCGAGCTTAGGGAAGAGCTCCTGCAGTGAGGGGGACGGGAAATCTGAGCTCCCGGGTGAACCGGGGGCTCAGAGAAGGCTCTTGGCCTCTGCCGACTCCAGATCAAGCGCCTTGAGCATGTACTCGAGGGCCTTCTTGGCGTAGGGGGCCCTCGCCTTCGGATCCTCCATTATATCCCCGTAGGTGGCCATCACGTTGTTGAAGTATTCTATGGCGAACTCGGAATAAAGACTGGGGGAGAGAGATGGGTCAATCTCCGCGGCCTCGCAGTACGCCTTCTCGGCCTCCTCGTACTTGTTGACGGATATGCAGAAGGAGCCGTAAGATTGGTAGTAGTCGGCCCTGCCGTCCTTGTCAAGCTCTATGGCCTTCTTGTACGCCTCCATTATCTCATCTATGGAGACCTTGGCTCCGAACATGCCCGAAGCATAGTTGCCGCACTCCGCCTTGAGATACCAGACCTCCGGGTCGTCCGGGGCCTCTTCCGCGAGTTTCTTGAACGTGCTGTAGGCCTTCTTGAAATCCCCCTCGTCCATGGACTTCATCCCTGC
>JAAYZC010000001.1 GCA_012515075.1 Thermoplasmatales archaeon
CCATGGTGGTCATCGCCGCCATGATCGGCGGAGGAGGACTGGGAGGGGACATCGTGTACGCCCTGAGCAGGGTGGATGTCGCTCTCGGCTTCGAAGCCGGTCTGGCCGTCGTGCTGATCGCCATGACCTTGGACAGACTCACGCAGTCTTTCAAGAATGACACATGAGCGCCGAGCGCTCTTAAGGAGGAACAAGGAATGAAGAAAGAATATATGATGTTCGGGGCCGCCGCAGTGGCCATAGTACTGGTGGCGGCCGGGGTCATGCTGTTCTCGGGAGGAACCGAGAGCGCTAAGATCGAGAAGACGGGGACGGTCCTCAACGAGGGGGCCCTCCTCGGGCTCGCGGTACCCGCGTACACCATAGAGGAATTGGAAATCTCCGGGATATCCGACCTTGAGGAGCACGCGGCCGCGTTCGACGGCAAGATAATCGGAATCGACGCCGGAGCGGGTATAATGGGCATGGCCCAGAACTCCCTCTCCGAGTACGGGCTGAACTCTTTCACCCTGATGGCCAGTTCCGAGGCCGCCATGCTGGCGGCCCTGAAATCGGCGTACGAGGGCGGGCAGCACGTGGTCGTGACCCTGTGGGACCCCCACTGGGTGGCCGGAGTGTATGACATGGTCTATCTGAACGACCCCGAGAAGGTCTTCGGGGAGGCGGAGTCCATAGAGTCCTGGTCCAGGCCCGGCCTGGCGGCGGAAGACCCCGTGCTCGCGCAGATAATGGGCGCCTACAGCTATGACATAGACGAGTTCAACGGACTCCTGGCATTCATCCAGGACAGCGATGACGACATAGGCGTCGCCACCGCTGAATGGCTCGGCGAGAACCCCGAGATACTCGAGAGGTGGCTAGACGGCGTCGTGTACGAAGAGGGTCGCGGCGACGTGACTGTCGGACTCGTCAGCTGGGCCTGCGCCATGGGATCCTCCAACGTGCTCAAGCACGTGCTCGAGGGTGTGGGTTACAGCGTGACCCTAAACACCGCCGAGGCGGGCGTCATGTACACCGGACTCGCCAACGGGGACATAGACCTCACAACGACGGCCTGGGTCCCCCTGACGCATGCCCAGTACATGGAGAGGTACGCCTGAGCGTCCCGTCCCGGGTGTGACCCGGGACGTGAAAAACATTTTACTTGTTTTTATCCGTTCTCTGCGACTCGGACCGGGTCACTTCTTGCAGCAGCACTCTATACCGCCCGACACGATCTCCTTCCAGTCGCCCAGCACGTCATGTGTCCAGCAGTCGTCTGCTCCGGCGGCCTCCCGCATGGTCAGCGCGAGTATGTACGAGATCTCCTCGACCGTGGCGCCCGCCTCCAGGGCGCCCTTGAAGTGCTTCCTGACGCACGGGGCGCTCCTGGCCTTCACGGACAGGGCGAAGCACAGGAACTGATACGTCTTCTCGTCTATGGGGCGGTCCCTGCCGCAGAGGGCGTCCATGTCGTCCAGCATCCCGGCGAACTCCGGGAAGAACTCGGCCAGCATCCTCATGCGGGCACCTCCTTGGACAGGATCTCCTTGGCCTCCTCCTTGGTGAGGACCTTCCCCGAGGATACGACCTTCCCGCCGATGACCAGCGCAGGCATGCTCATCACACCGTACGCGGCTATCCTCTGCATCTCCCTGACGTGACCCACGTCGCAGTCCAGTCCCAGTTCGGCCATCGCCTCCCTGACGTTCGCCTCCATGCGCTGGCAGTTGGCACAACCGATTCCCAGCACCTTCACCGGGGCGTCTTCCGACGCCCCCCCGTCCTCCTTGCTCTTCTTCTTCTCCTTCTTCTCCTTCTTTTCTAACAGGGCCATGCGCCCACCTCCTCAACCCATGAACATGGGGTATATCCAATTGAACAGATAGCCTATCACCATTATCCCTCCCACGACTATCGCCATGAATGCCGCAAGCAGCCTGGGCTTCACCACGCTCCTGAGCATCATGATCGAAGGCAGGGACAGAGCCGTGACGCCCATCATGAACGCCAGTATGGTGCCTGCGCCCACGCCCTTCGCGAAGAGCGCCTCGGCGATCGGTATGGTGCCGAATATGTCCGCGTATATCGGGACAGCGATCACGGTGGCTATCAGCACCGAGAACGGATTCTGGTCCCCGAGTACCGCCTGTATGACATCCTCCGGTATCCAGTTGTGTATGAGCGCGCCTATCAGCACGCCGATGACGATGTACTTCCACACCCTCCTGACGGTCTGGACCACCTGATCCCCGGAATACGACAGCCTTTCCCGGGAGGTCATGCCGCCATCGGAGTCGCAGGAGCACCCCCCCGCGTCGGAAGAGGGCCTGGCGAACTCCTCTATCTGATCCTCCATGCGCATGCGCTCTATGATCGTCCCTCCGATCACGGCCAGAACGATGCCGGTGATGACATAGGCCACGGCCAGCTCGGCGCCGAATATCCCCGCCAGTATGATGACTGCGGCCAGATCCACGAATGGAGAGGATATGAGGAACGAGAACGTCACACCCAGCGGGAGGCCCGCCTTGGTGAAGCCTATGAATACCGGTATGGACGAGCAGGAGCAGAAGGGCGTGACCGTCCCCAGCAGGGCGCCGGTGATGTTACCCTTCAAGCCCCTGATTCTTCCGAGTATGCGCCTGGTCCTCTCAGGGGGGAAGTAGCTCTGCACATAGGATATAACGAATATCAGTACCGTCAGCAGTATCAGTATCTTCACGAAGTCGTAGATGAAGAACTGGAGGCTCTCTCCCAGCTGGGTCGTGATGTCCGCTCCCATCCAGGTGAGTAGCGATCCCACCGCGTCCTTCAGCCACATCATGCCCAGGACCTGCGTCTGGATGAATGCCCATATGTCCATGCAGCAACCTCTCGGCCGTCCCCCGCGGGCCTCGCGGTCGACGGCACGAAGTCAATCTGCGGGATAGTATATAGATGTATCTAAATATATCAATGTATAAAGCGACATGACCCGATACTGCGGGGAAACACGTTCCCGGGAGGCAAGGTTCCGGGCGCGGTCTTCAGCCCCTGTTCCTGGATCTCGACAGAATGAGGATGACGGCCCCCGCGGCGACGATCGCCCCGACGATTAACGCCGCGTACAGCAACAGCATGGTGTCGCCGCCGCCTGCTGCCGTGAAGGATGCGGATATGATGTGGTCTGCGGAGACGCCCTCGAAGGTGTACGTCCCCTCCTCCGAGAGCGTGACCTCGCCGCCGTCGACCAGCACCCTGTCCGTGCGGTACCCGGAATCCGGGGACACCGTGAAGGTCTGGGAACCGCCCGCCGGCACGGTCACATCGCCGGAAGGCGTCACGTAGCCCCCGGGGCCCGCCTCGGCGTGTATCGTATAGGTCACGCCGGTTCCCGCGAAGGAGGCTGCTATGGTGTGATCCGCCTCCACGTCGCTGAACGTGTACGAGGACACCGCGCCCACGGAGGAGCCGTCGACGCGTACGTCCGATATCAGGTATCCCGGGTCCGGCGTGACCGAGAAAGAGACGCTGTGCCCCTGTACGACCCGGACCGACCCTTCGGGGTCGATCCCTCCGCCTGTCCCGGCGGAGGCCGTTATCACGTAAACGTCCTTCCAGGCGGCCGCCGCGCCCGTGTCGCAGGTTATCACCGACCCGTCCACATCCGGTGGGTCCCATCCCGAGAACGAGAACCCCGGTCTCGACAGGCTGAGCAGGGATATTACGGACCCGCACGTGAACTCCTTCTCATAGCATCCGTCCACGAGGGCCCATCCTGCGCCGGACCCGGTGCCGCCCTTCGGGTCCACGGTGACGGTGTAGGGTGTGCTCCAAAGCGAATACGTCTTTTCAGCGGTGATCACGCCGTCGTACACGAAGTGCCCTGGCTCGAAGCCCGGGCGGAAGATCACGTCGGGGGAACCGGTGAAGGAGCATTCAGCATCATCGTCTATGGTCACCGAGGCGCCTTCCGCCCCGGTGAGCCCGGAACCGTCCGAGAGCGAGAAGGAAGAATGCCCCGTCACCAGCAGAGTCCCCCTGTTGTCCAGGGTCCCGACGACGTTCACGGTCGTCTCCGAGTGTTCCTCTGACGCCTGGGCTTCCCCGCCGGTCACCGGTTCGACCGAATCGCAGCTCAGGGTGTAATGAACCGTCGACGAATCCGGTGACGAGGACGGTATCTCGAGATGCCCGACATACTCCGTGGCCTCCATGTCCACGTCGATCCTGTACGTGTCCCCGATCCCTATCATGAAGAACACGGATACGCTGCCACGTGAGACGCCGTACAGGGCGAGCGCGCCGTGGATGCCCACATCGTGTCCGGAAAGGTAGGCGTAGTCCGTGCGTATCTCGGACAGGGAGTAGTAAAAGTGTATGAAGCATCCGACTTCCAAGGTGTTCCCCTCGGAGTCATCACCGGTGAACCCATCGCCATCTATGGTGACATCGGTGACATAGGATGCCCCGCCCTGGGTGACTTCGATCCCATACGTGGTATCATCGTCCAGTCCGTAGATGTAGACGTCAGATCCATCCTGTATGTACCCCGCGTCCCCGTCCGGGCCGTCGAGGGTCACCTCCGCCGTGCTGTCCGAAGGAAGTCCGAGCCTCAGCCCGAAGAGGGACCTCGCCGTACCTTCCGATGTCAGAACCGAGTTGCGGGGGAGCATGCAGAAGGTCCCGTCCGGGGAGACGGCCGCGTCCGAGATGTGCAGGTATCCGTCGGAGAAGCGGATCGTGAGGGTGTACACTCCGGGGACCACATCATATATCAGGGTGTTCCCGCCGCCCACCGTGCAGTGCCCTTCGGTGATGTCGGTCCCCGTGATGTCCTTGAGATCGTAGTCGCTGACGGTTTCCGAGCCGTAGGCGCTGTACGTGGTTGAGATAGAATACGTCCTGCCGGCGGTCCCTCCCAGGTTTACCGTCGCGCCGGGGGCTACGGCCAGGATTCCGTCCTGGTCGATCGTCATGTCGCCCACCGAGGCGGTCCCTCCAACCGTCACAGTCCCTCCGAGTCCTTCGGAGGACAATACGGCATCCGGCACGCCTGCGGACACCCTGACGTCATGCGCGCCGTCGAGGATGAGCTCGGCCGAGCGGACGGCGACCGTGCCCGAACAGCTGCCGTCCGGTCCGGCTCCGAACACGACATCCCCTGTCTCGACGGCGATGCGCCCGATGTCGGCGTCGCCTTCGGAGACCCCCGAGATCCGTAGCGTCCCCGCGGATCCGCCGGACTCCACCGAATAGACGAGTTGTATGTCGTCCGCTCCGGAGACGGTCACGG
>JAAYZC010000049.1 GCA_012515075.1 Thermoplasmatales archaeon
ATCTTCTCCTCCACCGGGACCCCCATCTCGGCTCCCAGGCCGCGGACGAAGTCAACCGCCTGCTTGGCCTCCTTCTCCATGACCGTGTACACGTTCATGACCGCAGAGTCCAGGGGCATGTTGGAGAACACCGATTGGTCCAGCACGTAAAGCGCGGTCACAGTTCCGTTGCTCATCTCGGCGAGCTCCATCGCCTTCCTGACAGCAGACTTCGTAAGCTCGCTGCCGTCCGTAGGGACCAATATCTTGCTGAATGCCATTTCCTTTCCACCTTTCAGATGCCTATGCGACGGATCCTCCTCGCGCAAGAGGTGAGATCCGTCAGCGGGTCCTTCCCGCCCTCCACGACCGCGAGGTCCGCCTCGTTCCCCGCGGCCAACCCTATTTCCGTTTGACGATATAATATCTTTCGCCCTCCCGCCAGGAGGGCGTCCAGAGCGTCCCGGGGGTCCCCGCCCTGGCAGGACAGCACCCGTGCGAAGGCCCCGGCCTCCGCCCGCATGTCCGGGGAGCAGAGCATGGCGTTGTCGGTGCCCATGGCCACGTCCGCCCCCGTCTCGAACATGCGGGCCAGCGGCGGGACCCTTCCGAACAGGGCGTTCGAGCGGACGCAGGCCACTATCGGGACCTCCGCCTCGGCGCACTTGAGTATGTCCCCGTCGGAGGCCTCGGTCATGTGCACCACGAAGGACGGGTCCAGGGAGAGCACGGTGTCGATGTCCTCCCGGACCCTTTCGCTCACGTGCAGGGCCAGCATCCTCCGCTCCCTCCGGACGTGGTCCGCCACCGCCTCCAGGTACGCCGGGGGAACGTCGGACACGCTGGGTAGGCCGATCCCGTCGGCCACGGACAGTATCCCGTCGATCTCGCAGGGGTCGTACTCCGGGGACACGGGGCGCCCCAGTATCACCGCCCGGTCCGAGACGGACCTGAGCATGCGGCATCCCTCCTCGCCGCCCTCCCGGAAGTCCACGAAGACCGAGATCCCGTTCTCCGCCGAGGTCCGGGCATACTCCCGCATGGATCCCTTCAGGACCTCGGCCGGGGTCTCCCTGAGATACCTGTGCTTAAGCCCGTCCGGCGGGGCGACCAGGTCCTCCAGCGGCATCCCCGGGGGGATCCTCAGGCCGCCGTCGGCCGCGTGGGTGTGGCCGTTGACCAGGCCCGGGACGATGACCCCTTCCGCAGACGGCCTGCCCGGGCAGGCGCCCTCGGAGACCTCGGAGACCCTCCCGTCCTCTATCGCCACATACCCTTCGGCGAAGCCGCCGCGCGTGTATACCAGTCCGGACAGGTACTCCATGCCAAGGTATCGGACATCATCGTATTTATCGGCCCCCGCGGACCGTGCGGGAAGGCTAAAATTTCAAATACGGCAGTCGTCGTACGCATTCCGGAGGTAATGTGAGATGCCCAAAGTCAAAGGAGATCTGTGCACCGCGTGCGGTGCCTGTGCGGACGTATGCCCCTCGGACGCCATAACGATCGGGGACATAGCGGTCATCGACGACGGCAAGTGCGTGGAGTGCGGCGCCTGCGTCGACGAGTGCCCCACCGGCGCCATGGTCGACGAGTGACCGGGCATGCGCCCCGTCCCTCTCAAACACCTTACCAGGTATTTCCCGTTCCGGCGCCCGGTCACGCCCAGTAGGGCTTCTTGACGAACTTGTAGGCGGCGACCGCCGCGGTTCCCGCCTCCCCGCAGGCGGTCACGATCTGCTTGTACTTCCCATCGTAGTCCACCACGTCGCCGCAGGCGAATATCCCGTGGCGGGAGGTGCTCATGTCGAAACCGACCTTCACCAGGCCGCTCTCGGTCAGGTCCAGCCCCCATCTGGAGAGGACCTCCAGGTCGGCGGTTATGCCGATGTTTATGACGACCAGGTCGGCCTCCGCGTCGAAGGTCTCGCCGCCCCTACTGAGGGTGACCGACCTGACGCAGCCGTTCCCGTTGATGGAGACCAGGTCGGCCTCCATCACGCACCTTATCCCGCTCTGCTTCAGCTCCTCCACGTTGGACTCGTCGGCCCTGAACTCGGCCCTGCGGTGAACAAGGGTCACGTCGGTGACGGTGTCCGCTATCAGAGCCATCTCGATGGCGCTGTTGCCGCCGCCGAAGACCACGACCCTGTTTCCCACGAGGTCCTCCTTCATGGGCAGCACATATGTCACGCCCCTGCCCTCGTACTCCTGCTCGCCCGCACAGCCCATCCTCCTGGGCTTGAATGTGCCCATGCCTATGGCAACGATGACGGATTTGGTGTGATACGAGTTCCGGGCCGTGGTCACGACGAGCTCCTCGTCGCCGTCGTCTATGTCTATGACCTTCTCGTTCTCCCTGATATCGCATCCCAGGGACTCCGCCTGGGCATACAGCTTGTCAGACAGCTTGCGCGCCTGTATGCTCTCGTAGCCGGGGTAGTTGCGGATCCCCTTCTCGGGGTAGAGGCTCACCAGCTGTCCGCCGACCCTGCCGGCGTCCAGGACCAGGGTCCTCATCATCTTGGATCTGGCATAGATCCCTGCTGTTAGGCCCGCGGGCCCGGCTCCGATGATCACGATATCGTAGCACATTTACGCGGGTTAGCAATTCGCCATATAAAATACTCTCTTATCCCGGATGCGAATTTTTTAGCATATGCACCCGTTTATTATGCATACCGGGCGCGGCTGCTGCGGATTTCGAAGCGGGCCCGGCGCTATTCGTCGGCCCCCGGCCGTCCGGCGGGCACCGTGCCGGGGAGGAGGCGCAGTATAAAATACGCAGGAGGGGGATATATGAACCGGGTGATGACACGGAAGAGACACTGGACTACGCCGACTCCATACTTAACATAGTCTTGGACGAGATAGACGACATCATAATGATACACGACTCCAACCATACGGTGGTCTGGGTCAACCGCGCCGGCCTGAAGATGATCGGGAAGAGGCTGGAGGAAGTCTGCGGTCAGAAGTGCTACCGCATATTCGGCAGGTCCTGCTGCTGCGAGGACTGCGCCGTGGCCTCCATGAAGGGGGCCCCGGTCAAGAGCAGGTCCCTGCGGTCATTCCCCGCGGTGGGTCAGGACGAGTACGAGTGCATAACCGTTCCGCTGTTCAAGGACGGCAGGGTCGAGGTGGTGGTCCAGCACCTGAAGAAGGCCTGCCCCGTCGCGGGCAACCCATAAATACACGCTGATGCAATCCGGTTGCGATAAGGATGTCTTTCGCATTGGAGGATTTCATAGCCCTTCTCGTGGCGGGCGCGGTGTACCTGGCGGCTCTGGCCGTGTACAACTCCCGCAGCCCCAAGGCCAGGAGATGAGAAACGATTTACCCATTTTTGCCCTTCCGGGCTTCTTTCCATGAGTTACACGCATGTTACTGACCTGGTTATATAGCGCACACAGCGATTGACGGACAGGTGATACATTGGCAAACATCCCAAGCAGCGTCATAGAGTTCATGAACCGCCCGGAGACCGTGAAAACCCTGGTCACGGCGTCCAAGTTCGGACAGCCCCACGCCATAGTGTGCGGCAGTCTTGTGGCCCCCTCTCCCGACACCGTGATCGTCGGCGAGATCCTCATGAAGGTGTCCTCGGGCAACATGAAGTCCAACCCCAAGGTGTCGATACTGATGGTGTCCGGCACCGAGGCCTACGAGATAGTCGGCAAGGTCAAGGAGAGGGTGGACTCCGGCCCCATGCTGGACGGCATGAACCAGAAGCTGAAGGCAATGAACCTGCAGGCAAGCGCGGTATGGGTCTTCAGCGTCGAGGAGGTCTACGATCAGGGGGCCTCCTCCAAGGCCGGCACGAAGCTGGTCTGAGACGGCGTCGGGACGCCCCCGCAAACCCCTTACCATCCTTTCTCCGGCATCCGCGGCCCGCGCTACGGTTAAATCCCGTCCCGTCCATGGCCCCGCCATGAAGCTCGGGTCCAAGCTCAGGATGCTCTTCTATGTCGGCGCCATGCTGTCGCTGTTCGGCATAGGCCTGATACTGATGGGGGAGCGTGCCGCCGGCATACTGCTGCTGATAGCGGGGGTGTCGGCCGTGGTGATATCCTTCTCCCTGCTGAAGGCGTTCATGTTCGCGGACATCCGCGAGAAGTGAGAATGCGGCCCCGCGGCACGGCCGGGGGATCCTGCAGAAGTTAAGGGATTTCGTTAAGGGGTTTGGGGGCAGGTGCCGGTATCAGTACCTGCGCCTGTCGTCCCTGGCGGGGGCGTGCTTCTTGTAGCAGTCCCTGCAGTAAACGGGCCTTCCCTGAGTGGGCTTGAAGGGGACCTCGCACTCTGCGCCGCAGTCCGAGCATGTCGCTTTGAACATCTCCCTGGGTTCGTCGCGGTCCCTGAAGTTCCTGTTTCCTTGTCCTCCGTACATCTTTGATTCCTCTCTTCTTTATTTGGGGTATTCCCTATTCTTCCCTTCCCATTATACAACTAACGGAGGAGCAATATCCGAATGCCTTAAAAAACACAATCCCTATAAGGTTTATAAAACCTCGCATCCGACCCTGCTTATCCGCGGTCCGTCAATCGCATGAACCGCACTCGGGACAGCTTATCAGGCCCTTGTAGGTGACGGTCGGGCCGCCGCACCGGGGGCATCTCCTGTCCTTCTGCCCCCTGCCGCCCTCCGCCGTCCTCTTCCCGCGCAGGTCCTCGCTGGCCCAGACCACCAGGCCGGCAAGCTCGTCGTACCCCTCTTTCTCCTCCGGACCGTAGATCCCCAGGTTGTCGTACTCGTTGTACAGGCGGACCCTCATCACCCGGAGGGCCCGGGCCACGTTGTTGTACGTGCCCTTCTCCACCGTGCGCAGCGGGTGCACGTTCCCCCTGTACCGGACGTCCAGGTAATCGATGCTGCGCTCGAGGAAGGATGAGAAGGCCTCCCTGTCCGGATAGACCGGGACGGAGAGGATCAGGTCCTTCTTCCCGCGCAGGGTCTCGTCCCTGTCGGCTATGGACTCCAGGGCCCGGCGCAGGGAATCCCTCATTCCGCCCTCCACCTGCCCGTATATCCTGCGGAGCCGGGGCACGTCCTCGGACCTGCCGGCGGAGCGCATCCGGACGGCGGCCCTCTCGAACTCCGCCCCCCTCTTGTGCTCCAGTATGTCGAAGAGCTCCGGGATGAGGCTGTCGGACTCCTCGGCCGCCGACAGGTAGCCCAGGCA
>JAAYZC010000050.1 GCA_012515075.1 Thermoplasmatales archaeon
CTCACTCCCTGCCTGCCATGTCCATGTACATTATGAGGTCGCTCAGCTTCATCCCGTCGTTCCATCTCATGATGTAGTTGCCGTTGCTGCTCTGCTCCATCTCGGGTATGCGTCTCTGCAGAAGCCCCATGCGCCCGCGCAGATCCTCCGACAGAGGGAGCCTGAACACCCTCCAGGGGTCTCCGCGGCGGTTCTTCAGCCTGAAGGCGTAGAGGGCTATCATATGCGACCTGCCGCATTCCTCGCGCATTCTGTCCGCCTGTTCTCCGAGGCGGGGGTTCCTGCTGAAATGCATCACATCCTCCGAGGAGCTCTTCACCTCGATCGGGAACGAGAAGTCCCAGCGAAGTGCGACCAGGTCAACCCCCAGCGATCCGGCGGCTCTTATAACAACGAATGGGTTGCCCGTCATCGAACAGTAGGCCTGGCTCTCGGGGCCGTCGCATGTCTTGGTCATCTTGGCCACAGCTTTCTCGTCCCCGCTGAGAAGGGATTTCAGTTCTCTTTCGTAAACGTCGCCAGGCGCCGCCATGCATCAATTACCTCCCGGAGGATATAAAAGGGAGTCGGGGGGAGTTCCCCGAAAGTGGATGTCAGGGTGACAGTCTGCCGGGGTCCCTGGGGAAGAGTATAGCCTCCCTGACGTTGGGAAGGTCCAGCACCTTCGCCAGCAGCCTCTCTATGCCGATGCCCCAACCGCCGTGCGGCGGCATCCCGTACCTGAAAGCATCCAGATAGAATCCGAAGTCCCCGGGGTCCAGCCCTTTCTTCCTCATCCGGTCCGTGAGCACATCGTACCTGTGTTCCCTCTGACCGCCGGAGGATATCTCCTGGCCCTTGTAGTCAAGGTCGAAGGAGAACGAGTAGGGCGTCCCCTCCTTCTCCATTATGTAGAAAGGCTTGGCCTCCTCGGGATACTCGGTTATCCAGTAGAGGTCGTGTCCCCCGTCGGACATGATGTCCCCGATTATCTTCTCCCCCTCGGTTCCCAGATCCTCCCCGTCCGCGAGTTCGAGCCCCGCCTCCCTGACCATGCGCAGGCATTCCTCGTAGGTCAGCACGGGGTATGGGGAAGTGGGGACCCTTATCTCCTTCCCGAGTACGGACAGCTGCCTCCCGCCCCTCTCGGCAAGGCCGTTGAGCACGTGGTTCAGTATGCGCTCTATCATGTGCATTATGTCGGATTGGTTCTCGATCCAGGACATCTCCCCGTCGAAGGATATGAACTCGGTGACGTGGCGGTTGGTGTTGGAATGCTCGGCCCTGAAGGCGGGCCCGAGCTCGTAGACCCGGTCGAGTCCGGTGGACATCAGCATCTGCTTGTACAGCTGAGGGGACTGTGCCAGGAACGCAGGTCTCCCGAAGTAGTCCACTTTGAAGAGCGTCGATCCGCCCTCGGCGCCCTCGGCGCCGATCTTGGGTGTGTGTATCTGCTCGAACCCGTTGGCCCGCATCGCCTCCCCGATCAGCGAGACCATCAGGGATTTGAGCTCGAAGACGGCCCTCACCTCGGGCTTCCTGAGATCCATGAATCTGTTGTTCAGACGCGTGTCCATCTCGGCGTTGACCTTGTCGACAACCCCTAAGGGGAGAGGCGCGGCCGCCTCGCCGTAGACCTGCAGCCCGGAGGGTATTATCTCGAGGCCCAGTCCGGTCTGCTTACTCTCCTTGACCTCCCCGGTCACTGCCACGGCCGATTCCCTGGGAAGCGAGGTGATGCTCTCGAAGAGGGTCGGATCCAGCTTCTTCTTGGGCATGGTTATCTGTATCGTTCCGAATCTGTCCCTCAGGATCAGGAAGGATATGCCTCCCAGGTTCCTGATGTCCTGGACCCATCCTTTCACGGTTACGGTGCCGTCTTCGACGGTCACCGTTCTCGAATCTTTGACTACCGGGGTCATGTTAAACGTCCATGCTATCGATGCTTGGCATAATAATGTTGCCACTGGGACACGTCGGCGCGCGCGCGGGCCGGCGTGCAATAGTGTATTATAAGAAGATTGCGTTAATCGTGACAGTTTCTGAAATGGTGAATCCATGGTAGCAGAAAAAGTCACGATATCAGTCATCAAAGCGGACATAGGTTCCGTCGTAGGACACTCGAAACCCCACCCATCCATGATGCAGAAATGCGACGACATGCTGTCGGACGCGGTAAGGCAGGGAACCATCGAGGACTACTATGTCACGCGTGTAGGGGATGACATCAACCTCTTCATGTCACACTACAAGGGAGAGGGCAACAAGGACGTCCACGGTCTCGCGTGGAACGCCTTCCAGGAGGCCACCCGGCTGTCCAAGGCCATGAAGCTTTACGCGGCAGGGCAGGACCTGCTGACCGATGCCTTCTCAGGCAACATAAAGGGAGCGGGACCCGGTTCCGCCGAGATGGAGTTCACAGAGAGGGGATCCGAACCGCTGATGTTCTTCATAGCGGACAAGACGGAGCCCTCGGCCTACACGATACCCCTCACCAGGACCTTCCTGGACCCCTTCACCACCACCGGCCTCGTCGTCGACGCCAGGGCCAAGAGGGGGTTCGATGTGGAGATACACGACGTCCTGGAGAGCAAGAAGGTCATCCTCTCCTCGCCCGAGGAGACGCTCGACGCCCTCAGCCTTCTGGGTGACACCACAAGGTATGCCATCAAGAGGATCTCCAGCAAGGCCGGCCTGGGCCCGGCCGCCGTGGTGTCCACCGACAAGCTGAACCTCACGGCCGGCAAGTACGTGGGCAAGGACGATCCCGTCTGCGTATGCAGGGCCCAGAGCGGCCTGCCCTCCGTGGGCGAGTACACCCAGCCCTACATGGACCCCATACTCTGCGCGGGGTGGATGAGAGGTTCCCATTACGGGGCGTTCTATCCGTGCTCCCCCGAGGATTCGGATCCCACGTACTACGACGGACCCCCAAGAGTCTGTTGCCTGGGATTCCAGTTGAACAACGGCAGGTTCCAGGGTCTCGAACCCATGGATTCCCCCGCCGGAAGGCACGTGCCCGTGGACTTCTTCAAGGGTGCCGAGTGGGACTACGCCCGCAGGAAGTCCATAGAGATCAGCAGGATGTTGAGGAAGCAGGGTCCCTTCATGCCCTCCATACTCGGTCCCGAGGAGATGGAGTACACTTCCAGGCCCGAGGTCCTCGATTCGCTTGTGAAGAGGTTCGAGAAGCTTGACTAAGATAGGTAAGCCCGCTCTGATAATAAACTTCAAGGTCTACCGCGAGGTCGAAGGGTGCGACGCCCTGGAACTCGCCAGGGTCTGCGAGGAGGTCGGCCGCGAATTCGGTGTGAGGATCGCGGTCTGCCCTCCGATGACCGAGCTCGGCTCCGTCGCCCGCGCGGTGGGTCTGCCCGTTCTCTCGCAGAACGTGGATCCCCGCGCCCCCGGATCATCCACAGGATGGGTCACACCCTCCATGGTCAGGTCGGCCGGCGCAGCGGGATCGCTGATAAACCATTCCGAGCACAGGATCCAGCCCCGCTCGATAGAGGAGTGTGTGGATCTGTGCAAGGGGTCCGAGCTGATCACGGTCATCTGCGCCGACACCGTGAAGATGTCCTCCCAGGTGGCGGCCTTCCGTCCGGATTTCGTAGCCGTGGAGCCTCCCGAGCTCATCGGCGGTGACGTTTCCGTCACCACCGCCAACCCGCGTATCGTGGAGAACACGGTGGAGGCGGTGAAGTCCGTCAGCCACGGCACCTCCGTGCTCTGCGGTGCCGGTATAAAGACAGGCAAGGATGTGCGCACCGCCCTCGACCTGGGGGCCGACGGCGTCCTGCTTGCATCGGGAGTGGTCAAGTCCAAGGACCCCCGCTCGGCGCTTCAGGACCTGGTAGCCTATCTGTAATCATCCTTTTTAATAAGCGCATCCCGCGCTCTTACGCGGGATGCGCCCCTTGTTGCTCATTCTTGTCCTTTCATCGCTCCTTTGCTTCCAGTGCGCTTCGGAGACATCCGCCGAGCCTAACAACCCGGACCTGTTGATATGCGAGGTCATGCCGGACGGGGCCTCGGAGGGCGTGTCCATCATCAATCGCGGGGACGGTGGAACGGACCTTCTGGGCTTCTCCCTGTGGGACGGCGAAGGCGTGGTGTCGTTCACGGAGAGCATCATCCTCCCTCACGGGTCAAGGATCACGCTGGTGCGCGAGATGTCGGACTCCTGGTTCTGCTGCCGGGAAGGGGTTCTGGAGATGGGAGGGCCGGATGTTTCCGGGCCCGGGAGGTTCGCCCTCAACAACCAGGGGGATCAGGTGTACCTCCTGGGGCCGGACTCCCGGATCTTGGACAGCTTCTGCTACGGGAACGTCTCGGAGGCGGGGGGATGGTCCGGCGACCCGCTGCCGGCACCCAAGAGAGGATATGCGGCCGTACGTGTGTCGGAAACCGACACCGACACCTCCGCGGATTGGATCATAACCGTCCCGGGCATGACCGACATCCCGGAAGGTGCCGGACCCTGGCTGGCGACGGTGACCCCGCTGCTCTTCCCCGACTGCGGATCCGGGCCCATATGCAGGGCGCTGGAGTCGGCGACGGAGACGGTGTCGGTATCGGTGTACTTCCTGGGGAACGAGAACATCATCGCCCTGTTGGCGGAGCTGGAGGGCAGAGGGGTCGAGGTCAGAGTGCTGATCGAGGGTTCTCCCGCCGGAATGTCCGTCGCATCCGAGATAAGGGCCGCGAAGGCGCTCGACGAAGCAGGGGCAGAGGTGTACGTCATGGATTCCTACGGTCCCCCCAGGCGCTTCGCGTACATGCACGCGAAATACTGCGTCATAGATTCGGAGAAGGTGGTGCTGACCTCCGAGAACTGGACGGGCTCCTTCCCAAACCGTGGATGGGGTGCGGTAGTCGAGAGCAGGGATTACGCGGAGTTCATGGAGCAGATATTCCTCAACGATTGCGACGTCTCCTTCGGGGACGTTCTCCCCGTCGGTCAGGCCTACCCGTCTTACAGGCCCTCGGAGATAGGCGGATACGTGCCTCCCGAGGACGGATGGGACGTTCCGTCCTATGAGGCATCAGTGACTCCGGTGCTCTCACCTGACAACTCCTTCGAGTCCATGAGGTCGTTCATAGGCCAGGCTTCCCAGAGGGTCTACTCCGAACAGCTGGACATCACGCCTTCCTGGGCTGAGGGGCATCGGGACTCCCCTGTCTCCTGGATGTCGGAGGCCGCGGACCGCGGCGCGGACGCGAGGCTGATACTCGACGCCAGTTTCGATTTCGGAGGCGGTTCCTCGGCCTACACCGCCGCGGAGACCGTGATGGCCTCCACCTCCGTGGATGCCGTGGCCGTCATCGGCGGGGGCGGTTTCTCCATCATACACAACAAGGGCGTGGTGGCCGACGACACCGTCTGGATAGGGTCGGTCAACTGGACATCCAACTCCTTCTGCAACAACAGGGAGGCGGCTCTTGTGATCGGCTCCCCCGACCTCGCGGACATGTTCTCTGATTGGTTCCTCCTTGACTGGTCGGCATCCGATCCTGTTCCAGAGGAGATGTCGGTGCGGATCCTGGGGGAACCCATAGCCGGCGGGGCCGCCGCCGCGGAAGCATCGCTTCCCGTCAGGTCAGACGACCCGCAGGTGCGTTGGGATCTGGACGGCGACGGGATTCCGGAACGGACGGGAGGGACCATGATAGCCTTCGTTCCCGCTGAGGGGGCCAATCTCATACAAGCATACTTCACCGATCCGGACACAGGCAGGACGTATTCCGCGTCGGCGGAGTACTCGGCTCAACCATCCTCGGAAGGGGGAGGGGGCGTGGACCTTGCATACGCCCCCCTCGCAATCATATCTTTATTGGTGATGGCGATTAGGGTCTGGAGGCACAGGGATGCTGATACGTGAGATGGTGCCGGAGGATGCAGGGGAGGTGTACAGGATAACCTGTGCGTCCCTGGATCAGTATTTCAATCCTAACATGTTCACGTTCTTCAGGGCGCAGTGGCCCTCGGGCCAGCTGGTGGCAGCCGATTTGACGGGAAGGCCAGTGGGATACATATGCGGCTCCCGGTCGGGGATCGCCAAGGTCAACATATCCATGTTCGCGGTCTCCGAGGGATACCGTTCGAAAGGGATCGGGGGGATGCTCCTGGAGGCGTTCAGGTCCAGGGCTGCCCTGGAGGGGGCCGTCACAGTGACCCTGGAGGTCAGGCCCTCGAACGAGGGCGCCTTAAGGTTCTACAAGAGGCACGGCTTCGCGGTGGCGGAGTATCTTCCCAGGTTCTACAACGACAACGGTGACGCCGTGAGGATGGTGGGCGGAGTCCAATCCGGGAACCGGGGCGCTCAGTTGAACATCTGATCCCCTATGTGCTCGTTCTGCATGTAATAGGGGGAGGTCTCCTTCTGGACGTCGGAGACGTCCTTGGACAGGCCCTTCATGTAGGAACCGTATCTTTTCTTTATCTGCTCCTCCGCGGTCCTGGCGCGCTTCAGGGCCCGGGCGATATGATCCCTGGTTATCAGGGGGGAGCCCTCCACCACCGCGAGGTCGCCTGCGGCCCTGATCAGGCCGCCCATCTCCCTCAGCCTCAGCGTCAGGGAGCCCGGCTGGTTGTCCGCCTTGGCGCGGACCTTGCCCTCCTGTATGATCGCCTCCACGGCGTCTATGGTCGCATGGGGTATGCGTCCGTCCATGAAGACCTCCTGGGCCACGAACTGGGCGTACTTGGCGCGGTTGTGGGGGTTGTCGGGCATGGCCACATCCACAAGGACCTCGTATCCTCCGCCTATGATCCTGGAGCGCAGGGGCGACAGTATGTGCTCCAGATCCTGTATGTTGCAGGCGGCTACCAGGACGAAGTCGCAGGGCACGCCGTCGACCTTGACGCTGGCCCCGGCGCTCTGCGGGTTGCGCCCGGCTATCGGGAACGCCTTGTCCTGCATGGCGGTGAGTATGAACCTCTGCATATTCCCGAGGTGGGATATCTCGTCTATGAACAGCACGCCCTCGTGGGCCTCGTGTATGGAACCGGCCACCACCCTGTCGTAGGCAGGGGTGCCCAGGCCGGCGTGCCCGCCGTAGGGGTCGTGGCGGACGTCACCCAGGAGCTCCGTCTCGGAAGCCCCGGTGGCCAGGACGTAAGGGTCGCGGTTGAGCCTGACCAGCACCTTCTGGTTGGAGGTCTTCTCGAGTTCGCGCCTCTTCTCCAGGGCCTTCTGGTCCAGCATGCGGATCCTCTCGCCGGCGCGTTCGAAGACGACCGTCTCCTCGGTGCCGTCGGCCAGGAGGCGGGTCGCGTTGACCTTCTCCTTGCCCAGGGCCATCTGGGGGATGGCGGCCTCGAGTATGCCGCCCAGCATGTCCCCGAATGCCATTCCCGTCCCTCCGACCTCGACCTTGCTCTTCTGGCAGTGGGGGCAGGAGGTCTCCGAAGGCGTGGAGTACTTGCCGCAGCTGCGGCAGAGGTACCCCAGCTTCTCGGCTATGTTGGAGGGGGCGCTCTGCGGGTCCAGGAGCCTGCCGACGGAAACGGCCCTGAGCGAGGCCTCTCTGGAGACCTCGTCGGCGTCCACGATCTGGAGGAACGGCCTCTCGGGGTTCTCCGGGTTGTTGACGACGCGTATCTCCTGCTTGGGCTTGGGGATGTTGAGGGATATGGCCCGGGCTATCATGGACTTCCCCGTTCCCGGGGGGCCGACCAGCAGCAGGTGCCTGCGCTGGCGCGCGGCTATCCTGGCCAGCTCTATGGCGTCCTCCTGCCCCAGGACCCTGTCCAGCGGGTCGGAGGGTATCTCGATCTCGGCCGTGCTCTCCAATCCCCTGAGGTCTTCCCAGGTTTCCGCCTTGGTCTTATCTGTCATGTCAGTACAGGTTCTCTTTGGTCCACAGGGTGAGTCCTGCGGGCATCTTGGTTATGTTCCCCTTGCGGGTTCCGACGACGGTCCCTATGCACTTCTCGGCGGAGACGTCGACTATCCTCTGGGATATGACGCCGTCGAAGACTATCGCGGTCACGCCCTCGGAGTCCTCCTTGAGGGAGTTGACAAGGCTCTTGACTGCAACCTCCCGTACGACCTCGTTATCCTTGTTCAGGAGTTTGGCGTTGTGGGTGGAGCTCATCTCCAGGAGCATGTCGCGGTACTTCTCCTGCTCGGGGGACAGCACCTTGACGTTCTTCACGGGCTCCTTCTTGGCCCGGAGCGATCTGCCGGCCGTCCTCTCGGGCTTCTCCTCGGGAGCGTCCTCGGCGGGCTTCTCCTCCCTGGCCTCCTTCTTCTTGAATCTCTCGGCGGCCTCGGAGCTGAAGCGGCCCTCGGAGCGCTCCTCGCGTCTCGGGCGC
>JAAYZC010000051.1 GCA_012515075.1 Thermoplasmatales archaeon
CCCGGCCAGACCGTGACCGTGACCTACGCGATGTCCGGGGAGTACGGCACGACCTATGACGCGGACGTGACGTTGGGAAGGAACGGCGACATAGGCTATCTGGGCGTGGAGTCCAGCCTGTCCGGCTTCGGCATGGTCTCCCCCAACATCGTACAGAACCTGGGCAAGAACCCCCTCTACGGGGTGACTTCGATACAGGATGCGGCATACGGCGCCCTGTCATACATAGGGATGGCGTTCAAGGGCTTCTCCCCGGTACCCGAGAGCGTCCAGTGGTGGTACGACGTCCCGGGAGGCGAGGTCTTCTGGGTCGTGCTGTCGGTGCTGTACTGGACATTCTGGCTGAATCTCGTTCTGGGCGTGACCAACGCTCTCCCGGCCATGCCGTTCGACGGAGGGCACCTGTTCAGGGGAGGACTGGATTTCCTGCTGGAGAAGCTGGGCATGCACGATCACGACAGACGCCAGGTGCTTACCGATTCGGTAAGCGGCGCTCTGTCCATGGTGATGATAATGATCATGGTCCTCCTGATCATGGTCATCGTGCTCTGAAGGGAATGACCTCCGGGGGCCTGCCGCCCCCGGAATAAAAAAAGACAGGGCGGGGCTCAGATGCGCTGGCCCCTCATCCTGTCGCGGAGTTCCGCTATCTTCCCCTTGTTCCATCCGGATATCTTCGAGAAGAAACCGGTGACGCGGGTTATGCCCTCGATGTGGCCGGAGCCGCACTTGGGGCACGTCGCGTGAAGCCCCCTGACGGTCTGCCCGCAGTCCAGGCAGGAGGTGAACTCCGGGCTGAACGCGATCTGGGCGTTCTGGGTGTGACGGAAGGTCTTCTCCACGAAGGCCGCAAGGCTCTCGGGGGAGGGCTTGGACTCCCCCAGCCATATGTGGGTCAGGGCCCCGGCCTCTATGAGGGGGTGGAACATGCCCTCGATCTTGGCACGCTCTATGGGTCCCACGTCCGCTCCCACGTTGATGTACGTGGAGTTGGTGTAGTAGACCTCGCCGGAGCCCCTGTTGCCCTTGACCACGGATGTGGCCTGCAGCGGGAACTCCTTGAGGTCCAGCTTGGCGAACCTGTACGCCGTGGACTCCGCAGGCGTCTGCTCGAGAGGTATCTTGGCGCCGTACTCCTTGGCCAGCCTCTCGGCCTCCTTGTTCATGTACGCCACGACCTTGAGGGCGAACATCTGGGCGCCCTTGGACTCGTGTATCTCCTGGCCGTAGTGGTACTGGACGAGCTCGTTGAGACCGACCATGCCTATCAGATAGGAGGACTTCTCTATCCTGTAGTAGGGCTCTCCGTCCATGTTCATGGTCAGCAGCGACAGGGGTCCGTGGTTCTTGAGGGCCAGCAGCTGCTTCAGGAAATCCTTCTTCTGCATGTGGGCCTTGACAGCCAGGTTCATGCAGCGGGTTATCTCGGCGAAGAGCTTCTGATCGTCCCTGTCCGCCATGTATGCTATCCTGGGAAGGTTCAGGGTGACGTTCTGCATGGCGGAGAACCTCATCTTCCACGGGGTCTTGGCCTCCTCCAGGTCATTGTTGTCGAGCTTGAAGGCCAGC
>JAAYZC010000052.1 GCA_012515075.1 Thermoplasmatales archaeon
GTACGAGTACGGCCAGACCCCCGAGTTCGGCGGATCCACCGACAAGGCCGCCACCGCCCAGTACACCTACGCCTTCACCGGCTGGGACCCCGAGGTCTCCCAGGTCACCGGCGACGCCGCCTACACGGCACAGTACTCCTCGACGGTCAACGTCTACACCGTGACCTGGAACGTCGACGGCACGGCTTCGATCTCCAGAGTGGCATACGGGGAGATGCCTGCATACGGGGGAACGCCTGAAAAGGCCCAGGATCACATGTACACCTACACCTTCGCCGGCTGGTCTCCGGAGCGGTCCGCCGTCTCCGGTCCCGCCACCTACGTGGCTGTGTTCGATGCCGAGCCCCGTTCCTACAACGTCACTCTGGTGACCAACGGAGGAACCGTGGGTTCCGGAGCGGTGACGACCTACACCTACGGAACGGGAGTCCAGCTGCCTTCCGACGTCATCAGGGACGGATACGCCTTCGCCGGCTGGTACGCCAGCGCCTCTCTGACGGGTTCCGAGGTGAACTCGATATCAGAGTCCGAGTTCGGCGACAGGACATACTACGCCGCATGGGTGGCCGACTCTGGCGGGGATACACCCCCCGCATCCACAGGAGACAACGACCTGGGAAGATACGTGGGTCTGGTCCTCAGAGCCCTGCTGGTCATCTTCGCGGTGTTCGGTGTGGGCTACCTCATATACAGGTTCAGGTGAAGGAAGCGGATGAAGGGGGAGCGCCCGTCATTCCTTCGACCGAAGGAAGACGGCGTCGGCGAGCTCTCCGATCTCGGCGGGCCGGAGCATCTCTATCCTCTCATCGGCGTAAGGCAGACCCTCTGCACGGGACACGAGACCCGCGGTCCTGAGAGACGTGCCTATCTTCTTCCTCCTGTGGTTGAATGCGGCCTCGGTGACCCGGAAGAAGGTGTCCTCGTCAAGAATATCGAAGGGCGCAGGACGGGGGACGATCTCCACAAGGGCGGAGTCGACCTTCGGCCTGGGCTTGAACCTGGATGCGGGAACCGTCTCGAGTATCCTGCATTCGGCCCTGTAGAACAGGTTGACGGTCAGTCGGGAGTACTCGGGACTGCCCACGTCGGCGTTCATCCTCTCGGCGAACTCCTTCTGCACCATGACGACCGCTTTCCTGAAATCGCATCCCAGGAGTTTGAAGATGATCGGCGTCGAAACGCTGTACGGAAGGTTGCTGACGAAGACATCGAAGGGGGGGAAAGGGATCCTGACGGCATCTCCGCGTATCAGCTTCAGGCGGTCCCCGTAACGTCCCTCTATGAACTCGGCGAGGGTGTCGTCGAGCTCTATGCAGGCGAGGTCATCCGAGGCCTCCAGGAGCCTTTCCGTGAGGATGCCCAGCCCTGGTCCGACCTCGAGGACCCTGTCGCCCTTCTCTATCTCCGCGAAGGCCACGTGCCGGTCGGCAACGCGTGTGTCGGTCAGGAAGTTCTGGCCTTTGCTCCTTTTCGGAACTATGCCCGTCTCGGACATGAGTCTCGAGGTCTCGCCGCGGCTCATCTCGACACGAAAATGTAGTGCTTCCTATCGGGATCGGTGATCTCGAGCACTATGCGCGCGGCTATGAGCTTCTCGGGGGTCTTAAGGACGGGCACCCTCCTTGTCAGATCGGCGAAGTCCTTGAATTCGCCCTTCTTCCTCTCCTCGATGATGGCGCTCATGGTCTTCTTGCCGAGTCCCGGGAGCTCTTCCAGCAGGTGCTTGCGCACGGAGATGGGCTGGGCCTCGTTGTAGAACCTGACGAACCTGTCCTGATGGGCCATGACGATGTCCACCGCCACGTATTCCAGTTCGGCGAGGGCCGAGTTGGTCAGATCGCCGGGGCCGACGCGTCTCTTGACATGGTCTATCTGCAGGCGCTTGGCGGGATCCTTGCCTATGTACGTGCGGTCGCCTATGTTGATGACGGCATTGGTTTTAGGTACCAGTTCGAAGAGCTTGAACTCCTCCTCCCCCACTGCGTAGCAGAGAGGTTCCCTCTTTCCGAAACTGCCTCCCCCGGGCATGCCCTGAGGTAAATAATCTAGAATATACGCGTACTCCTCCACAGTCACACCTCCGGGCCGAAGCTCAGATGTACTTACCGACTATTTGGATTATCTGTTCGACCTTGGCCGGTTCGAGGTTCAGCCTCTCCTTGGCGAGGATCGCACGGATGTCCTCGGGGTACTGAGGAAGGAGGTCCGCTATCTTGTATGCGACGGCATCCGTTATGTCGGGGGAGACCTTGACCTCTTTGGCCAAGGCCTCTGCATCCTCGACGGAGAGCGCGCATACTGCCTGGGCGTGGTCCCTGGAGGCCTTCTGGGTGACTAGGAGTTCCCTCTTCTCGCCTTCTGCGGTGAGGAGGTCTCTGACCTCCGCCAAACTGACGTATCTCTCGGACATATGCGCTCACTCTCCAATGTTATGGTTTCAGCTGTTGTTCTTCACGAGGTGCTCGGGGCGGGCCACGACCATCTTGGTCTTGTTACCGTCCTTGACGCTTACCTCGAAGGCCGTGCCCCTTCTTCCCACGACGACTCCCGTGAGTCCGTGGAACCTGGAGAACGGCATCCCCTTGTGTTCGCTGGGGTCGATTATTATGTTGACCTTCTCACCGGACTCGAATTCCTGGAGCCCTTTGGTTATGGGAGAGAGGCCGCGTGCCCTGGGTTTCTTCTTCAGGACGTTACGCGTCTTTGTTCTGGTTCCTCTGGATGCCTGCATTGTTAATCCCTCATTGGTTCTCGGTCGTTTATCGCCAAGACGTCAAGGACCTCCACACGGCACTGCATGCCGAGGGCCTCGGAGAAATTCGGTACGCTGCGGCCGTCATCGCCGGATACGAACTCCTTAACATATGTTCCGGATTCCGTCTCCAACGTGAGTTCGAAGGTATCGTCCTCGCACGCGCCCACCTCGACCCAGAAGATCCTCCTCTTCCTAACCAGGTCCGCACGGCGGTGCTCGACCCTTTGTGGAGTCCTCTGATCGATAGGGGTGTCCTTGAATGACAAGGCGACCTTATCTAATCTTTCTTTATTAACTTTACCCTCTGCCCTGACCCTTACGCTGTATGTCTTGGTCGGGGTGGCGGTCTTGGTCCTCTGGACCTCATCCCTCGGCACGAAGCGCAGGAAGCGGTACTGGGCGAGCTCGGATACGTTCGCCTGTCTCTCCAGCTCGTCCAGGTCGATGTCCCTCAGGCGGGGGGAGGAGATCTCCAGCACGAAAGGCCGGCCGTCGCCGAGCATGCAGGCGTCTATGTCCTCGCGCCCCATGCCATGGAAGAAATGCTCCTTGCCTCCGGTCATCTCCAGGGCTATGTCTCCTATGATCTCCTGGACGGAGGTCTGGTACATCTTCCCGGTGTCCCCGCACCTGGCGCATCCGCGGCCCTTGCAGGCGCGGCAGGGCCAGATGGTCTGGGGGATCTCCCTGCTGAGTTTGTTGTAGCGTCCGGCTATGAACACCGGGGCTATGTCCAGCTCCACATCCGCGAAGCGGGTGTCGATGCAGGCCACCACCTGCGGGCTCTTGAACTCCACCGCCCTGTGTATGAGGGGGAGGGCGAGCTTGCCTATCTCCCGGTTCAGCTCTGTCTTTATGGACTCGGGGGTTTCGAGGCCGAAGCGCTCCCATATATCCTTCTCCCTGCTGACGACCGAGGGCTCCACCCTGCAGCCCACCAGGAAGTTGTCGGACTCCACTCCGTTGACGGCGTCGGCCACAGCCTCCGCAAAGCGGGGCATCATATCGAACACGTTCTCGCAAAGCGGGCACATCTCCGGTGCTGCCGCGGCACACCCTTCCTCTTCGAGCGCCCGGCGTATCGCGGCGCCGCGGTCGTCGTTGGTCATGCCGGTGCCGACCTTTCCGAACATCCTTCCCAGGCAGTGGTCGCAGAGCCCCATGCCCGCAAGCGGGCGGGCCTTCCCTATGATATCGATGATCCAATCGTCCATGTTAAGCACCTCAGAGGTCGAAACCCATCTCCGCTATCCTCAGCTTGGGGCGTTGGCTCTCCAGATAGTGGTACACGGTGGAGTGCTCGCTGCCGTTCAGTATGAGCTCTATGGCGTGCTTGGCCACGGGCAGGCTGACGGAGTTCCCGATCAGGGCCACGGTGTTCCCGTAGACCGTCATACTGCACCTGGTCAGTTCCTCTATTATGGAGCGGGTCTTCCCGTCCTTGCCTATCAGACGGCCCCTTATCCTGGTCAGCTGGTTGCTCCGGTCTCCCACGAACTCCTTCAGGTCCACGACCTCGAGGTATTCGTCGTCCTCGAAAAGACGGCAGGCCTTGTCGGGGGAGAACCCCCGCCCCACTGCCTTTACCACGTCCATTATCTTGAGTGCCATGAGCGGGTCCGTGCCGTTGGCCTCGTCATGCATGACCACCTCTCCTTCGGTGTCTATATCCAATTTGATGCCGGATATCTTCTGGAGCATCTTCTTGGTCTCTCCCTTGACGCCTATCAGCGTGCCGACCCTGTCCTGGGGTATCCTTATGGACCTCATTCCTCATCCTCTCCGTCATCGTCGTCGCTGCCGTTTATCGTCTCTTCCAGGACCTTGGCGGCATCTATAATTTCCGCTCCTCTGTTTCCGAAGAAACGGTTCACGTTCCTTATGTCCCTCTCAAGGAGGTCCCTGGCGTTGTGGAAGTCCGCGGTCATGGCCTGTCCGCAGTCTATAAGCACGGGTTGGCCGTCCTGGACCAGCACGTTGTACTCGCTCAGGTCCCCATGCACCAGGTGGGCGTCCCTGTAGCCGTCTATTATGAAGGAAAGGACCTCGTCGTACATGTCCGTCGGGTCCTCCAGGATCACGTCCTTCAACTGGGGGGACGGGCCGTTATCGTCCCCTATGAACTCCATCAGCAGGCAGTTCTTGTCGAAGGCTATGGGTTCGGGCACAGGTATGTCGGCCTCGAAGTATCTCTGCAGGTTCCTGTACTCCTTGTTGGTCCAGGCGTATATCATCTTCCTGCGGTTTCCCGTGACGCCTTTGAATCTCGGATCGCCCTCTATGTATCCGGAGATCCTCTTGAATGTGGAGGTGGAGGTCCTGAAGATCTTCAGGGCCAGGCCCTCCCCGTCCTCGTCCGTGGCGTAGAAGACGTTCCCCTCCTTGCCGGTGGATATGGGGTAGTGGACGGATTCTATAAGCCCTCCCGTCATCATGTCGTATATGACGAGCAGGGTCTGTTTGTCGAACACCTCGCCTTCCGTCTGGCGCTCGTCGCCGGTGCGGTCGGTCTTGAGAGCGTCCACGCGCCTCTCCAGATAGGAGTAGACCTCATCGTACGAAGCCATGTGCTCTCTGCCTGCTCAGAATATGTCCAGGTTCTTGGGCACCCTGTTCCTCTTGCTGAGGTTGACCGCCTGGGTCTTGGTGTACCTGAACCTTACGTCGCATTTGTCGGGCTGGAAGTCCCATATGGAGATGATCAGGAGGTCCCCCTCCCTTATCCACATCCTCTTCTTGATCTTGCCGGGGATGCGTCCCATGCGGGAGACACCGTCCTCGCACATCACTTTTATCTTGGAGGCTCCGAGCAGCTGATCAGCTATCCCGAACATCTCTCCTTCCTTTATGTTGGGGAGGCGTACGCGTGTTACGTCCTCCTCCATACTCTCGAATGGCTGACCGTCTGTCATGATTCTGCTCCCTGTGCCCCTCCAATGGAACAACCCTGGTATTAATAGTTTCCCTTGTTCCATTATGGATGCGGCCGACAGGGGCCGCCAGCGGCGGGATGTGATTGGAAAGGAGTGCTCATGCCGGGATTCGAACCCGGGTGTCGGCCTCGAAAGGGCCGAATGATTGGCCGCTACACTACATGAGCCTTCGGGGCATCCATACTTGATTTGGTTAAAATAGTTTTACCCTCGACGGGACCCTTCGCGCACCATCGGGGAGCAGTGATGGCATCTCATACCTCGTCCGAGGTCCGCCGGGGCCCGTCCTTGGCGAACAGGGATATAAGGAACGCCAGCACGGCCATTCCCGTCGCGGCCAGGAAAGCGGGCCCGAAACCGGGGAACAGGGGGTGGACGGCCAGGGCGACTCCCGCGGCGGTTATGGAGGACACGAACACTAGCTGCATTATGCTGACCCCCAGCGAACTGCCGGCCTGCCTGAACGTGTTGATGAGGCCCGACACCTGCCCGTCCTCCCCCTCCTTGATATGAGAGAAAGCCAGGTTGGTGGAGGCGACCAGGGCCATGCCGACCCCCACACCCATCACGAACAGCGAGGCCAGCACGAGCCAGATCTCGGAGTTCTGATCCAGGCGGCTCAGCATGAAGAAGCCCAGTGCGGCCACGAGGCATCCGGCCGATATAAGCGGCCGGTTCCTGCCCGTCCTGTCAGCCACCTTCCCCACGAAGGGGCTGACGGCCAGCATGCCCAGGGAGTTCGCTATCATTATGATTCCCACCAGGGCCACGCCGTATTCGAGCTGGGAGTATCCCATCACGTACTCCAGGTAGTAGGGGACCAGCAGATAGCTGCCCGCCATCGCCCCGAAAAGCGACAGGCAGGCCAGGTTAGCCGATATTATGCTGCGGTTCCTGATCAGGGAAGGTGGGACTATCGGGTCCGAGGACCTCCTCTCCCATAGGAAGAGGCCCGCCGCGGCAAGAACGGTCAGGGCGACCAGGCCGATGCCGGCGGCCGAGCCCCATCCCATGTCCCCGCCCCGGTTGAGGTAGAGTATGAACGAGAAAAGCATCACGAACAGCAGAAGGGCCCCGAAAGCATCTATGCCCTTTCTCTCCGACGGTGTCTCCACGCCGGACATGGCCCGTGAGGAGAGGAGGATGCAGAATATGCCGATGGGCACATTGATGAAGAATATGTACGACCAGTCGAAGTGTGTGAGTATGCCTCCGACGGCGGGCCCGCAGGCCGTTCCCAGGGCCGCCGCGAGGGAGACCTTGCTCATGGCCAGGCCGCGGTTCCTCTTCAGATAGGATGAGACCATGGCCATGCTCATGCCCATGGCCATGCCGGCTCCCAGGCCCTGCACGGCCCGCATGGCGATGACGAGGCCGATGGATTTGAAGGAGGGCATCAGTCCGGTCAGCCCGATGACCAGCGAGGTGAATGTGAATATGGCTATGCCGAGGATGAAGACCCTCTTGTACCCCACGTTGGTGCCGATCTTCCCCCAGAGCATGACGAAGGAGCACACAGTCAGTGTGTAGGCGAGCAGGATCCAGGATATGGTGCCGGTGTCCGTCGAGCCGCTGCCGAAGAAGTATTCCGCCATCGAGGGCAGGGCCACGCTGACGATGGTGGCGTCCAAGGAGGTCATGAACATACCTAGGACTATGGAGGCCACGATCAGCCTCTCCTTTGAGTCGGACGCAGATTTGACATCGCTACCCATGATGCGACGCCGTAAGCTTTATCGGATTAAAAAACAGCGGTGCGCCCGCCTGCCCCATCCCGGGAGGGCGGACCTCCGTACCCCTGCGGCCGCAGGACCCTGCGGCGGTACTCGCCACTCTTCGAGGAGATTTCGTCCACGTTGTCCCTGTCGACGATGAACACCTCCGGCAGCCTGCGGGGGTTGGCGGACAGCATGGCATCCATCAGATGGCGGTCCGGGCAGTCCTTCTCCCTCAGGGTCGCGCGGTCCCAGCAGGATATTAGGTCGTAGACGGCCTCTATCCCTTCGTTGTAGAACTCCTGCACGAGCACGGCGGCGACGGTGCTGTCCTTGGCCATGACCGCGACGTTGCATCCCCTCACCGCGGATTCCGTGCCGTTGAAAGACATGGCGAGCCCGTTGCTGTCCCTGACGAGGTCCAGGGCCCGGTAGTCGGTGGAGTCCCCTCCTATGCAGGCCGTCGAGTCCAGGTCTATCTCCGTCTTCCTCCTTATCTCCAGCAGGGAGTAGGCCTTCTCATCCTCCCCCATGGTGGAGACCGAGTTGACGATATCGCCCGCATCCATGCGGGGAAGCCTGTCCGCGAGAATCCTGTCCAGCACGCTCACTATATTCACATCTCCGGGATCCATCTCCATGGGGGTGTGCGGGGAGTACTCTGTCTTGGGGATCCTCAGAGCGGTTATCTCGGCGGCCATGTCCCTGAGCTCCTTGGCCTCCTGCCTTCTAATTTCGCAGGAGTCGAACTCCACCTTCGTGCAGCTCACGTTGCCCATAGGGAAGTCTATCGCGTCGCAGACGTTCATCATATGGTGCTCGTAGGAGGTTGTGGCCAGGAAGGTCGGTAGCAGGCCGTAGACGTACCTGACGGCCGTGGCGGCCCCCGGCATGAGGGCGAGGTCCTCCTTGAAGAACCCGTACACATCGTGGTCCGTGGCTCCGAAGGCCTTCAGGAAGGGTGCAGCGAACTTCGACACGTTGCCCGCCTGACTGTCGTTCCTGCCAAGAAGGTGGGCCGTAAGGTCGTCGTATCTAGAGACCGTGTCGTAGAAGCGGTCCCCGTTCCTGATGTACCTGGTGCAGAGGCCCCTCAGGCTGTCGTTCCTGCTTATAAGGCCGTGGCAGTTGCAGACCAGCTGCTTGTCCAGGGTCAGACCCATCTCTTCGAAGGGGTCGTATTCCGCCATCTCATCCCCTCAGCGCCGCGTCAACCTGCGCGGAGAGGTCCCGGGGCCCGTCAACGGCCAGGTCCCCGCGGTAGAGCCTCTTCCCCTTTATGCGAGCCTTACCCTCCGCGAACTCCCTTATCGTCTCCACGATAAGGGGCAGCTCCCTCCTGGATCCGTCCTCCCTTATCCTCCTGAAGAGGGGCTCTTCCGTGCCCTCTTCCGCGGCTATCTCGTCCAGGCCGCGGGTCCGGAGCTTCTCCTCCATGCCGGCCCACAGTATATCGTATCCCCCTCCGCGTATCGGGAAGCTGCAGTACGTCAGGGGCTCGCCCCGGTCCCATTCGGGAGTGCAGATGTGCATCATCGCCCCCTGTCTGTCCGCTCTCTCCTCTATGAGCTTCCATATGACCTCCTGCCAGGTCCCCTTGGGTCCGTCCGGCAGGGCGGGGTGCAGGTTCAGCATGTCGTACCGCCGACAGGTCTCGTCGTCCATCCACAGCATGTATCCTGCCAGTATGCCCAGGTCCATGTCTTGGGCGGAGGTCAGTCTCCTGAGCTCGGTGCCGTACTCGTCACGCCAGGCCCTCTGATCCGAATCCCATAGATCCGGCCTGAAGCCCTTCCAGGACAGAGTGATCAGGGGGATCCCGTACCCTTCCACCATATCGAAGAACAACCTGCGCTGTTCCTTCCGAGGGTTGGGCTCCTCGGTGTTGTCCCAGTTGCAGAAAACGAAGGAGATTTCAACGTCAAGGGATCCTCTGCCCCTCTCTTCCATGACCGCTCTGAGGAGGTCGCGGGAGCCTGGTCCGCGTCCGCTGGAGAACCATCCTATCTTCAACATGATACGCCCCGGCTATGCTCTTTTCAGTATATTTACGCGTCGAATATGACGGTCAGTCCCGGTACCTCGGGGTGGACCGACAGCATATGGTATGTGATCGCCTTGATCTCGGTCTTGGCTCTGTGCTTGGTCCTGTCAAGGGGCTCGCCGCGGGCCTCGCAGACGACCCTGTCGCCTTCGAAGGAGACGTCGAACACACGGAACACCATGCCCTCCGAGTCCTGCACGAACAGGACCTCGGACAGGAAGGAGTACAGCCTCTCCTCCCAGTCCCCGCCCTCGGCCTCGATGCGCACCGTTACCTTCTCCTCCACGAGGGAGGCGTCGACCATCTGATCGATCAATGCGTAGGCGGCGTTCCCGAAGCACTCTTCCAGCGTCCCCCCGGTGCATCTGACCATAACGTCCGCGGTGTGGTCCACGAGCTCGTATCTCATGGAGGCCCCATGCACCTGCTGGTTAAAGGAACTGCCGTCGTGTGACAAATTCTTAATACAATCCGTGCCGTGCGGAGGGATATGCGTATCACGATCGTCGGTTGCGGGTCCATAGGCACCACATTGGCACATGCCGCGGACAACATGAACGAGGTAAAGAGGATCTACCTCTTGGACAAGGACAGGCACCTTGCGGATATGCTCGCATCCCAGCTGAAGAAGGCCATAGTCATAGATTCGGTGGAGGAGGAGCTCTACCACTGCGACCTGGTCATAGAGGCGGCCTCTCAGGAGGCGGCCAGGCAGATTCTTCCGGCGGTCGTGTCCAGAGGCGTGGACATGATGATAATGTCCGTGGGCGCCCTGGTGGAGGACGAGTTCCGGAACAGCATACTGGAGAAGGCCAAGACATACGAGTCCAGGGTGTTCATACCCTCGGGGGCGGTCTGCGGCACGGACGGGCTGAGGGCGGCATCCCTCGAGAGCCTGGACCGTGTGGAGCTCGTGACGACCAAGGGGCCCAAGAGCCTGGAGGACGTCCCGTACCTCATAGAGCACGGAATAATCGTGGAAGACCTCAAGGAGGTCACCACGGTGTACTCAGGTCCGGCCAGGGAGGCTGTGGCGCTCTTCCCCAGGAACGTGAACGTGGCCGCCACCGTGAGCCTGCTGGGGGTGGGCTTCGACAGGACACTGGTGACGATCGTGGTGGATCCGGAGGCTCACAGCAACTCACACGAGCTGAGGGTCACGGGGGCCTTCGGGGAGATGACCTGCCATACCTACAACGTGCCGGCTCCGGACAACCCCAAGACGTCCCATCTGGCGGCCCTGTCGGCGATCTCCGCCCTCAAGCGCATAATCAGGAACGAATGGGTCGGGATCTGAGTCCCGGGAAGTTCTCCCGGGGAAACATATTTCTCGGTACCGCGCCCTAACCGCAGGCATGATGACTTCCAGGGCCGAAAGGCTCATATCCAACGCTACCGGCCTAGACGCCGTGGTCATAGTCAACGGCGGGGAGCCGTTCCTCGACTCGACATTCTGGTATCTCACGGAGCAGACCTCGGGCTCCTTCGAGGGCGCGGCCGCCATCGTGACGAAGGACGGACTCACAGTCCTGGTGAGCACCCTGGAGGAGGAGACGGCCCGTTCGGGAATGGGAGAGGTCGCAGTGTACCGTGACCGCTCCGAGAAGGAGAAGCTCATCCGGGAGGCCCTGAAAGGGGCCCGGAGGGTTGGTTTCAACACCGGGGCCGCATCCTACGCCTCGGTGACGGGCTTCATGAAGATGGCCGGGGACATCGAGGTCGTCGATGCCACGAACAGCATAGCCGCCACCGTGTCCGTCAAGGACGAGAAGGAGATCGCGGCCACCCGGGAGGCCTGCAGGATATCCTCGACGGTCGCCCGCGAGATCCCGGAGTATCTTTTCGAGGGAGTGACCGAGAAGGAGGTCGCGGCCAGGATGGAGAACCGCATGCGGGAGCTGGGCGGTACGGGCCTGGCCTTCGAGACCATAGCGGCATTCGGGCCCAACTCTTCCAAGCCGCACCATTCCCCCACCGACCGCAGGCTCGGAAAGGGCGACACGGCCCTTTTCGACTTCGGAACCAAGTATGAAATGTACTGCTCGGACATGACCCGGACAGTGTTCTTCGGAGACCCTCCAGATGTTTTGATCAGGGCTTACGACGTGGTAAGGAGGGCGCAGCTGGCCGGTCTTGAGCACTATTATGACGGGGCGCCCGCCAAGGACGCCGACATCGCCGCCAGGGAGCTCATCGACTCCACGGAGTTCAAGGGGCGCTTCATACACTCCTACGGACACGGGATAGGCATGGATGTCCACCAGGCCATCTCGGTGTATCCGAAATCTGAGCAGATCCTGAGGGCGGGGAACGTGGTCTCCGCCGAGCCCGGCATATACCTGCCGGGAGTGGGCGGCATAAGGATAGAGGACACCTGCCTGATAACCCGGGACGGCGTGGAGGTCCTGACAGACTTCGATCGCGGGTTAACCGTGATCAGGTGATCGGAAAGCGCGTTCCAGAACGATCCTGGAGCGGTCCCCGGCATCCTCCAGGCGGGAGAGTTCGCCGAGGACCTTCCCTATCCGTATCACGGGGTAGGGGGAGACGGGGCGTCCGTCCTCCCCGCTGAGGGGAGTGGGACCGAAGAAGATGCAGAGGGCGCGGGCTTTGGGCCAGTAGGCTATGTCGCCCGCTTCGAGCACCGTGACGAGGTCCCCGGCCATGGAGACGTCCAGGGGCATCTCGAAGTATATCTCGGACCCCAGCATGTTTGTGGTGGCGGTGAAGGGAAGGGAGAGCCAGATGGCGTTGGAGATGTCGGATCCGTCAATCTCGGCCTCGAAGGTGTCTAACCTGGTCCTGACGATCAGCCTGCTCATTCCGGCCCTCCCGTTTGTCTCACTGCCTCTTCCTCTCGAACAGCGCCCTTATCTCCCGGCCGGTGGTCTCGAGAAGGAGCGCGGATTCCTCGGCCTCCATCCTCTTGAGCTCCTTAAGGCCGTTGTTCCACTCCGCCCTCCACTCGTCCTTGAACTTCCCGGACTCTATGTCATCGAGGACGGACCTCATACCTGCGTAGGACTCGGGGGTTATGACCCTGTCCCTCCGGGTGAGTCCGCCGTACTCGGCGGTGTTGGAGACCACGTACCACATCTTCTCGAAACCGCCTGCGTTTATCAGGTCGGTTATGAGCTTCGTCTCATGGAGCACCTCGAAGTACGCCATCTCCGGCGGGTATCCGGCTTCCACGAGGGTTTGGAACCCAGCCTTTATCATCGCGGTGAGTCCGCCGCAGAGGACGGCCTGCTCTCCGAAGAGATCGGTCTTGGTCTCGTTGTCGAAGGTGGTCTCGAAGACCCCGGCACGGGTGGCGCCGAGACCCTTGGCCAGGGCCAAGGCGATATTCTTGGCGTTGCCGGTGGCGTCGCGGTGGACGCAGACCAGGGCGGGCACGCCGAAACCTTCCAGGAACACGAGCCTCTCCATGTCACCGGGGGCCTTGGGGGCCATCATTATGACGTCCACGCCTTCCGGGGGCTCGATGAGACCGTAGGTTATGGCGAAACCGTGGGCGAACTCGAGAGCCGCCCCCTTCTTCAGGTTGGGCTCCACGTATCTCTTGTATATGTCGGGCTGGACCTCGTCCGGGAGGAGCATGAGCACCACGTCGGCCCCCTTTACCGCGTCCGGTATGTCGGCGACTTTGAGACCGTCCTCCTTCGCCTTGTTCCAGGATTTCCCATCCTTCCTGACCCCGACCGTCACGTCGAGACCGGAGTCGTGGAAACAGAGGGCCTGCGCCCTCCCCTGGGCACCATAGCCCAGAACCGCTACCTTCTTGTCCTTGAGGACGTTTATGTCAACGTCCGAATCGTGATAGATGTGCATTAGGTTACACCTTCTTCTCCTTGTTCATTTTCTGCTATCTTTAATACCTATCCCTCCGACCCTTCAGGGACGTCAGAACACGCAGCGTCCTCTGACCATCGGTATGGTCGGGTTCGACGGCAGCATCGGCAGGCAGTCCTCCTCGGGATCCACCATGATCTCGACTATGCAGGCCTTGCCGCATTCCCGGGCCCTTATCAGGGATTCCCGTATCTCCGAGGGGCGGTCGACCCTTATGCCTTCTGCGCCGAACGACTCGGCCAGCTTGACGAAGTCGGGATCGGCCCTGAGCTTGGTGCCACAGTAGTGTTCGTTCCAGAACAGCTTCTGCCATTGCTTGACCATTCCCAGCCAGCCGTTGTTCAGCAGGCATATGGTGACCGGGAGGTCCTCCGAGACCGCGGTGGCCAGTTCCTGGACCACCATCAGCAGGCCTCCGTCGCCGGTTATGGTCATGACGTTCTTTTCCGGCAGGGCGGCCTTGACGCCGAGCGCCGAAGGGAGGCCGAAACCCATTGTGCCGAAGCTTCCGGAGGATATGAGCTGCCTGGGGCGTTTTATCCTAAGGTAGTGCATAGCCCACATCTGGTTCTGGCCGACGTCCGTGGTTATCACGGTGTCGTCGTCGATCAGTGCGTTTATCTCGCTCATGACCCTCTGGGGTATGATGGGGGTAGAGTCGTCCGAGCAGGTGCAGTCGCACCTGGATCTGAGCTCGGCTATCCTCGCCCGCCATTCCGGGCGGTCATCAGACGTCAGGCACTGGAGTATCGCATCGAGTCCCTTCTTCGCGTCGCAGAGTATGTTGACCGAGGTGTTGTCGTGTTTGTCGAAGACCGCACTGTCGATGTCGATCTGGATGACTCTGCAGCAGGATCCCATGCGGGTATGGGCGCTGTACGTCCTGTCGGAGAACTTGCTGCCGATGGCTATGACCAGGTCGGTCTCCTTCATGGCCGTGAGGCTGCGGACCCTCCCGTGCATACCCAGCGGACCCAGGTAGAGCGGGTGTTCGTAAGGCATGATGCCTATGCCCATGAGCGGGGTGACGACGGGCGCCCCTATGAGCTCGGCCAGTTTTATGACCTCCTCGGAGCATCCCGAGCTTATCGCCCCTCCTCCCGCCAGTATGACCGGTCTTCTCGATTCCCTTATCCAGGAGACCGCGCGGTATATCTGCGAGAGGTCGTCGAACCTCTCCTTGGGGCTGTAGTCCTGGTACAGCAGGGACTCGTCGATCTCCGCGTTCATCTGGTCGACCGGCAGGTCTATGTGGACAGGCCCCGGCCGCCCCTCCTGGCAGAGCTTCCAGCCCTGCGTTATCGCGAACGGCAGCTGGTTCAGGTCCAGGACGCGATAGTTGTACTTGGTGACGGGCATCATCAGGCTGAAGGCATCCACCTCCTGGAACGCCCCGAGCCCCATCGATCCCGTGCCGACCTGCCCCGTTAGGGCGATCATGGGTATCGAATCGGCATAAGCGGTGCCGACGCCGGTGACCAGGTTCGTGGCACCGGGGCCGCTGGTGGCCAGGCAGACGCCGGGCCTGCCGGTGGCCCTGGCATATCCGTCAGCCATGTGGGCCGCGCACTGCTCGTGACGTGTAAGGATGTGCCTTACGGAAGAGCCGAGAATTTCATCGTAAATGGGTATTACCGCTCCGCCGGGGTAACCGAACATTGTCTCGACCCCCTTGTCCTCCAACATCTTGAGAAGTGCTCTTGATCCTTTCATAGAGATACCTTCGCGTGCTCGTATGGGGTCGCGGTAAATAAGCGTTGGTACACCCAGCATTTAGGCAGCCCGAACGTTGCTCTGGGGATGTGGGGGGCGGGCGTCGGCGCACGGTAAACATATTTTATGGGGAGGCCGTATCTACCTACGGAAACAGGGGATTGACCTATGTCGAAGGTGAAAGTCGGGATAAACGGTTACGGTACCATCGGGAAGAGAGTGGCAACGGCGGTCTGTGCGCAGGACGACATGGAAGTGGTCGGCGTCACCAAGACCAGGCCCAACTACGAGGCCAAGGTCGCCATGGACAAAGGCCTCGACGTCTATGTCCCCGATTCGAGCGTAAAGGCCTTCGCTGACGCTGGCATGCCGGCGGCGGGAACCCTGAGGGACCTGTACGGGGAGGCGGACATCATCGTGGACTGCACTCCCGGAAACGTCGGAGCACAATACAGGGAGGAGTATGCCGATGCCGGGGTCAAAGCGATATTCCAGGGCGGGGAGGACCACAGCCTCACCGGCATATCCTTCAACTCCACAGCCAACTACAGGGAGTCCTGGGGAGTCCAGTTCTCCCGCGTGGTGTCCTGCAACACGACCGGGATAATAAGGACCCTGTACCCCATCGACAGGAGGTTCAGGGTGCAGAAGGCCTTCGTCACCCTGGTCAGGAGGGCGGCGGACCCAGGGGACAGCAAAGGCGGCCCAATAAACGGCCTGGAGCCCTCGGTGGACCTGCCCACCCACCACGGCCCGGACGTGCAGAGCATAATGCCCTGGATGGACGTGAGCACGATGGCCATAAAAGCCTCGACCACCCTTATGCACGTTCACACGGTGGCCGCCCAGCTGGAGAGGGAAGTCTCCACCGAGGACGTCCTCGAGGTCATGAAGGCCTCCCCCAGGGTGAGGCTGGTCAGAAACGGGAGCGGGATAAAATCCACCGCGGAGATCATGGAGCTCTCCAGGGATCTGGGCAGGTCCAGGGGGGACATGTACGAGATAGTCGTCTGGGAGGACGGCGTCCGTGCGGTCGGCAACATGCTGTACTATTATCAGGCGGTCCATCAGGAGAGCGACGTCATACCTGAGAACGTGGACTGCATAAGGTCCATGTGCAAGCTCGAGGAGGACGCGCGGGAGTCAGTCAGGAAGACGAACAAGGCCATGGGCATACCGAACTAAGGTGAGTCATACGAAGGACTTCTGCACGCTCGAGGATTTCAACTTCAGAGACAGGACCGTCCTGCTGAGGGTGGACATAAACTGTCCTCTGGACAAAGGCACCCTGGAGATAATCAACGATTCCAGGATAAGGCGCATAGTCCCGACCGTCAGGGAGCTCATGGGCAAGAGGGCCAAGGTGGTCATGCTGGCCCACCAGAGCAGGAAGGGCAAGTGGGACTTCATATGCCTGGAGCAGCATGCCAGGCTGCTGTCCCGCAACCTCAACGCCCCGGTTAGGTATGTGGACGACATACTGGGGGACAGGGCCCTGTCAGCCATAAGGGAGCTCAGACCCGGGGAGGTCCTCCTGCTGGGCAACGTGAGGGAGCTGGACTACGAGTCCGAGGAGAAGGACATGGACGAGCACTCCGAGTCGGAGCTGGTCAGGACGCTGGCGCCGATGATCGATTTCTATGTATGCGACGCATTCGGGGCGGCCCACCGCTCCCAGTGCTCTCTGGTCGGATTCCCGGCCAAGGTCCCGTCGGCGTCCGGCAGGCTGATGACGAAGGAGATATTCGCCCTCAGGGCGGTCTTCGAGACCCCCAAGCGCCCCTCGGTGTTCATATTGGGAGGGGCCAAGTTCGGGGAGGTGTCCGCCATGATAGACCACGTGCTGGGATCCGGGACAGCGGACACCGTTATACTGGCCGGGCTCGCAGGCAACGCCTTCCTTCTCGCCAGGGGCGTGGACATAGGCGAGGCGAGCTCCGCGGTCCTCAAGGACGAGCTGACTCCAGAAAACCTGAAGGCGGCCCGGGAGGTGCTTCAGAAGTACGGTCACAGGGTGTTGCTGCCCGTCGATGTGGCCGTCGAGAGGCAGGGGGGGAGAGTGAGCGTTCTTATCGGGGACATGCCCACTCCGGAGCCCGCTCTGGACATAGGCGACGACTCGGCCGAGAAGTTCAGGAAGGTCCTGCTTTCGGCCAAGACGACATTCATGTCGGGGCCCGCGGGCATGTACGAGAAGCCCGGGTTCGAAGTGGGCACGAAGATAATGATGGGCGCCATGATCGACAGTAAGAGCCAGTCCGTCATAGGAGGCGGCCATACAGTGGGGGCGGCGGACATGTTCGACTTCACGGACAGGTTCTCCTACGTCAGCACCGGCGGCGGGGCCCTGGAGACGTTCCTCCTGGGGGGGTCCCTTCCCGTGGTGGAGGCCCTCAAACACTCCCGCAGGGTGTTCTTCGACAGAAAATGATAAAGGGGTTTAGGCCCCGGCCGGTCAGACGTGGCCCCGCTTAATGCGGTCCAGGGCCTCTCTTATCCTCTCAACGGGTTCGGTGACCGTCATGCGGATGTACCCTTCGGCGGATTCGCCGAAGCCCGTGCCGGGGGTGACCACTATGCCCAGATCCAGCATCTTCTCGGTGAACCTCTCCGAGGACATGCCGCAGTTGAACCATACGTAGAATGTTCCCCGCGGCATCTTTACGTTGAAACCCAGTTCCCGGAGGCCCTCCACCAGTACCTTCCTCCTCTCGGCGTAGACCGCCATGTTCCGGGACACGGCATCAGGCAGTCTCCGCCCGTCGTACATGCGGAGGGCGGCTATGCCGGCCTTCTGTGTGAATATGGGTGCGCCCGAATCGGTCTGACCCTTGCATTTCTTGAGTCCGGCCACCAGGTCGGGGTTGCCCACGGCGTATCCCAGCCTGTACCCCGTCATGTTGAATGTCTTGGAGAACGAGCCGAACTCTATGGCGTTGGGCCCCGCCTCCAGGACCGACGGCCCCAAGTAACCGTCGTAGCACATCTCCGAGTAGGCGTTATCGTAGCAGAGTATCGTGTCCGTATCCTCGCACCAGTCGTGCACCCGCTTCAGGTATGCCAGGTCGCAGGTGGCGCCGGTGGGGTTGTTAGGATAGTTGATGTAGAGCATCCTGGCGTCCGTGGGGCACTCGTCCACGTCCAGAAGCCAGTCCTTCTCCTCTCTGAGGGGGATTTTCACGCAGCGGGCCTCGTTGAACAGGGTGCCTGCACCGGAGTAGACAGGGTATCCGGGGCTAGGAGCTATTATGAGCTCCCCCGGGTTCACGAAGGCCTGGGCTATATTGAATATCCCCTCCTTCGAGCCTATCGTGACGCAGACCTGGGTGTCCGGGTCGATATCGAGGCCGAACCTCTTTCCGTACCATTCGGCGACGGCTACCCTGAGGTCCCTCTCGCCCGCTGACGAGGAGTACTTCTGGTAGTCATTGACGCTCACGGCCTCCCGCAGGGCCTCCACGATCGGCTCCGGAGTTGGTAGGTCCGGGTCCCCTATGCCGAAATCTATGATGTCGAGGCCCTCTGCTCTCTTCTTGGCGGTAAGCTCCTCCAGCCTGACGAAGAGGTACGGGGGCAGCTTCTGCAGCCTATCCGAGTATGTGTATCTCTTTAGTGCCATTTTATCACACAGCGATGTTTCCTTCGAAGACGCGCTCGGCGGGCCCCTCCATCAGGACGTATCTCAGCTCCCTGTCCACGGTTATCCTGAGCCAGCCTCCTGGGAGGCGCACCTCCACGGGCGTGTTGTACTGGATCATCCCGCTCAGGGCGGCCGCGGTAGCCGCGGCGCAGGCCCCCGTGCCGCAGGCGAGGGTCCATCCGGCGCCCCTCTCGTAGACCTTTATCTCCATCCTTCCGTCCCGTACCTGGGCGAACTCCACGTTGGTCTTCTTCGGGAAGGCGCAGTGACTCTCCAGTATCGGACCCAGTCTGCGGACCTCGTCTTCCGATAGCTCGTCAAAGGTCACGAAGTGCGGGTTACCCATGGACACGGCCGTCCCGGTGAGAGACACGTGTCCGGCGACCAGCGGGTTGGACACGAAGGTCCCCTTGTCGTTCATGGGTATCAGCGCGCAGTCAAGTATGGGCGCCCCCATGTTTATCCTCACGGACACGACCCGGGCATCCTTCACCGTCAGAGTGGCCTCCATGTTGCCCGATAGGGTGTGTATAGAGAACTGGGTCCTGTTCACCAAGCCGAAGTCGAAGGCGTGCTTGGCGACGCATCTTATCCCGTTGCCGCACATCTCCGCCTCGGTTCCGTCGGCGTTTATTATGCGCATGGTTATCTCCGCGCCCTCCTCCCCCGGCATTATGTAGAGCACACCATCGGCGCCTATGCCGAAGTTCCTGTCGCAGACGCGCCTGCACCACTCCCCATCGATCCCCAGGGAGCCGTCGTGGCCATCCAGCAGTACGAAGTCGTTTCCCAGTCCATGATACTTCCAGAACCTCATCTCTCCAGCCTCCCTGGTACGATCTGATGCCTCCACAGGTCCTCCATGTTCTCGGCCTCCCTTATCAGCTCGGCGCGGCCTTCGTTCACCAGCACCTCCCCGCAAAGAGGACGGGAGTTGTAGCGGCTCGACATCGAGAACCCGTATGCGCCGGCATCGTACACCGCAATCAGGTCCCCCTCCTCGGGATCAGGAAGCACACGGTCATGTGCCAGATAATCCCCGGTCTCGCAAACCGGACCCACGATGTCGTATCTGCCGGTGCAGGCCCGGTTGAATTTGTTCGCTATGGCCACATGATGATATGAATCATAGAAGGCCGGACGGACGAGGGTGTTGAACCCCGCGTCGACCCCAACGTACTTCTTGGTACCGGCGTCCTTGACGTCCACGCATCTGGTGAGGAGTATCGTGCTGTCGCAGACTATGTACCTGCCAGGTTCCACGATCAGCCTGGACACTTCCGACTCCTCGGCTATCATGTCGGTCAGGGTCATGGAGAGCTCTTCCACGTCCATCTCCTCTTCGTTGGGCTTGTAGGGAACGCCTATGCCTCCGCCCATGTCTATGAACTCCAGGCCGACGCCTATGGCATCGCTTACGGCATTGGATGTGTCTATCAGGATCTGCATCAGGTCTATGAACGGCTCCACCGTCTGGCCTCCGGATCCGATGTGGGCGTGTATGCCCCTTATGTCGAACCCCAGGTCGTTCGCCCTAATGTATGCGTTGAGGACCTCGTTCATCGGTATGCCGAACTTGGATCCCTTGTTGCCGGTGATGACCTTGGCCCCATGGCCAGAACCCACTCCGGGGGTTATGCGGATCGAAACCTTCTGCTCGGAGGCGTTCGGGCAGAGCTCTGCCAGACGCTCCATCTCGGAGAAGGAGTCTATGTTTATCATGACGCCCGTCTCGGCGACCTCCCTGAGCTCCTGGTCTCCCACGTTCACGCCGGTGAAGATTATCCTGTCCGGCGAGTACCCCGCCCGCAGGCAGGTGAGGACCTCCCCTATGGACACAGCATCGATGCCGCTGCCCTCCTGCTCCAATATCCTAAGTACGGCCAGATTGGTGTTGGCCTTGCAGGCGTAGTGTATGTCGGTCTCCATGTGCCTGTTGAAGGCCTCCCAGATCCTGCGGTAGTTCTCCCTGAGTATGCTCTCGTCGGTGACGTACACGGGAGTTCCGAACTCGTCGGCGATGTCGCACGCATGCATTCCGCCGAAGACCATCCGGCCGCCGTCGTTGTCGAAATCCCTCATCATGCCGCCCCCACATACCTGTCGTGAAGCTTCCTTACGACATCCATCATCCGGTCCATGGGAACCACGAAGTTCAGGGACACGTCCGAGGCGCCCTCGGAAATCATCTCCACATTGGCCTCCGCATCCTTCACCACGGAGAATATGTCGCCGGAGACCCCGCACTTGTTCAGCAGGTTGTCCCCCACGGCGCATATCAGGGCCACGTTGCTCTTGACGTCTATCCTCTCTATGTCCGCCGCGTGCAGGGTGTTGAGCTTCATCAGGGTCTGCTTCACGTCGAGGTTGTGTACGAGCAGGGCTATGGTGGACAGCGAGGTGGATATGGCGTAGACTATGACGTTTATCTCCGCTATCTTCTCGATTATCCTGGCCACCATCGCCGGCCTGTACGCTATCTCCGCGGAGCTGACGGTTATTATGGACAGGTCGGTCTTGACGGCCACGGACCTAAGCAGGTCGTTCCTGGGCTTCCTCAGATGATGTATGAGGGTCCCAGGCTCCTCTGGCTTGAAGGAGTTCCTCACCTTCAGGGGTATATGCTTCATCCTTACTGGCTCTATGGTGCGGGGGTGCAGGACCTTGGCCCCGAAGTAGGCCAGCTCCGCCGCCTCGCCGAAGTTCATCTCGTCCACCTTCACCGCGTCGGGTATGATCCTGGGATCGGCGGACATGAAACCGTCGACGTCGGTCCATATCTCCAGCATGTCCGCGTCGAGGGCATTGGCGACGATCGCCGCCGAGTAGTCTGATCCTCCCCTGCCGAAGGTCAGAGGCCGCCCCTCCTTCTCGATGCCGTAGAAGCCGGTTATCACGGGCACGGTTCCCGAGTCGAACAGCGGCTTGACGTTTATAGTCATCCCGCTGGCCGTGCCAAGCAGGTCCGCGCACCCCGACTGGGGCTTCCCGACGGCCACTATGCCCGCCATCTCGGAGGTCAGGGCCACGGCCTTGTAGCCCATCTTGTTAAGGAGGTGCGCCAGCAGCAGCGAGGAGAAGCGCTCCCCCTGGGACACCACGGCGTCCTTGAAGTAAGGGTCCTTCCTGGCATCAGGTCTGTTCAGGAGATCTGCGAACGAGTTGATGCGCTCCCTGAACTCCGCCATGAAGAGGGCCAGCGTCTTGTCGTCGAAGAGCTGCTTGGCCACGTCCTCATGCTTCTTCTCAAAAGAGGCCAGGGCATCGTCGGCCTTGAGATTGGGGTCGTCGACGATGCTCTCGAGGAAATTCGTTATCCCCGACATGGCCGATACCACCACGGCCTTCGAGCCTTCTCCGTTCACAATTATATTCGCTACTCTGGTAAGAGCCTCGGGGGACCCAACGCTGGTTCCCCCGAACTTCAGAACCGTGATCATAAACCAAGCACCTCATCCATACTGTGGACCTTCCCGTCGCGCCTGTCATCCATCCATCTGATGGATTCAAGGCATCCTCTTGCCAAGGCCTCCCGGGACACGGTCCTGTGTGTCAACTCTATCATTTCCATGTTCTTAGCGAGGATCACGGTGTGATCCCCGATTATATCCCCGGCCCGGAGGGCATGGACGCCGATCTCCCTCTTGCGCGGGCCGGTGGCCCCTTCTCTGCTGTAGACCACGTCCTCTATGCCGGTGGACGACTGCAGTCTCCTCACGGTCTCGGCCGTCGTCCCGGAGGGCGCATCCCTCTTGGCGCTGTGGTGGGCCTCTATGATTTCTATGTCGTAATCCGGAAGGTGTCTCGCGAGTATCTCGCTAACCTTCCAGAAAACGTTCATGCCCGTGGCGAAATTGGCTGAGACCAGTGCCGACGTGCCGCACCTCTCAACCTCCGACTCCATCCTGGACAGGGCTTCGGCCCCTACCGCCGTGGTGCCTACTATAAGGTTCGCCCCGGTGGACGGTATCTCGGACACGATCCCGGTCGCGGCCTCGGGGGTGGTGAGGTCCACGTAGATGCAGTCCTCATCCAGGAGGTCACGGAGGGATCCCGGGCCCGAGGTCCTGACCCCGGGAGCGATCTCCCTTCCGACATGACCTCCGCCTTCCGAGACCACGGCGCCCCTCAGAGTAAGGTCATCGGATCCGGTGACCAGGTCGCAGACCATGCTCCCCAGCTTTCCGGTGGCCCCTCCGACGACTACGTCCAACGCCTCGCACCCCCTTAGATAAGCCCCAGTCCCTTCAGCACGGGGTCCACTTCGAGCCTGCCCGAATCGGACAGCGGCGTCAGGGGGAGCCTGGGGACTCCGTTGCCGTAACCCATCCTCATCATGGTGTACTTTATGGGTATGGGGTTCGACTCGCAGAACAGGCAGCTGAAGAGGGGCGCCAGCTTGTAGTGTATGGTGGCCGCCTCTATGTAGCGCTCGTTCCTGCTGAGGGCCACCATGTCGGAGACCAGCTTCGGGCAGCAGTTGGATGCCACGGATATGGTCCCGGACGCCCCGAGTGCCATCATCGGGAAGGTGAGGGAATCCTCGCCGGACAGCACCTCGAAGTCCCGGGGCTTGTTGGCCAGTATCCTCTGGACCTGCTCCAGGTTCCCACTGGCCTCCTTGATCGCAGCAATCCCCTGCACGGCCGCCAGCCTCAGCGTGGTCTCCGCCGCCATGTTGGACCCGGTCCTCCCGGGCACGTTGTAGACCACAAGAGGGATGTCGATGGCGTCGCAGATGGCCTTGAAGTGTTGGAATATGCCCTCCTGCGTGGGCTTGTTGTAGTAGGGAGATATGGACAGTATCCCGTCCGCGCCCAGGTCCGCGGCCTTCTTGCTGAGCATCACAGCCTCCGCCGTGGAGTTGCTCCCCGCCCCGGCCAGTATCCTGGCCTTGCGTGCCTGGTCTATCACTATCTTCACCACTTCCACGTGCTCGTCGTGCGATAGGGTGGCGGACTCCCCGGTGGACCCGCAGGGCACCAGGGTGGTGACCCCGTTCTCCTCCTGGAAATCGACCAGTCTCCTGAGGCATTCCTCGTCTATCGAACCGTCCTTCTTGAAGGGCGTTATCAGTGCCGTTGCCGTTCCTGCAAACATTTACATCCCCCCGAAGTGCTCTTTCAGGATGAGACGTGTACGCGTACTCAGTATATTGTCGTAATGGCGGACGCGCTCGATGATATCGTTAAGGTGCTGGGAGGACTCGACATCCACGATGGCTATTATGTCCTGGTCGCCGGTGACCTCGAAGACCTCGGTGACCCCGTCGTAGCTGGCCAGCTCCCGTGCTATCTCCTGGGTGTCCGTGTTCACGTCAATCCGGACCTCCACAAGCGCCTTGACGTTCTTGGAGCTCGTCTTTATCGTGAATCCGCGTATGATTCCCTCCTCGGTCATCCTGTGCACCCTGCTGCGGACCGTGCCCTCGGAGACTCCCAGGCGGCTCGCTATTTCGACGAACGGGCACCTCGAATCCCTCCTCATTATCTCGATGATGCGCTTGTCTAGATTGTCTATCACGTTGATCACGATCCTCATTAACAGATTTCGTAATGATGTTGGCGATAAACATAGTCGTACTATTTATATCCTTATAATTTGTGGAAGGGATTAACGGAAAACGATAAAAAAGGTCGGCGCCGGAACATCACCGGCGCCGTTTTCGCACCCCGCGTCTCCCAGCGCGTTCCGTCGGGAGACGCCGGAGACGCAAAGGTCTCACTCGTTCCCGGCTTCGTGCCTGTATATGTGCACGTCACGCTGCGGGAAGGGAACGTTTATGCCGTTGGCCTTGAACTTCTCGAATATCGCCCAGCGGAGCTGCCCCGCTATGAACGCGTAGTCCTCGAACTCGTCCACGTAGATTGCGAGCCTCAGCTCCACGGAGGAGTCCAGGAAGCCGGTGACGCGGGTAGAGGGTTTATCGAAACTACCGTCCTTCAACACGTGCGGGTGCTCGAGGGCGGCCTCCATCATGAGGTCCTGGGCCCTCTTCAGATCGGTGTCGTAGGCGACGTTCATGTACACCAGGGTGCGGTATGCCCGGTTCTCCCCTGTCATGTTTATTATGCGGGAGGAGGTGACCATGTTGTTCGGCAGGCAGAACAACTCTGCGTTCTCCCAGTTCTCGAACTGGCTGTTCATCATGCCCACCTTGCGCACCCGGAGCATGGCCGCATCGGTGCCCAGGCGTATCATGTCCCCCGGTTTGAACGGGCGGGTTATGAGAAGCGTGACGCCGCTGAAGAACTGCTGGAGCATGCTCTGGGCGCCAAGTGATACTGCCAGACCCGCTATGCCCGCCCCGGTTATTATGGCGTAGAGGTTGAAGCCCAGGGTGGCCAGTATCGCCGCCACCGCGATGGTCGCGATCCCTATCTTACCCAGCATCTTGAAGAGGGGTATGAGGGATTCGTCGATCCCCTTGAGGTCCACGTTCTTGGCCAGATCGCTGAGCAGGAACCTTATGACGACTCTGTAGAGGCGCCATGCCACGAGGGCTCCTATCATTATGAACATGACGGCAGAAACGGTCTGGGACACGCTCACCAGATACTCGCCGCCCCCTCCGATCCTGAGACAGAGAGTGACCCCCGAGAGGACCACGAACAGGAGTATCAGATTACCGACGCTCTCCACGATTTCGGCCCTCCTCTCCTTCCTCCTGAAAGGCACATGCAGCACCAGCGGCAGTACCACGTAGCTCACGATGAGCCCGGCCAGTATGCATATTGCGAAGGATATGGCCGCGGTCCAAAGCGGTTCGTTGAAGGGGGCGGGCAGAGGGTTCTCCCATACCCCCATTATCCTGTTGTAGGCGCTTCCCGACGATAGCGAGGACGAGACTTTGACCTGCAGTTCATCCTCTATGATCACGAAGGTCTTGTCGTCGGGGTCCACAACCTTGAACGACATCATCAGGTTGTCAGTGGTGTCCCTGCTGTAAGGGTCGGCGTGCAAGGTCAGGGTTATGTCCTCATGTTCACCCGGGTTCACGACAATCATGGTCTTGTCGAGGGAGGATTCGACGTGGCCGTCGTCGACCATGGCCGAGATGTAAACCACGCGCACCTCGGTTTCTTCGGTGGCCTTGTCCAGGATGTTGAATACCACTATGTGGGCGGTGGACGTGCCACCGGCCTTCACCTCCAGGTAATCCAGGTTGTAGATTATGCTGATATCGGACTCCTCTGCGGACCCATCTGAAGGTTCCGAGAATGCGGCAGTGAGCATCGATGCCGCTAGGAGCACCGACAAGAGGATGAAGGTCAGGTCGCGGGGTCTCATCCTCTTTCCCGATACAGTGGCCCCATAAAATAATATCCCAAACGCGGTATCCTTGTCATGGAAGCTCAGTCGGTCCTCTCCCTCACGGGATTCGCCGTGATGTCGGTGCTGCTGATCCCGGCCTGCATCAGCGATTGGAGGGAGAGGGAGGCGGACGACAGGATATGGGCCGCCGCCGGAGCCTTCGGGATCGGGTCTATGGTGTGCCATTCCCTGCTGGCAGGACCCAGGATAGAGCATCTGATGATGGCCGCGGGGTCCGCGATGATACTGGCGGACATACTCTGGGAAAGGGACTTGCCCATGGCCGCGGAGGCGGCCTTCTATTCGGTTATGACGGTGCTCTTCGCCGTACCTCTGTTGTTCTTCCGGGACGATCCGGTAGTACTGGATTTCCTCGTCGTGCCGGTCTGCTACATCCTTTTCGCAGCTCTGTTCTACTCGGGAGCGGTCGTCGGAGGGGCCGACGTCAAATGCCTGATAACGCTGTCCATGGTCTTCCAGAACTACCCATCCTTTCTCGTGTTCCCCCTGATCGATGTGCCGTCCGGCCCCATCTCGATGATACTCATCTTCCCTCTGGCGGTGTTCCTGTTCGCAGCCCTGGCCTCCGCACTGGTCGCGGCGGCCCTGACCGCCAGGAACGCCGTACGGGGGGACATCCACCGCAGGCACATGTTCGGCGGTATCAGGATGACTGTGGAGCGGGCCCGTTCGGCCAAAGTCTGGCCGGTGCAGGACGCCGAAGGGGGCGGAACGGTTCCAAGGAGGGTGTCCGACGGGGACCCAGGGCCCGTTTACGACCGGCTGGAGGCGGCCGGCGTGTCCGAGGTGTGGACAACCCCGATGGTCCCTTTCCTCATACCGATAACCGTCTCTTTCCTGTCGGTGTCGCTGCTGGGGAATCCGGTCTTCCTCATATGATTATGTTGAGGGCCTTCCTGCAGTTGCTGCACCTGGTCCCGTCCAGTCCCACAATGTCCACCATGTATCCGAGCCTCTTTATGACGACGTTACCGCATTCGGGGCAGTACGTGTCGGCCGCACCCTGGTTCAGCACGTTGCCCACGTACACATAGCTGAGGCCCGCTTCGAAGGCCAGGTCCTGGGCCCGCATGAGGGTCTCCACGGGGGTCCACTGGATGTCGGTGAGCTCGTTGTCCGGATGGAACCTCGTGAAGTGGACGGGGACCTCCCCGGAAAGCTCGTCCCTCACCCATTCGGAGAAGCGGGTCAGCTCATCCTCCGAGTCGTTGTACCCCGGTATAACGAGGTAGGTGAGTTCCAGATGCACCTTCTCCTCGTGAACGGTCTTCGCCGAGGACAGGACGTCCTCCAGGTGCGCCCCGCAGACCTTCATGTAGAATCCGTCGGTGAATCCTTTGACATCTATGTTCATGGCCGAGGACACCTTGCAGAGGTCCCTGAGGGGTCCCTCCTCCGCTAGCCCGTTGGTGACCAGGACGCAGGTAAGGTCCGGATCGCATTCCGCCACGTCCATGATGTACTCGTACCATATCATCGGCTCGTTGTAGGTGAAAGCTATGGCGTCCATCCTCTCGCTGCGGCAGAGGCCCACCAGCTCCTCGGGGGACTCGTAAGTCGTGCGTTTCTTCCCCGACGGGGACATCGATATGGCGTAGTTCTGGCAGTGTTTGCAGAACATGTTGCATCCGATCCCGCCCACGGAGAATATGCGGCTCCTGGGACGGAAGTTGTACAGGGGCTTCTTCTCTATGGGGTCCACGCATATGGAGGACACCTTGCCGTAGGAGTAGGCCACGAGGATGTCCGCGTCCCCCCTCCTCGATCCGCATCTGCCGTACCCGTCCACGGGTATCCTGCAACGGTGGGGGCAGAGCCCGCAGGAGTAGGAATCCTCCTCCCTGGTGTAATATGCAGCCTCCTTCCTGGGATTAATACTCGCCATCTTCCATCCTCACCCTCTTTTCGCCATCCAGAAGGTATGGCCCGTCGTCGTTGGTCACTATGCCGATGATCGTGAACTGCAGCCCCCTCTCATACAGGCGGTCCACCATGTCCTTCCTGAAAGTGAACATCAGCTCGTATTCCCCTCCCCAGTAGAGCATCATCCTCTTCTTCGGTATGCCGACCTTCCGGCTGACCCTATCCACCCCGTCGCCCTCGGGGAGGAACTCCCACTGTATGTCCATGCCGACGCGGCTGCACGCGCACACGGCCCCCGCCGCCACGGCCAGACCGTCTGACAGGTCTATGCAGGACGTCACCGCCCCGGAAAAGGACAGTTCCAGACCCTCCTTTATCCTCGGAACCGGAACGTAAAGAGAGAACGTCGAGTCATCCTCCAATCCGTCCTTCAGCGCGAAGTATCCGGCGGCGGCCGACCCCAGGGCCCCGGTCACGGCGACTATGTCTCCGGGGGCGGCGCCGTACCTTGTCAGCGGAGGCCTGCCGTCGGTGGTGCCCAGGGCCGTTCCGGCCACCACGCCCGGTCCCTCCTTGGTGTCACCGCCTATTATGTGGGTCTCGCAGAACTCGGCGCACTGGTCGGCGCCACTCACGAGATCGTAGAGGTCCGACTCGTCGCAATCCCCCGGAAGGGCGGCCGCTATCAGAACCCCCAGTGGTCTGGCGCCCATGCTGGCTATGTCGCTCAGGTTCACAGCGGCGGCCGTCCATCCGAACTGCTCGAAACTCATGCCCCGGGGGAAGTGCCTTTCGAATGTGATGAGGTCCGTGCATACCAGGACGTCCCTGCCGTCCACCTCGACGGCATCGTCTCCAGGGCCGTGACGCCCGCAGGGACGGATCACCCTCGCCAGATTGGCCACAAGGGCACGCTCGCCTACTTCTCTGAGAGAGGCCATATGACGGCCAATCGCGTGCGACGTTCTTAAAACCCTCTCTCCCGTCCGTCTATTACCTCGCGCGGCCTGAGTGGACAAACCCTTAATTAGCAGACCTCTGATTCCGTTAGGCTTGGCGGTAAACATGATCGTAGACCTGAAGTACGGCAGGGATGGAGTTCAGAAGATCGAAGTCCCCGATGAGAACTACATCGGCACCTTCTATCCCAAGGAAGTCGAGTGCAGACCTGCGAAAGAGCTCATAGGCGAGGCCTTGGAAGACCCCATAGGATACAGTTCTCTCGCAGACTTCCTGAAGGGAGGCAAGGACATCGTCTTCATAGTGAACGACGGAACACGCCCCACCCCGACCGCTAAGGTGCTGGACGCTCTGTCCGAGAGGATGGACCTGAGGTCCGCCCGGTACCTTATAGCCACGGGCACACACAGGGACATGACCGAGGAGGAGTACGACAACGTCTTCGGCTCCCACTACGGTGAGCTGAAGGACAGGATCATAGCCCACGACGCTAAGAAGTCCGAATGCGTTTATCTGGGTGATTCCAAGAACGGCACCCCGATGGAGGTCAACAGGATAGCGGTGGACGCGGACCGCCTGGTGATAATAACCAGCGTCGAACCGCATTACTTCGCCGGATACACCGGGGGGAGGAAGTCGTTCCTTCCCGGAGTGGCCTCATTCAGGACCATAGAGGCCAACCACAGGATGGCCATGTGCATGGAGGCACAGTCCCTGGTCCTGGAGGGTAACCCGGTACACGAGGACATGATGGATGCCCTCGAGGTGGTCAAGGACAAGGAGATATTCTCAATACAGATGGTGCTGGACAGGCACCAGAACATCTACAAGGTGGCGGCGGGCAAGCTGAACCCCGCCTTCGAAAGGGCCGTGGTCTGGGCCAACGAGGTCTTCTCGGTGCCGATACCCGAGAAGGCCGACATAGTGATATCCGTGGCGCCCTACCCAATGGATGTGGACCTCTATCAGTCCCAGAAGGCGCTGGACAACGGGAAGTGGGCCCTGAAGGAGGGCGGAAGGATAATAATGGTGTCCAAGTGCCGGGAGGGCATAGGGCATCCCACGTTCCTCGATCAGCTTTCCTGCTCTAGGGACCCATGTCGGGTTCTGGAGAATCTCAGGGAGGAGTACAAGCTGGGATACCACAAGGCGGCCAAGATGGCGGAGATCGCGACCTGGGCCGAGATATGGTCGGTGACAGATCTGGACCCCGGGATACTCGAGCGCGCCAACATAAGGCCGTTCCCCTCGGTGGCCGAAGCCCTGGACGAGGCCCTGCGTCAGATACCCGGCGGCAAGGTCATAGTGCTCATGGACGGCAGCGTGACCATACCCCGGGTTGACGGCAGCACCTTCAGGACCGATCGTCTAGAGGCCGTCAGGAACGCCGTCAACGTCTGCACCATGTGCGGTTTCTGCAAGAGCGTGTGCCCCTCGTTCAAGGCGATCGGATGGGATTCGGCCCTTTCAAGAGGACGCATAATACTGACCTACGGGCTTCTCAACGGGGACATACAGCCCGACGATTCGGTCATGGAGAACATGTATACCTGCACAACCTGTGCCGACTGCGTGAGGAGGTGTCCATCCAAGGTCGACATAGTCGGCATCATAGAGACCTGCCGCGCGGACCTCGTCAAGAACGGTCACATTCTCCCCAAGCATAAGGAGATAGCCGAGAACGTGATGACCGTCGGCAACCCCTTCGGCGAGAAGAAGTCGGTCTCGGAGACGATCGGGAGGGCCCCCAGGAAGGCCAAGGTGGCGTATTTCGCCGGCTGCACCGCAACCTACAGGGCCAAGAAGACCTCCGCGGCCACCCTCTCCATACTGGACAAGCTGGGTGTGGACTACACCACGCTCGACGAGACATGCTGCGGGTCCGTCCTCCAGAGGATAGGCTGGGACAACGACGATGTCGTGAAGCAGATGAGGAAGAACGTGGACGCAATAAAGGCGCTTGGCGTCGAGACCCTGGTCCTCTCCTGCGCCGGCTGCTACAGGATGTTCAAGCACGAGTACCCCAAGTACGTCGAGGTGCCCTTCGAGGTGCTGCACATCTCCGAGTTCCTGGCAGGCCAGGAGCTGAACCTCAGGCCCCTCAGGAAGGTTGCGACCTACCACGACCCCTGTCATCTGGGGAGGCACTGCAATGTCTACGATGCGCCCCGTCAGGTCATAGCCAAGATCCCCGAGCTCACGTTCAGGGAGATGGAGTACTGCCGCGAGCTGAGCCACTGCTGCGGAGGGGGCGGAGGCGTAAGGTCCGCTTTCCCGGAGGCGTCGAAGAAGATCGCGGAGACCAGGATGGAGGAGGCGGCATTCGCCGACATGATCATAACGACCTGTCCGTTCTGCGTCAGCAACCTGGAACTCGGAAAGGGCGGCTCCAAGGTGGAGGTCGTGGATCTCGTCGAGCTGATCGACAGCCTGCTGCTGCCATGAGGACCGAGTTCGGCGGCCGTTGCGTAGAGTACGACCGGCCCAGGATCATGGGCATACTCAACGTGACCCCCGATTCGTTCTCCGACGGAGGTGTTCTCATGGACGTACGCTCAGCCGTACGTCGTGCGTTCGAGATAGAGGACCAGGGGGCCGACGTCCTCGATATCGGCGGCGAGTCCACACGTCCGGGCAGCTCGCCCGTGGGTGCGGCGGAGGAGATGCGCAGGATTATCCCGTTGCTCAGGGAGGTGGCCCCGTCCATAGGGATACCGGTGTCGGTCGACACCATGAAGACCGAAGTGGCGGCGGCCTGTCTGGAAGCGGGCGCTCACATCATAAACGACGTTAACGGCCTCCGTGCGGAGGGCATGGCGGAGCTGGCCGCTTCCTCCGGGGCCCCCGTGGTCATAGTGCACGTTCACGGGAACCCGGGGACGACCCACTCGTCCTGCATGGAGGGCGACGCCGTCGGAACCGTGTCGGCGTTCCTGAAGGAGAGGGCCGAGGCCGCCATGGACGCCGGCATACGCAGGGACCGCATAATACTGGATCCCGGCATAGGTTTCGGCAAGACCCCGGATCAGAACATCGAGATACTGCAGAGCTCCTCTCTGTTCTCACATGGATTCCCGGTCCTTTCGGGCTCCTCTAGGAAAAGGTTCCTCGGGACGCTCTTCCCGGGTATGGACAGGGAGTTGGCCAGCGTCAGGGCGGCCCGTATGGCGGTGGATTCGGGAGCGGCCATGGTCCGCGTCCACGATGTAGCGCTCACGCGCCGTGTTTTACGAACCATGTGAGCAGGGCGATGGCGATGACCGAGACGACGGCGAACGCCGCGAACAGATAGTCCCCGCGGGATTCCCTGGCCCGCTCCCTCCTGTAGTCGTCCCTGCACTCCTCCGAGCAGAACTCGTCTCCCGCAGGGAGCGGATCGTCGCAGTTCCTGCAGTGGGAATGTTCGGGGAGCCTAGCTGTCGCAGCCATGGTACGACATGAGGCTGGGGGTACTTAACCGTTGAGCGGGGAGGCGGATTATTTATTTTCCACTGCCCAATTTAAATATGATCAAGTTCTCTTTCCCGGCATGAGGATCCGCCCTTCCGACAGGGACCGTTTCGACAGGATGAGGAGGGTGGAATGGATGGATATGGAGTCAGTGCAGCTCAGGAGATGCCTGATGGTCGGAGCCGGCGCCCTGGGCAACGAGGTCCTGAAGTGCCTGGTGCTATCCGGGTTCCGGGACATAACAGTCGTGGACATGGATGAAATCGTTCCGTCCAACCTAAGCAGATGCCTTTTCTTCAGAGAGGAGGATGTAGGAAGGGCCCCAAAGGCGCAGGTGCTCGCGGAACGGGCCTCATCCCTCGATTCCGCTGTGACCATAAGGCCGGTGGTATCCAGGATACAGGATGCAGAGGATTGGGACTTCGACATCGTGCTCGGGTGTCTGGACAACATATCCGCCAGACTGCACGTGAACTCCCACGCCAGATATCACGGCGCACCCTATGTGGACGGTGCCACGGACGGCCTGTCGGGAAAAGTCCACACGGTGCTCCGGGACGGACCCTGCCTGCAGTGCGCCATGAACCGCAGCCACATGAAGGTTCTGGAGAGGAGGTACACCTGCACCGGCAGGGAGGCCACTTTGTACTCCCGCCCTCTGGCCGCGGAGATAACCACCACTTCGGTGGTGGCGGCCATGGAGGTCAGGGAGGCCCTCAAGATCGCTTCCGGCAGGGAGGACCTCTGCGTAAGAGAGGTGATGTACTACGACGGGATGTCCGGCTCCATCGAGAAGGTGGAGCTGGATGTAGACCCGGGATGTCCCAACCACGGGGACCGGGAGGCAATAGCATGACGGTCAGGATAACTGTGAAGAACATAGCGGCGAACGCAACCATGAGGATGGAGGTGGAGCCCCAGGAGACGATGGCAGACGTGATCCAATGCGCCGCAGAGTATTGGAGCAAGGATTCGGGAGCGTACATCCTCAAGAAGGGGAAGACGATGCTCCGCGGAGACAGGACCGCAGAGGAGACGGGCCTGGTGAACGATGACGTGCTGGAACTGATACCCGATCCCGAAGGCGGGGGCAATGGGACTGCCTAAGCAGGTCCTCGTGAGGAGGATCAACAACGAGCTCGGGCAGTGCTCCGAATATCTGGAAGCGGACCTTCCGGCGATACCCGAGGACGCCCGCTTCCCGCTGGAGATCCGCATAGACCTGGTCAACCATCCGGCCTATGTGTCCGAGGATCGCATGTCGAGGAAGCACGCCTGCAGGCTGATAATATCCGAGGAGTACCCTTTCAGGAAGCCCGAGGCTAGATGGATCACACCGATATTCCATCCCAACATAATGATGCCCGAGGACGGAGGGTATGTCTGCCTGAGGACCCTTGACGACTGGTCTTTCGGATCCAGCATGCTGGCCTTCGTCAAGAGCCTTGAGCACCTCATAGGTGACCCCCGTCCCAAGAACCCCTTCGGAACCGAATCCTGCCTGGCGGCATCCAGGTTCTTCTCCGACAACCCCCTGGGGATGGAGATGTCCGTAAGCTACGGGGGGCGCTGATGCCCAAGGTGATATCCGCGGCCGGAGAACCTCCGCGGGCGAGGAGGAGAACGGTCGCGGCGGCATCGCTGTTCGTTTCGGAGGACGCCCTGAACGATATGATATACCACGCGGAAGCCGGCCTGATTGATAAGAAGGAGGTCATGGGGCTGATGATTGGGATGTTCTACAATGACGGCTCCGGGACCTACGCGGAGGTCACCGGCACGGCCACATCCGATCTCATAGCAAGCAGCACCAGCGTCAGGTTCGACGGCGGGTCCCTGGAGCCCCTCTTCGATTCCCTGGACGAGATGGAGGAAAACCAATCGGTGGTTGGATGGTATCATTCGCATCCGGGGTTCGGCTGTTTCATGTCCGAGACGGATGTGAGGACGCAGGATGGCATATTCGGCGGAGGGACGGGATTCGCGATAGTGATAGATCCCGTAAGAATGGAGATAAAGGCCTTCGACAGCACGCCCCGCGCGCCGAAGGAGGTCCAGATGATCGTCATGGGCGGGGATTGATCAGACCCATATGGCATGCCTGTTGCGCATGTCGATCTCGGTAACGCCCAGCCTCTCCATCATTGACGGTACCATCGCGTCGAAGAACAGCATGACCGCGTCCTCGAAGACGGTGCCCAGGGGGGCCAGCTCGTGTCTCTCCTCATCATCCGCTATCTTAAGGGTTATCACGGTGTCCGAAGCCTTGGCGAGCTTGCTGCCGCCCCTCGAGGTTATCGTGACCACATGGGAGCCGAGGCGACGGGCGATCTGCGCCGTCTGAGTGCCCGAGACGGTCTCTCCCCTGTTGGAGATTATGATGGTGAGGTCGTCCCTGCCTATTATGGGGGTGGTCATGTCACCGACGAAATGCACATCCAACCCCATCTGGACCAGACGTACCGAGAACAGCTGACCCACCAGTCCGGATCTCCCCGAACCGTACACGAAGATCTTCTTCTTGCTCAGGATGAGGGATATGAGCCTCTCTTCAGACTCGGAATCTATGGACCCTATCGCATCGCGGGTACGCTGCAGAAGGAAGTCCACGGATCCTCTGTCCAAATCATTCACCGCCGGAGGGGACGCTGTCGGCCTCCTCCTTCTTCTTGGCCTTCAGGGCCTTGGTGGCCCTTTTCGTGAGGACCCTTTCATGTATCACCCTCATGTAGACCGCGTCATGCTCCAGAAGAGGGGAACCGGATATCACGGTGGCCTCGGGCTTCATCTCCGTCAGAGCCTCAGCCAGAGGTTCGAACCTCAGATCGCCCTTCTTTATCGGTGTGAGTTTCCTCTCGTTCCCGTCCGCGTGCTCCACACCGGCGAATGCGGTGTATACCCTGCCGCCGGCGCAGTACGGTTCCACCTGTCCGAGGACGTCCATGAAGTCCTCCTGTTCCATCAGGGAGCCGTTTGTGCGGGCGTGAAGATGGGGGAAGTTGATCACCGGCACCAGTCCGTCTATGGAATCGCACAGTTCCAGGATCTGATCCAGGGAGCCGAAGACGTTCTGATGGCCGGAGACCTCTATGCCCAGACGGGTTTCGATGCCCGCCTCCTGCCACCAGTCCATGAGCGCCTCCAGGTTCTCGGATATGTTCGCATCCGTCTCCTCCTTGGAGAGGGATCCTCCGTAAAGGCCCAGACTGGTGACCACGATATCGCCTCCGAGAGCGTTGACCATCCGTCCGGCGTGCCTTATGCTGTCGAAGCAGATGCCCGTTATTTCGCTGTTGGAGCCCAGGTCCATGTAGTACGGGGTGTGCATGGACAGGCTGACGTCCAGCCTGCGTGCCATCTTCCCGATGTCGTAGAGGTCCCCGAAGGATTCCGAGATGCCGGAAGGCATCCAGACGAGAACATCATCCTCCATGATGGGCTCGTCCGTGTCGCAGACAGGCTCATCGTCCCTTATGATCTCAATCACGAACCTATCCTGGATATCCTTTATGGTGAGCCCGACATCCTCTTCCTCAGGATATCCCATTATGGTGCCGGCTCTGACCATCTGTATCTCCAGAGCGGTGAGGCTGAGGTTGTGTACGTCCTCGATTCCGTCTTTGAGGGTGCGTCCTTTGCACGAAAGGGGGATGCCAGCGGGGCCGAATCTGATCATATTGGGTTCACCGGGTCGGCTATTGCGTAAACCTTATTTAAATTATCCATTATACGGGACGGTATCTCGGGGGTGTGCGGTGACATGGGCGCGCAGCATAGTCCTGTGCATAATTTTATAAACAACCTCTCCATTGGTCGGTTAACCCAATGTCGGGAGAGTCAGAAAAATGAACGGACGTTCCAAAACGAATCCTGGTCTCATCGCCCTTGTACAGGACCTGAAGGCGATCGGGAGAGAGAACGGATCTGCTATCTGGCGAGACATAGCGCTGAGGCTGGAGAAGCCCCGGCGCAACTGGGCTGAGACCAATCTCAGCAAACTCGAAAGGTATGCCCAGGACGGGGACGTGATAGTCGTCCCCGGAAAGGTCCTGGCAGCAGGCACGATTAGCAAGAAGATAACCGTCGCGGCCTACGGCTTCTCCGAAGCTTCGCAGGCGGCCATACAGGTGGCCGGCGGAAGGACGATGACAATACGTGAGCTCGCGGCGGAGAACCCCAAGGGTTCCAACGTCAGGATACTGAGGTGATCCGAATGGTTACTATAATCGACGGGAAAGGACTCATCCACGGAAGGCTTGCGGGAATCGTCGCCAAGAGGATCATGGACGGCGAGGACGTCGTCGTGGTCAACTCCGAATCGATAATCATCACCGGGGAGAGGGAGATGATATTCGGGGAATTCAAGGCAAAGGTCGACCGCGGGGACGCGACGAAGAGGAAAGGACCCTTCTACCCCCGCAGGGCGGATCTCATGTTCAAGAGGTGCGTCAGGGGAATGATCCCCTGGAAGAGCACCAGCGGGAGAGAGGCGTACAGGAGGCTCCACGTCTTCGTGGGGGTCCCGAAGCAGTTCGCGGACGTCCAGATGGAGAGACCCGAATACGCGGTCAGAGAGATTACCGGTAAATACACAACCCTGGGAGCCGTAGCCAAATTCCTGGGTTCCAACGTGAGGTGATCCCATGGAGTGCGTCAACACAAGCGGAAAGAGGAAGACGGCGATCGCCAGGGCGGTCGTGAAGGAAGGTACCGGCAAGGTCATCGTCAACAAGGTCCCTATAGACATATACGGACCCGAACTCGCGAGGCTCAAGATAAAGGAGCCTCTGGGCCTGGCGCCCGAGATGGCGGCGAAGGTCGATATCAGCGTCACCGTGAACGGCGGCGGGGTCATGGGGCAGGCGACCGCGGTAAGGACCGCGATAGCCAGGGGCCTCGTGGACTATTACAAGGACGAAGAGCTCGAGGCTATGTTCAGAGCCTACGACAGGACCCTCATCATCAACGATGACAGAAGGAAGCTGCCGAAGAACCCTCTGGGACACGGTGCTCGTGCCAAGAAGCAGAAGTCTTACCGTTGAGGTGATGGAATGATCATACCTGTGAGATGTTTCACCTGCGGAAAAGTCGTCGGAAGCGCCTACCCCGAATACGTCAGGCGCGTAGGTATGGGGGAGGATCCTCAGAAGGTCCTCGACGATCTCGGTCTCGACAGGTACTGCTGCCGCAGGATGATAATATCCCATGCGGATCTCATAGGGGAGATCGCCCCCCTCGGATAAACCTCTTAAACAAAACACATTAACAATGGGCCCGTGGGGTAGCTTGGTATCCTTCTTGCTTGGGGTGCAAGTAACTCCAGTTCAAATCTGGGCGGGCCCACCAGTCCCCTTCATATCGCTTTATCCGATACCTTCCAAGATGTCATCTGTCTAAGATTTTGGGGCGACGCCCCGTCTCGGTACGCGTACCTGGCACGGTGACGCGCCTCCATCACGTCTCGTGGGAGGGGGCCCGGCCGCGAGTACACGCGGGGAGCGCCGTTACCGACACAAGGTTAAGTAATCTCAGAATCCTCCGACAATCCCTGTCCACGACGCGTTTCGGGGCCAGGATCCGGACGCCTGCGCAGATGCCCGCACAGCCCTCCGATCATTTTGCCCTCGGCGTAGGGCGGCCACACTTCCCCCGTTCGGCGAATCGCGCATCGGAGGCGTCTCGCCGACGGACTTTCCGGGACACCATGCGGAGGGAATGCCGAATGTATATTCGTCTGCATCCGCAACCCCTGCCACAGCCAGATGGCCGGGTCCCTGGAGAAGAAACCGGCTTCCGATGTTTCCAATAGCCATTCCGCGGGTACGGAGCCTGGGGCTGCTGCAAGCCAGTATGCGAGATGCGTGATCCCGATGTCGTCGTTTTCATGGTATGCAAACTCGGCTGTCCCGTGATCAGGTGTCGACATCCGGAGAACCCGGGGATGGAAGATCCTGTCGGGAAGCCGGACGGGGCTTTCAGGGAGATCATCTGTTGAATGTAGATGAGGGTGCTCGATCCGAGATTCAGGATGAAGTTAGCAACCCCCCCCCCCGAGGCGCGGTCGCTCCCTGCAGGGCCCTCCGCAGGCCTTTTTCACCCCAGAGGGAACAGTTTAATACCGACATATTGATTTAACAGTGTGATAAGGAACCCTGTGGACTTCAACGAACTTCTAATGCGGATAAGGAACGGCGAGATCGAATACCTGGAAACGGATGAGAAATTCGGCCCGAAGGAGTGGAGGGTCGCCAAGTACCATCTGAAGGACGGAGAGATCGAAAGGACGGTATTCGCCTACGATTTCGGAAAGTGCTGTATCCTGCCGGACGAAGGAGAGACACTGGGAGCCAAACTCGAGAGGTTCGAGAGCATGGGCGTATGGTCCCTGAAAGAGGTCCCGGTGCAGAACAGCGAAAGGGTCGGGGTTCGCATAGTGTTGAAAGAACTGTTCTGATGCATTTAAGCCGTTTTCCGGCACGGCCCCCTGGGGGGCGTCACAAGGAAGCGACCAGCACTACGGCGGCCATCACAAACAATCCCACTACGACCACGTACTTCATAACCACGCAGGCGCATAGCCTCCTCGCCGGTCTGCCGTCTACCAGCAAAGCCATTCCGCAACGCCTGCAGTAAGGGGAACCGTCAGGGTTCTCTACGCCACAACAGGGACACTGCACGCTCATTGTATTCCTGGTAGGCCTTAGGTTGAATATATTGTTCACCATTTTATAAATGTTATATATGGTCTGATGATCCTCCGGATCACCATGAGTATCTGAAGGAGAAGAGGCAGCCCCAGTACATGTCGATGTAGCGGGGCCGGGTCAGAGAAGCCCACGCGCCCGAAAGGTACACGTATCCACGGGAGAAAGGTTTCACCGCCCGGTTCATCTCCTCATCAGTCCAGGACGCCATCCTGCGATGGAAGTTCATGAACCTGGGCGATGACAGCGGCGAACGCGCCCACCATCTTTCGTATCTTCTCGGATCCCCACCGATGACAGCCTCCGCCGCCCTCCTGCCTGACACCAGTGCGGTTCTGAGGCCTCCGAAGGAGACGGGGTTGGCCATTCCCGCGGAATCACCCGCAAGCAACGCGTTCCCTTCGACGATCCTGCCGACGCCCCCTATCGGTATCATCCTGCCTCCTTTGAAAACATATCCCGTCTCCTGATGGCTTCCACGGGTGGCTCCGGTGCAGGTCATGCTTCCACAGGGGAACTCCCACATGTACCCGCCTCTGTATCTCTCTCCGACCCTGAAGACGAAACCGTCGGGCGGGTCGCGGTCCACTATGTACTCCGTGGCCGGGACGACCTCGGCGGCGGAGGTCCCGAACAGGTCCTTGCGGACAACCGAGTTGGCACCGTCCGCTCCTATGACGTATCGGCACACGATCTCCTCGCCCGACGACATGCGGGCCGTGTACCCTCTGCCGTTCCGCGTTATGCCGGCGACCCTTCCTGAAACGAAACTGGCACCGGACTCCACCGCCCGGCCCCGGATCCCGGTCAGGAAAGCCGGTCTGTCCAGTATGTAACCTTCGGTCCCCAGGCGTATCTCGGTCCCGTCAGGCCACACAATATCCAAACTGCTTATCTCGTTGAGCACCGGGTCCGGTTCCAAGGGACGGATCTCCCTGAACGCCGCCCTGCTGATACCTGCGCCGCAGGTGCGGTGGTAGCGCCGGTACGCTTCCCCTTCGAGACGGTCCGCGACCACCACATCCAGCCGGCTCTGCGATGACAGGAAGAAAGCCGCGGACAATCCTGCCGGACCCGCACCGACCACAAGGACATCGCAATCCATGCTCCCGGAATCCCCCTCAGGGATATTACGGTTCCCCCCATCCGTAGCCGGGCCATCGTCAGACGGGAGGGGGCGGTTCAGCCCAGTTCGAAGGTCGTTATTCCGAACACATTGTCCCAGCGGATGTCGGGACGCTTCCCGGTGTACATCCTGGCGGTGGAGAAGACGTGCTTCATGCCCAGTTTCTCAACCAGCATCTTGGCCTCCTGGTTCTCGTTCATCACATCCAGATAGATGTCCTCTCCCCTCAGGCCCTCTGCCAGTCCGCATACCAGATCGTATGCGATATGCCGGTTGTCGCAGAACAGCGGGCCTATCTTGTAGCCCTCCAAGCATTCCCTCACGACTCCGAAACCGCGGACGACTCCCGCCTCAAGATACACCAGGGAACGATAGGAATTCCTTATCCAGGGTTCCAGGAAAGATTCCCGGGGGGCCGGGAAGTGCAACCTGTCGTACATGCAGACGTCCTCGAAGGGCACGGTGTCCGCCTCTGCCAGGTTGCCGAGGTGCCCCATCAGGGCGAGGTCCCGGCCGCAGTAGCGGCGGTTGTTGCCGTGGAGCTTGAAGTCCCTCTTCATGTAGTTCTCCATCTGCGATGGAACCCCGTCGAGTCCGATGTTCCTCCCCGGGTTCATGTCGAAGACGCGATTCCAGAGTTCGCGACCGTTGCCGCGGTGCCTGTGGCCAGGTTTGACCACGTAGAATCCCACGAATGAGAAATCCGATCCTGGGTAGTTGACGAAGCTCAGGGTACTGACCGTCCTGCCCTCCTCATCGATGCCCAACCAGAATCCTCTGGGATCACAGGCATAGAAACTCTCCGCATCGTACAGTCCCGGGTTCCAACCTTCGGACCTCGCGGCCTCGATCAGGATGTCCATTTCGTGCCTCTCGGCATTTCTGACTTCCGATAGCAATAACTCGCCTCCTTGGGCCCGCCCGTGAGAGCGGTATATTACCATCCGTGTATGTACTATTAAAGGCTCAGGGGTCGGAGGGACCAGAACACCGCACGAAGGGCACCCGGGCTCCGGATACGTCATGCTACAGACCAATCAGACGCCCCTATCCCGGAAACCCTCTATTCTTCTTCCAAGGTATTCCCCGAGTCCGGGCCGGGTGCAGTACACGTAGCAACCCTTCATCCCCCTGCTCATAAGGGTGCGGTAGGTGTTCCTGATCAAGCGGTCCGCGACCCTCTCGGCCTCCTCCCTGTCGGGGTGAGCCTTGTGCAGGCCTCTGAGGGACTGGTCCGTCCTTGCACGTTTCGTATGGTCTGTGCAGACGGCTCCGTCCCTGTAGTCCATGTCGTCCCCGATGATTACCCCGACATAGTCGAATTCCAATCCCTGGCACGTGTGTATGCATCCAGCCTCCCTGACAGAATAGGGGTCTATGGCCCAGGTGCCCGTGTTCCCGAGGTTCCAGCTCATCCTGAAACCGGTTCCGGGTATGGATATGTCGCACACATCGGGGTCGTTCTTTCCTTCCGATATCCAATCCCAACAGTACCCCGCCACCATACGGGAGCGGTTGTCCGCGTTAAGCCTCTCGATCTCCGCGCGAAGCTCGTTCGGATCGTCGAAGAGGCGGACGTCATAGCCCGTGCCGTGAGTGCTGTCGAAGTTGGCCGTCTCCCTTATCTGCAGAACGTCGTCCAGCCAGGACAGGTACCCGTCGGACCCGTCGCATCTGAACTGGGAGGTCAGATCGTAGTCCTGCACAGAAGAGCCGAGATCCCCGGCCCATCTGCGTATCTCCTCCTCGGTGCCTATGTCCTTTAGCATAACCCTCTGGTCCTCGTCGATGAAGAAGACCGAGAGTCTGGAGGCGTTGATTATCTCCTTGACCTGGTTCTCACCCAGATTGCCGAAGAGCCCACTCTTACTGTTGAGGCGGTGGGCCTCGTCCACTATCAGGACGTCGAACATGTCGCGTGCGCATTCCGTGAAGCTGCCGGAACCTCTGAAGAGGGCGTCTGTCCTGCTATTGGACAGAGTGCCCTTCAGCTTGGCGGAATACACGTTCCTGGGTGCGCTGTTCTTCGATACGTACGTGCACGCGAGTCCGCGGGACGTTAGTTCGACCAGCAGGTTTACGGCGACCACCGATTTGCCGGTGCCCGGTCCCCCGCGCACTATGATCGTCCTCTTGTCTTCGGCGGTGTTCACGGTGTTGGACGCATGCAGAACGGACTCGTACACGACCTTCTGCTCGTCTATCATGGTGAATTCGGGATTCCCCCTTATCATCGAGGAGAGACAGTCCTGCAGGGACTTGGAAGGTCTGAGACTTCCGCTGTCGATCTCGAATATCGTCTTCCCGCTGTCACCGTACTTTATGTACCTTTTTATGAAGTCGCGCAACTTCAGAGCATCGTGTTTGAGGAAGACCGGGGCTTTCTTCAGATATTCCGTGTATATCCCGTCTGTGAGCGGGTCGCTCTCCCTCGCCCGGTAGTTGTGGAGGTAGGCGCAGGGCGAAAGGACGATCCGTCCATCCTGCACCCTCCGGTTGAAATCCTGCAGGAGCTGCACGTAAGACCATGCCTGGTAGGAAGGATGGGCCGTCTCCCTCATGCTGCCGCCAAGCAGGGTGCGGACTATGGCATCCTTGTCCGGGACCTTCTCGACGGAATCCCACTGTTTGAGCTCCACTACCACCGCGGATTCCCGGTCCTCCTCTGTTCTGCCGGATATGATCATGTCCACCCTTTTCGACGTGTAGGGTATGTTGTATTCGACCGATACGCCCACGTCATCGGGTATCTGGGGATCGTACAGCACCTCGCTCATGTAGTGGAGGGAGCTCTGCCAGGAACGCATCTCCCCGCTCCCCGTGCACCTCCCCATCTTCTCGAACAAGGAATCCCTGATCTTCTCGTCGATGACGCCGGTGAGGGTGTCCTGCGTGAACCCAGTCTTCGTGCTCGAATATACGATCATCCGTCTCTGGGTATGCGTCGAGGATAGAAATCGATTGCCTTCCGGGACCGCCGGCGTGCGGCAGCCGAGGATCCGTGGCGGCATGAGGTCCGGTCGCGTGTCTCAGCTTCCCAGCGGGAATCAACAGGAGTGAGTGGGCCCGCCCGGATTTGAACCGGAGTCAATGGCTCCCAAAGCCACAAGTATACCAAGCTAGCCCACGGGCCCCCGACGGTGATTATCGGTGTATGATTTAAAGGATGCTGTCAGACCAGGAGCCTCTTGGCAAGCTCTTCCCTCAGGAGCCTGACGGCGTTCCCGCGGTGGGAGACGGCATCCTTCTCCTCGGGAGACAGCTCGGCGAAGGAGCTGACTCCGTCGTGGCTGAAGATGGGGTCGAAGCCGAATCCGCCCAGTCCCCTCTCCTCATGGAGGATGCTTCCCTCGGATATCCCCATGACGATGATGGTCTCCCCACCTATGTCGCACCCTATGCAGCATCCGAATCTGCCGCGTCTGTCCGTCTCCCCCTCCAGCAGCCTGAGTATCCCCCGGTTGCCGATCGTCTTCTGGGCGTAAGCCGACCATACGCCCGGGAACCCCCTCAGGGAGTCCACGAAGAGCCCGGAGTCGTCGATTATGAAGTCCCTGATCCCTCTGCTCCGTATCTCCTCCATGCCTTTGCGTACGACCTCCTCCAGGTCCGAGGTCTGTACCTCGTCGTAAGGCAGCCTGACGTGCTCGGTGTCTATGCCCAGTCCGCCGAGGGCCCGGCGGAACTCCTCCACCTTCCCCGGGTTGGAGGTTATTATCTTCAGTATCATGTGTATCTTCCCCTGCTTTTTATGTCGTCCACCCTGTCCATTACCGCGTGTGCATCCTCCATGGAGCCCATGTACGAGTCCACCACGCTTCCGTAGGCATCGGCGATCTCCGAATGAGAGGATGCGAAGGCCCTTTCCAGGAGGTGCATGTCCACTCCCATCTCCTCGATGTCCACCCTCGTGGCGCCGAGGGAGAAATCGATGAGGCACATCTCGTCATCCGGTGTCAGTATCATGTTGGAGGTGGTGAGGTCGCCGTGGCATATCCCTGCCCCATGCAGACCGGCGACCGTCCTGCCGATCATGCGGCAGACCCGGTGTGCCATGCCGGGGGCGTCATCAAGTACGTCCCTGACCTTCCTGCCGCGGACGTATTCCATGGTTATCCGGCATCCTCCGAGGTCCACGTCGTATATCACCGGGGTCCTGACACCGCTGCCCCTGGCATCCTTCGTGACGCGCACCTCGTTCCTGGTGCGGGAGGCTCTGAGGCGGGAGTCCAGGTCGGGGTGCCTGTAGGCCTTGGGCGGGCGCACCTTGCAGACGGCCCGTCTTCCGATGAATTCCGTCTCGTAGACCTCGGCCTCCGCGCCGACGGCCAACACCTCGCCGTATTCCATGCTCCTCCGATAACCTGCCTGGTAATATATTTTATACTATCCTGGTCGGTGATATATTTTATACTTTCCTGATGATACCGTCGTGATAATCCACAGGAGGCTACCAATGAGATACTCGATAACAGGTGACAACCTTCAGTTCGTAAATGTACAGCTGGAGCCGAACGAGGAGTTCTTCTCCAACGCAGGCGCCATGGCGTACATGACCGGCAACATGAGGATGGAAGCGAAGATGGAAGGCGGTCTTATGAGCGGTCTGAAGAGATCGCTCTCAGGAGCCTCCCTGTTCCTGGTGAAGTACTCCCCGCAGGGCGGATCCGCGGTGGTCGGCCTGGGTGGCGGCGTACCGGGAAAGATCTACGACATAGACGTTGGAAAAGGAAGCTGGCTCGTACAGAAGACAGGATATCTGGGATCCCAGCCCACGGTCAAGGTGGAGATGGCCTTCCAGAAGAAGCTGGGTGCCATAATGTTCGGCGGCGAGGGGCTGGTCCTCCAGAAGCTGTCCGGCACGGGGACGGCGTTCATCTCCGCTTGCGGAGACTTCAACGTCGTGGAACTCGCCCCCGGAGAGCAGTACAAGGTGTCCACCTCCAACGCGGTGGCATGGGAGGAGACGGTCTCCTATGACATCTCTGCGGCTGGAGGTATAAAGACGGCGATGTTCGGCGGCGAGGGCCTGTTCGTGACGACCCTAACCGGACCAGGCAAGATCGTTATACAGTCCATGACTCTGGCGGATCTGGCAGCATCTCTGGTGCCTTTCCTGCCCGACAGCAAGAAGTGAGGTGTTATTATGGCAGAAGCAAAGAATGTTAAGAAGGCGGGCACGAAGCTGAGCGCGGCGGGCCTGCTGCTGATAGCCGTGGGCACGATCGCGGTGATAGCCGCGGTGGCCCTTTTCCTTTTCTACAACCCGGACGTACTCCAGAACCTGCTTTGGATACTGCTGATAGTGATAGCGGCAATAGTCGTGATCGCCATCGTAGTATGGATCGCCATGGCTCTGCTGGCCATCCCCATGTACGCCATGAGGGGGGAGCAGTACCAGGAGAACGTCGATTACAGTCTCGACGATGTCGAGAGCGTGAAGGAGAAGGACAGCGCCAAGGAAGCGGAGGAAGAGGAGACCGCGGACAACGGTGATGACTACCCTGGCAGGATCTGACCTGCCAATCAAACCCTTTATCAACCCCCTTCGCCTTTTTGCCGCGTGAACAGGATACCGACCTGCTGCGAGTCCTTCGATAAGCTATTGGGCGGGGGCATCGAAGGGGGAAGCGTTACCCTGCTTTACGGCGAGGCCGGGGCGGGCAAGACGAACATCTGCCTGCAGATGGCGTACAACATGGCCAAGACGGGGAAGAAGGTGGCCTATGTGGATGCTGAAGGGCTCTCCCCGGACCGCATATACCAGATTTTCACCGACCCCTCACACATGAAGAACCTGCTGGTGTTCCAGGTGCATAGCTTCGACGAGCAGTCCGACAGGGTGGACAAGATCGTGAGGTTGGCCGGGGCCAATGATTCGATAGGGCTGGTTATAGTCGACTCCTTCACCATGTATTATCGTCTCAACCATGACGACCCCGCCGTCAGGAACGATTTCGTCAGGCAGACGGAGGCGCTTCTGGATCTGGCCAGGAAGAACGACATAGCCGTCCTGCTGACCTCCCAGGTGTACTCCAACATAAACACGGGTTCGGTGGAATTCCTGGGCGGTCACGCCCTGCATCACAACGCGAAGACCATAATACGCCTGGACAAGAGGAACAACGGTCGGCGCACAGCGGTAATAATAAAGCACCGCAGCCTCCCCGAGGGCAGGTCTGCGGATTACCGCATCATAGAGTGCGGCATAGAGAGCGTTTAAACATCCCTGTCCACGGAGAAACGGGCCAGGGCGATCATGAAGTCCCTGTCCTCTCCGGGAGGCAGGAAGGCGATCTTCTCAACGGCCATCCGGGCGTATTCGTCGGCCAGGTCCTTTGCGTACCCTATGCTTCCGGAATCCGTCATTATCCGCCTAGCGCGCTGGATCTCGTCCTCCGAGGCATCCTGTTTCCCGAGTATCGCCTTGAACTCCTCCAGGACCGCGGGGTCATCTATGCTCTTCAGGGCGTGGGTCACCATTACAGTGCTCTTGCCCTTGCGGATGTCGTTGCCCGCGGATTTGCCGGTCTTGGCCGGGTCCCCCATTATGCCCAGGTAGTCATCGAACATCTGGAATCCCACGCCAAGGAGCATGGCGTACTCGTGCACGGCCTCGACCGTCCTCTCGTCGCCCCCTCCGCAGAGCGCCCCGCCCGCCGCTCCGGCGGCGAAGAGGACGCTGGTCTTGAGCCTGATGGTCTCTATGTACTCCTCCATCGAGACTATCCTGCCCTCGTTGTCGATGTCCATCTGCTGTCCCCTGGCCAGGTCCCAGACTGCCTTCGTGACTATGCGCAGTATCGGCCTCAGGACGGAATCCGGGACGTCCAATGTGGAGATGATCTCGAAGGCCTTGGCGAACAGGGCATCCCCCGCCAGGACGGCGGTGGGCATGCCGTAGCCGACGTGAATGGTGGTCATGCCCCTGCGCTTCTCATCCCCGTCCATCAGGTCGTCGTGTATGAGCGTGAAGTTGTGTATGTACTCGATGGCGACGGCCAGGGGGACGGCTTTGTCACGGTCCCCTCCGGCCGCGCCCGCCGAGGCGATGACCATGGCCGGGCGCATCCTCTTGCCTCCCGCATAGGGGTACTGGCGTGAGGCCTCCACGAGTTTAGCCGGTTCCTCGTCGCCGATGTAGCTTCTTATGGGTCCGTCGATCTCCGCGGACATCTTCTTCAGCACCTGTACTATATCAGTCAATGTAATCCATCCATCCATTCCTTTGTGTCCCCCAGCAGTATGTATCCCGCCCGGGAGAGCTGTTCCACGTCCGCGGATCCGGTCAGCATCATCGCCACCCGGATCTCCTCTCTTATGAGCATTAGCTTGTTCTTGACGGCCTCGGCGGACTCTGTCGCCTCTCTGAGAACGAGATTGGCTCCGCCTGCGCAGGCTGCCCCCATGGCTATGGAGCAAGCCGCGTGAAGTCCCGTGAGTATGCCTCCGCTGGCTATCATAGGCAGACCGACGTCGGCCATCCTCAGGGAGACGGGCGAGGGTATGCCCCAGTCCAGGAACGTGTCCCCGAGGCCGGTCCTGAGGCTGTCGTCGGTCTTCATCGCACGGTAGAGCTCCACGGCGGAGAAGCTCGTACCGCCCATCCCTGCTATGTCCAGGGCCAGGACCCCCGTTCCGCGCAGCCTCTGAGCGGTGCGGCGGGAAATGCCGGCTCCGGTCTCCTTGACCATCAGGGGGAACTCCCCCGCGAGTTCCCTTATTGCATCCAGGCATCCTCTGGATTTGGTGTCGCCCTCGGGTTGGACAACCTCCTGGAGGAAGTTCATATGCACGGCCATGACATCCGCGCCGATGAGGTCTCTGGCTATCCCGACCTTCTCTGCCGTGAAGCTTTCTTTGCCGTTCTGTGATATTAGCTGAGGGGCCCCTACGTTGCCTATGACCAGGGGGATGTCGTAATCCTTTATGACGGAGTAGCTGTCGGTGTCCAGACCCTCCACGGCGGCCCTCTGGCTGCCCACACCCATCCCTATCCCGAGCTCGGAGCAGGCCTCTGCGATGTTGGCGTTGATCCTCTTCGCCCCGGAGAAACCACCCGTGATGGCGGTGACGATGAACGGGAACTCCAACCTCTTCCCGAGGAAGCTCACCCCGGTGTCTATGTCGTCGGGATCCAGTTCCGGCAGTGCCTCATGTATCAGCCTGACATCGTCCCAGTAGCAATATCCGGGCGCGACCCTCTCGTTCAGGCATATCTCTATGTGATCGGCTTTTCTCTCTTTCATCTGTGTCATCGGATATCGCCTCTCGCAGTTGTGCATATGACCGTCTCCCCCTTCAGGAGGCTGCACAGTCTGTTCTCCACCGTGCCGTTCACCAGGACGCAGTCGCGACCCGGCCCGCACATCCTCAGCATGGTCTCCATCTTGGAGCAGACACCTCCTGTGACGTCAGCCACCGTGGTCTCCCGGGCGATGTTCGCAAGCCCTTCCGCCGTGACCTCGCATATCAGACCGGCATTCTTGTGGGTCTTGGGGTCCCTGTCGTAGAGTCCGTCCACATCCGAGACGAAAACCACCCTCTCGGGTTTGAATATGCCTGACAGGGCCTCCATTATCTGATCGCCTGAACATATGCCGAAACCCTTCCGGCGGTCCAGGACCACGTCCCCGAAGAGAACGGGCATTATGCCCAGTCCGTAGAGCCCCGTCAGGGCCTCGGAGTCGTTTATAAGCAACCTGCCATCATCCATTACGAAGCACGACCCAGGAGCAACGGATACGGCGGGAATCCCCTTCTCCAGCATCTTCCCCACGACCATGGAGCTCAGCTCCCTGACGTCGTGCTGCACGCGTGCGACCGCAGGTATCTGGGTGTCATCGCAGAGACCGTCCTGCAGGGAGTGCTCCTTCGCAAGAACGTGTCCGAAGGAGCCCGCCCCGTGGACGACCACGGCCCTCTGGCCCGAGCGCTTTATCTCGTCAAGGAGCCTGGATACGCGCTGTCCGTCGAAGGTGCGGTATCTGGACTTGTCCGTGATCACGCTGCCGCCCAGTTTGATGAGGATCATCTTCCCGATGATAGCGCTTCGGCATTAATACTTTGTTTGTCCACACGGACCAGGGGTGTGCGGAGGCGAAGCTACAAGGATGGAATGGGAAAAGTGGTTGACAGCGTTTCTGCGTTCCCGTACGCTTGCGCAGTACAGTACAGGCAGAGACGCAGGCGGACTTTACTTCCGGGTTCGGGATGGGACCGGGTGTCTCCCCGCCGCTATGGCCGTCA
>JAAYZC010000053.1 GCA_012515075.1 Thermoplasmatales archaeon
CAACATCTACCTCAGGGCCAAGGCAGCCGGACTCACCGCCGCGAAGATCATCAAGAGGTCCAACGACGCCAAGGAGCTCCAGCTCACCGCGAAGCAGGCCGATGTCCTCGCGGACATGATCAAGCAGCTCGAAGCTCTCCCCAGCGAAGAGGACAAGTTCGTGGAGTACTGCGTCAAGCAGTACAAGGACGTGCCCAACTTCTGCATGAAGAACTACGGCCTGTAAGATCTTCGTGATAGGTCGGAACGGAAAAACCTCTTAATAATATATTTTCAGAGGGGGAAACCCCTCGCCTATCCTGCTATCGCTTCTCGCACCTCATGTTTCTATGTAACGTGCCAGCAGCTCCCGCATGCAGTGAAAAACACAGAATCCGCCCCGGCCGGGGGCGTAAAATGTTTCCGTCCGCTATCAGTTCCTGTTCTTTGCGGACGCCAAGGCGGAGTCCACGTGGGATCTCCACGCGCTCCCGAGGTCGGCCCTCTGGACGGTCTCCATTATGTAGTCGGCGAACTCGTTGCCGGTGGCTCCGTCCGCCCTGCCGGTCATGACGAGCCTCTTCTCGAACTGGCTGCATATGTCCAGTGCCATCTCCAGTCTGAGCCCTTTCTCGGTCTCGCCTATGTGGTTCATCATCATGGCGACCGCCTTGATCATGCTGGACGGGTCCGCGTACTGGGCGCGCCCCTCCGTCACCATCCTGGGTGCCGATCCGTGGATGGCCTCGAACATGGCGTAGCGGCTGCCGATGTTGGCGCTGCCCGCGGTGCCGACGCCTCCCTGTATCTGCGCGGCCTCGTCGGTTATTATGTCCCCGTAAAGGTTGGGGAGCACGAACACCTTGAAGGCGGACCTTCTGGCAGGGTCTATGAGCTTGGCGGTCATGATGTCTATGAACCAGTCGTCCCATTTGACGTCGGGGTAGTCCTCGGCGACCTTCTCGGCGATGCTCAGGAACCTCCCGTCCGTGGTCTTAATTATGTTGGCCTTGGTGACCACCGATACGTATCCCGCGCCCGTCTTGCGGGCGTGCTCGAACCCCGCCCGCAGGATCCTCTCAGTGCCCTGGGAAGTGGCCACGCAGAAGTCCATGGCCAGGTCCTCCGTCACGTTGAAACCGTCGCTGCCGAGGGCGTAGCTCCCCTCGGTGTTCTCCCTGAAGAACGTCCAGTCTATCCCGAGCTCCGGGACCCTGACGGGCCTCACGTTGGCGAAGAGGTCGAGTTCCTTCCTCATGGCCACGTTGGCGCTCTCTATGTTCGGCCAGGGGTCGCCCTTCTTGGGCGTCGTGGTCGGCCCCTTCAGTATCACATGGCAATCCTTCAGCTCGGCCAGGGTGTCGTCGGGTATGGCCTTCATGACCTCGACCCGCCTCTCTATGGTCAGGCCGTCTATCTGTCTTATCTCCACCTTGCCGGCCGCTATCTTGTCGGCGAGGAGGAATTCCATCACCTTCTGGGCGGATGCGCATATGTACGGACCTATGCCGTCCCCTCCGCAGACGCCCACGATAAGCTTGTCCAGTTCTGAGTAGTCGACGGGGGATCCCTCTTCTTTGAGCCTCTCCACCCTCTCGAGCTGTCTCCGGAGAAGTGCCGAGAACCTCTCTTCCGCGGTCTTTATGGCTTTTTCATCTGTGATCTGCATCGGTGCATCATAGTGAAGTGGGTATTTTAAGTGTAGCGGGCGACACCGGACTCGGGGGAGCCTGCCGCGGTCGCTGTCTTAAAATAATACCCCGTTCATCACTCCGGGTACAATGTTCGACAGGTTAGCGGAAACGGTGATCAAGCACCCCAAGGCCATAGTACTCATATGGGCCGCCATACTGCTTCTGGCCTCCCCCTTCATGGCCAAGGTGCTCCTGGACCCATCGGGGGTCCTGTCCTACGATATGACCTCCTCTTCCTCCGAAGGGTCCGAATCCGTCAGGGGGCTCGAGATACTCGCGGACACAGAATACTTCTACTCGGACGGTTCCGGCATGGACACCGTGCTGGTGGTCGAATGCGCCGACTCCGCCGAATACGACGGCATAACGCTGTTCGGGAACGATCTGGAGGACGCCCTGCAAAGGCATTACGGCCAGGAAGGGGGCGAGGAGAAGGTGGCCCTGGTGTCCGCGGGGTTCTTCTCCAAGAGCGGCGGGTATCCCGGGATAGTGATCTTCGCCATCTCCTTCTCCGATTCCGTGAAACCTTCGGGAGAGGTGGAGGTCCTGAGAGGCATAGTGTCCGAGACCCAATCCGAGGGCGGATACACCTTAAGCACCTATCTGACGGGCCAGTCGGCCATCTCCCATGACACCGAGGCCGGCGCCATGGAGGACGTCAAGAGGATAGATCCTTTCTCCATACTTCTGGTGCTCCTGCTCATCGGCCTGTTCTTCAGATCGGTTATATCCGCAACCACCCCCCCGCTGACCATCGGTGTGGCGTACGGGGTCGTCCTGGCAGCCATATACGGGCTGTCCCACTTCATGGAGATCTACTACATCACGAGCACGATAGTGCTGGTCTCGATGCTGGGTGCCGGCTGCGACTACTGCATATTCATAATCGCCAGGTATCGCGAGGAACGCAAGACCGGGAAGACCCACGAGGATTCTCTCAGGGAGTCCGTGAGATGGGCCGGGGAATCCATAACCATATCCGGTATCGCGGTCGTCATAGGCTTCGGAGTCATGGCCTTCTGCTCCTTCTCGGTCATAAGCGCCATGGGCATAGTCCTGGCCGCCGGGATAGTCTTCGCCCTCATCGCCGCCCTGACCCTGATACCATCCATAATATCCATACTGGGCGAGAGGATGTTCTGGCCCTCCAGGCTGTCCACGTATTCCGAAGGCAGCAAGACCATGAAGGGATGGTACGGCAAGATGTCCAGGGCGGGTGCGCGCTATTTCGCGAACTCCGCCAGGTTCTCAATGAAGCATGCCGGGGCCATAGTGGCCGCGGTGGTCCTGATCACGATCCCCCTGGGATACGTGGCCGCGACGCACACGACGTCTTACGACATGATAGCCACGATGCCTTCCGGAGAGGCCAAGGACGGGGTGAACCAGATAGTCGAGCACGCCGACGGCGGCATGCTGATGCCCACATACGTCCTCCTGGAGGTCGACGGCGAGATAGCCGAGATACGCGAGGACGCCATAACCATACCCGACGAAGGCTCGCTGGGGGTCCTGACCTGGACCAGCTCCGAGGTCTACGACCCGTATGTACTGGCATCCAACACGCTGGCCGCGAAGATGATGGATGATGCCGAGGAAGCGGGCAACCACAACATAAGCGGAGTCTGGACCATAGCAGGCTGGGAGATGCTGGTGAAGACCGCTGGGAGCACCGAGGAGGCGCTCGAGCTGCTCCCCGAGTCCGTCAGGGACTACGTCAGGGAGATCGTCGATATCGACGATCTTGCCTGGATGTATCTGACCGGCGGCAAGTACACCAAGGCTAACGCCATCGACTACATAGTGAACTACGCCTACGGGTCCATCTCCAAGTACCACGATGGCCACCAGTACATCAAGCTGACCGTTCTCATGTCCGACGAGCCAATGTCGCAGACGTCGATGGGCACCGTTACCCTGGTGAAGGCATCCGTGAATGACTACATGGCCACCGCCACGGCGTTCTCCGCCTCCTACGTGACCGGCCAGGTTGTAGCCATGTACGACGTGTCCC
>JAAYZC010000054.1 GCA_012515075.1 Thermoplasmatales archaeon
CTGATGATCGTGCTGGTCATCGTCGTCGTGATCCTGGCGATCGTGGTCGTCATGCGCCTGATGAGGTCGTGAGACCGGGGAGAAGCCTGAACCGATGGAAACAGGGGGCTCATGCCCCCGTCTTAATGTTTTTCAATTCATCGTTCATGATTACCGTCCGGATACGCTTCCCTTAAAAGGACACAATGCGTATTTATGAAAAGGTGTGGACTTGGAGAACATACTGAAGAAGATGGATTGGAAGATACTGCTGGCGTGCCTGCTGCTGTGTCTTGCGGCCGGAATGATATCGAGCTTCGTGTCGGGAGACAGCATAGGCATATACAGCACTCTGGTGCTACCCCCGGTGTATCCTCCCGGATATCTGTTCCCGATAGTCTGGACGATACTGTACATACTCATGGCCGTGTCCCTGTACATGATCATAAAGACGGTCGGTAAGCAGGACCTCAAGCCGTACGTGGTGTTCGGGGTGCAGCTCTCCCTGAACATCGTGTGGTCCCCGGTATTCTTCGTCCTCGCGGACTACCTGCTGGCCTTCATAATCCTGGTGGCCATATGGCTGTCCGTCCTGGCGATGATAATCGTGTTCTGGATGCACGACCGCCGCGCGGGTATGCTGCAGATACCGTATCTGCTGTGGGTGACCTTCGCGGGATACCTGAGCTACAGCGTCTACGTGCTAAACCCCGTCTGACGCCCGGTCTCCCCGGCCGGGTGCCGATGACGGCGGGCGGGTCGCCCGTCCACGAGGCACCCGGGGGCCCGCCCTCCGATGTGTCGGGGGAACGGGTCCTTTTCAACGCCATCCGCGTCCCTGTCGGATGCTACCGTGCCGCGGACCCGTTCTCCGGAAAACCATATAATCGGAATCACATATCCCCCTCACATGAACAGGGCCAACAGGAATCTGTACTGGACTGTGTCCGGCATAGGCCTTGCCTATATAGCCGCATGCTTCGCATACTCGCTCTATGCCCAGCTGGTCGCGGAGGGCGCCGCTGTGTATTCCATGTACATGCTCCTGCCCGTGCCCGGTGCGGAGCAAGGTCTCTTCATGAGCCTCCCGGGCTACGTCGACATGATGAACTGGATATCCGTCTCTCTGCACGATGTCATCGCATCCTCGTCCGGCGGCTTCGACATCGACAGGTACTGGAGGTTCCTGGTGGCGGCTTTCACCGTTGCGGGGTTCCTATTGGTGGCCAGCGGTCCCTTCGTCAAGGTGTCGAAGGACATGTGCCACGGCGAGGAGGAACCCAAGGAGAAGCTCTTCACCCACCGCGGCAACGCCGCAGCCAGGATGCTGCTGCTTCCCTGGAACGGAATGCTGGCGGCATACAGGCTCAGCTTCCTGATGCTGATCCCTGTGGCGTTCTTCTTCCTGTTCGCCCTGCCGTTCGCCCTGCTCATGGACCTCGTCATGGTGCTCCCGTTCCTCATCCTCAAGGCAGTCATGGGCGCGAAGATAAGGGGCGCGTCCAGGTCGGATTCCGAGGAGTACCTGGAGAACACCGAGTACGCCGTGTGCCCCCACTGCAAGCGCAACTTCCTGCGCCCGAACGTCAGATGCAGATGCGACCAGATCCTGAGCTATCCGATACCGAACGAGTGCGGGACCAGATACCATACCTGCAGCAGGGGCCACGACATGCCGTGCACGTACGATGACGGGAAACGCGGACAGCTGAGGAGCGTCTGCCCGTTCTGCGGGAGAGACATAATGACCCGGGAGGCGCGCCCGATCGTCATCTCCACCGTGGGCGCCCCCGCCTCCGGGAAGACGACCTTGGTCCTGTCCGCGTTGAACAACCTGGACGAGGCTTCGAAGGAATGCGGCTTCTCCCTGGACCCTGTGACCCCCTGGGTCAGCAGCGGCCGTTACCGCCAGCCGGAGTCCGCCATGCGCACGGAACCGGGCGAGAGGGACTCCGAGATAGTTTTCCTGAAGAGCAGGAGGTTCTCCAGGGAGAAGGAGCTGCTGATCAACGACATCTCCGGCGCGGAGTTCGAGCCCCGGGAGGACAAGGTCATATTCGAGGAGTATTTCACGTACACGGACGGATTCCTGTTCACCGTGGACCCTCTTTCCCTGATCTCACCGCAGACATCCGTCAGGAGGTCCACCCCCCTCGACACCCTGTCCTCGTTCCTGTCCATGTTCAACGAGGTCACTGGCACCGGTCCTTCCTACACCACCACGATACCTGTGGCGGTGGTCCTCACGAAGGCGGACACCCCCCGGGTGTCCGAGATGCTGTCCCCCAGCGCGGGCACGGACTCCGACCCGGCCGCCAGGGGCTTCCTGGTGGACAACGGGCAGGAGCAGTTCGTGAAGACCCTGGAGTCCGTCTTCAAGGATGTAAGGTACTATGCCGTGGCATCGCTGGGCAGGGAGACCTCCAGCTCGTTCCATCCGCTGAAGTGGATACTCTCGTCCTCGGACGGGGATCTGGCATCAGTCATGCACTCCGGATGCGGGGAGAATGGAGCGGACTGAGCGCCGTTCCAGGAATCCCGTTTCCGGGGATGAACGGGCAGGAGCCCCGTGCAGCGGGGTCCGTCCCGTCCTTCCGGCACGCTCAGTCCCCGGAGGCCCTCAGCGCCTGGTCCAGATCCGCCAGTATGTCCTCTATGTGCTCCGTGCCGATGGAAAGGCGGACGGTGTTCGGCTTTATACCCTGCTCCTCCAGCTCGGCGGCTGTCAGCTGGGAGTGGGTGGTGCTCGCCGGGTGTATGACCAGCGACTTCACGTCGGCCACGTTGGCGAGCAGGGAGAAGATCCTCAGCGAGTCGCTGAACTTCTTGGCCTGCTCTAATCCGCCCTTGACCTCGAAGGTGAAGATCGATCCCGCCCCGTTGGGGTAGTACCTCCCGTACAGGGCGTGGTTGGGATGGTCGGGCAGAGAGGGGTGGTTGACCCTGTCCACGTTGGGATGGCCCTTGAGGAAATCGACCACCCTGAGGGCGTTCTCCACATGCCTCTCCACCCTGAGGGAGAGGGTCTCCAGGCCCTGGAGGAACCCGAAGGCGTGGAGCGGGGATATGCAGGCGCCTGTGTCCCTGAGGAGTATGGCCCTTATCCTGGTGCACAGCGGGGATTCCGCGCAGTCCCTGGCGAAGCTTATGCCGTGGTAGCTGGGGTCGGGCTCCGTCATCACGGGGAACTTCCCGCTGGCCTCCCAGTCGAAGCCGCCGCCCTCTATGATGACGCCGCCCAGTATGGTCCCGTGGCCCCCGATGAACTTGGTGGCGGACTCCACCACGATGTCCGCCCCGTGCTCCAGGGGCCTGAACAGGTAGGGGGTGGCGAAGGTGTTGTCGACCACGAGGGGTATCCCGTGCCGGTGGGCTATGTCGGCCATCCTCTCGACGTCGCTTATCTGGGCGTTGGGGTTGCCGATCGTCTCCACGAAGAGGCACTTGGTGTTCGGCCTTATGGCCCTCTCGAACCCTTCATAGTCGTCGGGGTCCACGAAGGTGGTGGTTATCCCGTGCCTCACGAAGGTGTGGGCGAAGCAGTTGTACGTACCGCCGTATATGGCGTTGGAGGACACCACATGGTCCCCGGTCCCCGCCAGGTTCTGTACCAC
>JAAYZC010000055.1 GCA_012515075.1 Thermoplasmatales archaeon
CATCATGGACGCGGTCTCGGTCGCCGGCGGTAGGAAGTCCATGCAAACCTCCTCGCCCGCCTCCGTGTGGACGCGGTTTATGGTGTCCCTGGATGACGAATGGGCCACGGCCAGCTTCCCGTTCGGCCTCAGCATGCGGGACAGGCGGGATATCGCCTCCGGCTGGTCAGGGAAATGGGGGAAGCAGGAATAGCACACTATGCGGTCGAAGCCGTCGGGATCGTCGAACCCGTAGAGGTCGGCGACCCTGAATTCCGTGTGCGGATGTTCGGGGGCCGGGAACTTCTCCCTGCAGACCTCTATCATGTTCTCGGAGTAATCGATGGCCACGATGCCGCCCTGCGTGACGGTCCTTTCGTAGAAGGGCACCATCACACCGGTGCCCGTGCCGACATCCAGCACCCTGTGGGAGGGCGACAGCTCCAGCGAATCGGCGATCTCCCCCACTTTGGCCGGATCGTGCCTTGTCACGGAATCCCAACGGCGGGCTAGACCGTCGAAGAAATCCTTCTGTCTCGGGTTGGCGGGGCGGGTCACGTGTTCCCCTCCGGCCCTTTCCCCTCTCCGCGGACCAGGGATATGTCGCGGACGTGCTCGTGGGCCCTCCCGCCGTGCCTGTGCACCAGGACTCCCGGGCTCTCGGGGTGTGGTATCACGAAAGGCATCCCGTTGTGCACTATGACGTCGGATTCCATCCCGTACACCGTGCGTATGAGGGCCTCGTTGACCACTTCCCGACCGCCGAAGGCGGTTATCCGGCCCCCTTTGACGAACATCATGCGGTCCGAGTAGTGGACGGCCAGATTGATGTCGTGCATGGTCATTATAGTGCAAACACCCCTTGACCGCATGGCATCCAGTATCGTATGCATGGCCGCATGCTGGTTCGCTATGTCCAGGTTGTTCGTGGGCTCGTCCAGTATAAGTATGCTGGGCTCCTGGACGATGGCGCGGGCGATATGCGTCTTCTGAAGCTCGCCGCCGCTTATCTCGTCCGTGTACTTCAGGGCTATGTCGGAAAGGCCGAGGGATTCCAGGACGGAAGACGTTATCTCCAGGTCTCTTCTGGTGGCTCCCCACTCCATGTGCGGCACGCGGCCTATCAGGGCCGTATCGAAGACGGTCGCCCGGGAGGGAGGTATCTTCTGCGGGACGTAGGCCACGAGTCTCGCCAGCTCCCTCCTCGTCATGCCGGAGACGTCCCTGCCGTCTATGGACACCTTTCCGTTGCTGGGCCGGCAGAGGCCGCAGATGCATCTCAGGAGGGTTGTCTTCCCAACCCCGTTGGGGCCCAGCACGGAGACGATCTCCTCCTCGGATGTGCTGAACGACACGCCGTTCACTACAGGCAGGTCGCCGTAGGAGAACTCGAGATCGCGGACTTCCATCAAAACGGTCACCGGATTTCGGAGTGTCTGTCCGTATTAAACCGTATCGTGCGTTCCCCCCGGGGCGTGCCGGTACGTAGTTCCGTCGAGGACCCGGGACCTGCCAGCAATCAGGGGGTAACACGCTCGACGGCGGGACGGTGTGAAATGTTAAATAATCTCAATCTATGGAAGTCACACTAATAACAAATTCGTGTTACGGTGACAAAATGAACCCGAAATTCATCGCTATAGGGGTGGCGGCCATAATCGTCGCCGCCGGAGCAGCGGTCCTGCTCATGCCGAAGGAGTCCAAGGGGTGGTACTCCTGGGACCCGACCGTGGGAGAGGTGGATTACACCATGATATCGGCGACACCCAAGATCATGGATGTGCTGGAGGACATGTACTCGATAGTCTACGGGGAGCTCCCGTCCCGGGAGACCGAGGTGCCTGCCAGCCAGCTGCTGGAGTATGAGTCCCTGGTGACCGATACGGCCACGGGCATAGACGTGCAGAGTCGCTCCAGCATACTTCCGTTGCCGTCGACGTTCGAGGACACCGTATCCCTCACCGACTCCGAGATTCAGAACATGAAGATAATCTCCTATTCCTCGGGGTTAACCGATTGTTTCGTGAGCATGCTCGGAGAGGAGCAGGTATGGGACACCGTGGTGGCCGCCGGCAACAGCACATGGACGAACTATCCCGATAACGACATGGAGAAATGGGGTGAGAACAGCTCCCTTGGACCCGAATACACGATAAGCACCGAGTATCTCCTCTCTTACCTGGATTACGCCGAAGCCAAGACCAACGGATATCACTACTGCGTCGTGGCGTGGGGGTACATAAAGAACTACGACGACCTGCATAACAGCCTCGCAGGGGCGGGGTTCAAGGACGTGGATATAATCTGCATAGACTATTACGAGGTCGATGACTTCAACTATCTGCTTTCCATAATAGACGCCATGGGCCGCATCATAGGCATAGATCCGGAGGACAATGAGGGGATATCCGATTTCCAGGAGAGGCTGTACACTGTGAAGAAAGCAGTCTCCGGGAAGGAGACCGGAAGGACCGTCTACCTGGAGAACCCCTCGAAGAAGTCTCCCGGGAAGGGCACCCTGACCGAGCTGTGCTTCGATGCCCTGGGCCTCGTGAACATAAACACGGAGGACGGCCTCGTCATGCTCAACGACGAGTCCATCGTGTCCGATAAACCGAGCGTGATATTCTTCAGCGAGGGCGACACCCGCACCATGGATCAGAAGATGAGGGTCACGATGTGATCTGATGGTCGAAGGAGGCTCCGAGGAGCTGATAAGGATAAGGAGGAGGACCCTCAGGAGGTATGCTCTGGCGGCCTTGGCCGCGCTGCTCCTGCTGGTCGCATCCTTCTTCGTCTCGCTGGTCACCGGGCCCGTGGGGATATCCCTCTACGATGCGATAATGATGATGTTCGGCATCGGTGATGAGACCCAGGTGTACATAATACGGGAGATCAGGGTCCCCCGGATCCTTTGCTGCGCCCTGGTGGGCGCCGCCCTCTCCATTTCAGGCCTGGCCATGCAGGGCCTCTTCAGGAACCCGATGGCCTCCCCGTCCGTGCTGGGGGTGTCCTCGGGAGCGGCCTTCGGGGCGTCCCTGGCCATGGCCTTCGGGCTCGGCGCGGCCTTCGGGAGCTTCGCCGTTCCGGCCATGGCGTTCATACTCTGCTTCGGGACGACGTTCCTGGTGTATCTGCTGGCCCGCACCGGCGGAGGGGTGTCGGTCACCATGCTCCTCCTCTCGGGTATAGCCGTGGGGGCCTTCTTCAACGGGATGGTTTCGGCGATACAGTATCTGGCGGACGGGCAGACCCTTCAGAGCATAGTCTACTGGCTGATGGGGAGCTTCGCGTCCTGCGGATGGGACTCCTTCACCCTGGCCCTGGTGCCAATACTCCTGGGTATAGCGATAATAGCCCTGAACTCCAGCGAGCTGAACATGCTGTCCCTGGGGGAGGAGCAGGCGGAGAGCCTGGGCGTCAACGTCAGGCTGACCAGGATGCTCCTGCTGACGGGCACATCCCTGGCCGTGGCGGGTTCGGTATCCATCTCCGGCATAATCGGGTTCGTGGGTCTGATAATACCGCACATATTCAGGATGATCGTGGGTCCGAACCACAGGATACTGTCCCTGCTGTCGGTCGTCGGAGGGGCCGCGTTCATGATACTGATGGATGCGGTGGCCCGTTCGGTGATATCCCCGGACGATCTGCCGATAGGGATACTGACCGCGCTTCTGGGCGCGCCGTTCTTCATATACGTCATGCGCACCAGGCGCAGCTACAGGATGGGGGCCGAATGATGCTCTTGGAGATAAACGACGTACGTTTCGCATACCATTCCTCGGACGTGCTCAAAGGGATAACCTTCAGCGCCTCCGGCGGGGAGGTCGTGGGCATCCTGGGGAAGAACGGCTGCGGCAAGACGACCCTGATGAAGTGCATAAACGCCCATCTCAGTCCCCACGGGGGATGCGTGGTGCTCGACGGGGACGTGGTCTCCACCGTATCCCGGAAGGAGCTGGCGAAGAAGATGGCCATGGTGGCCCAGAGCAGCAGCGTGTCATTCTCGTTCACCGTCCTCGACGCCGTACTCATGGGATTGTACCCCAACTCCGAATGGATGGGGAGCCCTTCGGACAGCGACATGGAGAGGGTCTCGGAGGCCATGAAGGCCACGGGCGTGTTCGGATTCGCGGACCGTCCGGTCACAGAGCTCAGCGGCGGAGAGAGGCAGCGCGTCATGATAACCAGGGCCCTGGTCCAGGACCCGAAGGTGCTGCTGCTGGACGAGCCCACCCTGCACCTGGACATAAACCATCAGTTCGGCCTGATGGAGCTCGTCCGCTCGCTGGTCGCGGAGAAAGGCATCCTGGTGATACTGGTGACCCATGAGATAGGGCTTGCCGCCAGGTACTGCGACAGGATACTGCTTGTGGATGACGGGGAGATAGCGGGTTCCGGGACCGCCGAAGAGGTCGTCACGGCCGAGAACCTGGAGAGGGTCTTCGGCATACGCACCGATGTTCACTACGACGAGAGGATCGGCGGATTGGCCGTGACGGTCATAGGCAAGTCCTGAGAGAGAGAGGGGTCCCCGCGAAGAGCAGGGATGGTCCCGAAAAGGATTATGAGCGCCCTGGACGGAATTCGAATCCGTGTCGAAGCCTCGACAGGGCTTCATGATAGGCCGCTACACTACCAGGGCAGTAAAGCCACAGATACAGAAGCAGTATTTAACGATTAGGTCTTCTGGCGGCACGGGCATCCAGCATTCCCCGGGGGGTGAGAAAGCGGAACTCGGATGTAGACCAACAAGGGTTATCAAGAATGGACGTCATGAGGTCGGGAGGAAGAAGAATGCCGGATGCAACGGTCGCTGAATACATGGTCCGCAACGTGCAGGCGGTGGATCCCAACATGACGGTGGCGGAAGTGAGGGACAAGATCATCAACTCCAACTTCCACGGATTCCCCATAGCGGAGAACGGATACCTCTTGGGTTTCGTCACGGCCAAGGAGCTGCTAAGGTACGTGGAGACGCCTGATGCGAAGATAAGGTCCGTCATGCGCCGCGGGACCCTTTGCGCCATACCGTCCATGAGCATGGAGGACGCCACGCGCATACTGTTCAGATACGGTCTCAGGAACCTGCCCGTTGTGGACGAGAACCGTAAGCTCGTCGGCATAATATCCAACATAGACATCGTCAGGTCGCAGATCGAGAAGTCCCGGCCCGGCAAGGTCATGACCGTCAAGAACTTCCTGGAGCAGCAGAACGGTATCCGCATGAAGGTGACCAATCTGGACGTTCCCATTGACAAGCTCCTGCCCACCCAGAAGGAGGTCTACATGGACGAGCTCATAGGCCGGCAGTACGAGATCAAGAGGGGGCTCAACGAACCGCTCATCGTTGTGAGGAGGCGTAACGGCTACCTGATCGTCGACGGTCACCACAGGGCCCTTGCGGCGAGGAAGATGGGCGCGCAGACGTTCAGGGCCGTGGTCCTCGAGCCCAACGACCCGGAGGTCAAGCTGGGGCTGGAGAGGACCGCGGAGAAGTGGGGGATCAGGTCCCTGGACGACGTCAAGATAATCGAGGCCTCCAAGCATCCCTTCATGGAGATAACCACGATGCTGCTGCCCAGCGAAGAGGCGGCCAGCATAAACGAGAAGCTCATCGCCAACAGTAAGGAGTGAGTAAAAGGGCGGATGCGGGCCCTCCGGCCCGCATCGCCGTCAAAGTTTTTCCCTGAGGGTCCTGAGGTCCTTCAGCATTATCTTCTGCTCCACCGAGGCTATGAGCCTCTTGGTCTTCATGAAGGTGTCCGGGTTGAGGGACACGCCGTCTATGCCCTGCTCCACCAGGAATTCGGTGAACTCCGGGTACACGGAGGGGCCCTGGCCGCATATGCTGACGGTCTTCCCGTTCTCGTGGGCCACCTTTATAAGCTGGGCGATCGCCCTCTTGACGCCCTCGTTCCTCTCGTCGAAGTACCCCATGCGTCCGAGTATGTCGGAGTCCCTGTCGCTGCCCATTATGAGCTGGGTCAGGTCGTTGGACCCTATGGAGAACGCGTCGCAGTACCTGCAGAACTCCTCGGCCATGAATATGTTCACGGGGATCTCCGCCATGAAGTAGAGCTTGAAGTC
>JAAYZC010000056.1 GCA_012515075.1 Thermoplasmatales archaeon
CTGTGGAATATCACCGCAGGAAGTTCGAGACCCTCTGCAACGAGCTCGGGGATCGCACGGACAGATGCACGGTGGGGTTCCTCAGGCGCTACGGCAAGCTGGAGGACAGACTGGCCGCGGCGGGTCTAAGGACGCCGGATGCCCGGGAGAGGGAGGAGCTGGCCGGATGGATGGCCGAGTCGGCCGGATCCAGGGGGATCGAGCTGACCCGCTGCTGCCCGGGAGAGGGCCCGCCGACCCCCGGGCTGGAATCCCGGGCGTGCGTCGACGGGGCGACCATGAGGGCCCTGGGCATACCGCACGATCCCGAGGTCCGTCCGCTGAGGGACGGATGTGAATGCATAAGGAACGTGGACATAGGCGCATACGACACCTGCGGGCACGGCTGCATCTACTGCTACGCGAACTCCCACCGGCCCGGCGCCAGGGCCGGGAACGTTTACGATCCCGGGTCCGAACTTCTGTTCGGGGGTGTCGGTCCCGGCGACACCGTGACGGAACTCCCATCAAGGAGAAACCGCAGGATCGACGGGTTCTGACCCTTCTCTGCGGAGCTCCCGGGACATCCTGCGCTTGGAGAACAGCACGGCGTCCATGAAGATGACCCAGCATATCTCCACTACGATGGATGCGGTTATCGGGAAAAGGGCCGCGGCGGGCAGCACGGCCATGCAGAGGGCGATGGCCACCCCCTTGTTCTTGTAGGACGTCATCAGTACGTCGGTGACCCGCTGGGACCACTTTATGCCGAGCCTCCTCTCGATGAACTCCAGCCCGACGCCGAGCACGAAAGTCCTGAGGACGGCTATTCCCATGAAGATCAGAAGAAGCGTCGCCTCGGAGCGGAAGAAGTTGGCGGTAGCGCCAACCGACAGCACCACGAGCATGAATATGGCGCAGTTCAGCACCACGGCCATGACGTATTTGTCTATCTTCACCCTGGTGATGAGCCTGGACAGGAACAGGGGCAGCACCATGACCTCCGCCACGGAGATCACTACGTCAGCCATGTTCACGGATTCTCCCAGGGTCAGCCATACGAGGACGGGTATGTAGAGTATGGATGCAAGGTAGACTATTATTGTGCTCCGGGCCGCATGCTCCATATCCCCCCTCATTATGTAAGACAGGGGGACGACGGAGGCGGCGAAGGGGGTGGCCGCGACGAATATGAGGCCGTCCTTGTAGACGCTATCACCCAGCAGGGCCCAGGCCGCCAGGGGTATCAGCGAGGCTACGAGGATCCCCAGTATCAGTGCCCGGAGCACTCCGCGGGGGTCCTTGGAGGGACTCAGACCCGAGAAAGGTATCCTCGACAGGGACACGGTCATCATGGCCGCCAGTATTATTATCGTGAGGCTGCTCCTGTCGTAAGGGGCGATCTGCGGGAAGTTGCCGGTCAGTCCGAGTCCGAGGGATACGATAAGTGCCAGACCCATCATGAACGCGCTGCTTGCCAGCAGATCCCGTACCTTCATGGAGGGCGTAGAGAATATCGTCCTATATACGTCTTTTCAGCGGACCTTTCCGTATGTCATGGTTTTATACGGAGAAGGGATAACCTCGTCCATGAGGGAGATGAGGCCCGTCAGGCCAGGTTGGTTCAACGCTTTCAGACCGTGGACGCTGCACGGCGCGGTGGTCCCCGTGATGTTGGGCGGAGTCATAGCCTACGGTGACGGTCATTTCAACCTCTGGATATTCCTGCTGGTCCTCGCGGGAGGATGCCTTCTGCAGTCCGCCTCCAATCTGCTGAACACATACGGGGACTTCGTCAAGGGGACTGACACGGTCGAGAACTCCCTGAGGTCTCCCGAGCTGGTCACCGGGGCGCTGAGACCGCGCTCGGTGCTGCTGGCCGGACTGGGGTGCCTGGCCCTGACGGCCCTGATAGGCCTGGTCCTGATATGGCACATAGGGTGGGGGATACTCCTCTTCGGCATCGCCGGCATATTCGGTGCGGCCTTCTACACAGTGGGGGTGTCCTACAAGTACCGCGGAATGGGCCTGATATCCGTGTTCGTGCTGATGGGCATTCTCATGCCCATGGGCACGTACTACTCCCTGTCGGGCTCGCTATCCTGGGAGGTGCTCTGGGCATCCATACCCAACGCCCTCCTCATAACCGCCGTTCTGAGTGGCAACGAGACCCGGGACTACCTGCAGGACAGGGAGACCGGGGTCGGGACGTTCTCGTCCCGGTTCAGCTACCGGTTCAGCCTGGGGCTCTACATCGCGCTGTGTTCCGCCCCATTCCCCGTGCTGGTCGTGCTGGTGGCCTCGGGGGCCCTCCCCTGGCCGTGTCTTCTGGCCATGGCCGCCCTCCCGATGCTTCGCAGCACGGTTCTGAACGCACTGGCCGCGGCCGGCGACCGCCCCTCCAACATGAGCCTGGTGCCGATGGCGTTCACCCTCAACTGGGTATTCGGGGCCCTGCTTATATCGGGATACATCATAGCGCAGCAATTCCTAACCGGTGCAATATATGTCTGAAGAAGAGAAGCTGGGTAATCAGTTCGAGGGGAAGGAGGAATACGTCAGGGACGTGTTCGAGGAGATCGCCCCGTACTACGACAGGATGAACGGGATAATGTCGATGGGCATGGTCAGGAGATGGCACGGTTTCATGATGAAGAAGGCCGGCGATATAAGAGGATTCGAATGCCTGGACGTCGGCTCCGGAACGGGGGAGATAGCATTCTTCGTGGCCAGGAAGGCCGGCCCGCAGGGTCACGTGACCGGTCTGGACATCACACCCGGCATGCTGGAGCTGGCCCGCAGGAAGATGGCGGAGCTCGATCTGCCGTCGCAGGTGGATTTCGTTCTGGGCGACGCCCTGGATATGCAGTACCCCGACGGTGCCTTCGACCTGGTCACCTCCGGGTACATGCTGAGGAACGTTACGGACATCCCGAAGGCGGTATCCGAGATGCATCGTGTCCTCAGGCCCGGGGGCAAGGCCATAGTCGCCGAGCTCGCCAGGCCCAAGAACGGATTCGTCCGCTGGTTCCACAACATCTACGTGTCGAAGGCGGTCCCGATGATGGGCCGCAGGTATGACGGCGGCCAGAAGATAGACGGCAGGCAGGCTGCCTACGATTGGCTGACCACGTCCCTCGAGGGATTCCCTCACGGCGAGGAGATGGCGGATATATTCAGGAAGGCGGGCTTCTCCGAGGTAAGGTTCCACGTCAGGTCCATGGGGGCCGTCAACATATACGTCGGTGTAAAGTGAGCATGCGGGAGTACGATCCGCACATCTTCGACTTCGACAACACCCTCTTCGATTCCAGTCAGGGGATACTGGCGATCATGTCCGCGGCCATGGACAGGATCTGCCCGCCCTATGACAGGAGCATGTTTCCAGTCCATGCGGGCATGACCACGGAGCAGGCCTTCGAGGCCGTCAGCGGGGATCCGGCACTCAGGGGGGCCTTTCTTCGAGGGGTACACCAGGGTCTCCGATTCCGGCTTCTACAGGCTGGCCTTCCCATTCCCGGAGACGTTCGAGACCGTGAGGGCCCTCCGCTCCCGGGGGCACGGGCTGTGCACAGCATCCGGCAAGCAGGCCTTCAAGATCGAAGATCTCACCCGCAGGCGCGGGATATGGGGATGCTTCGATCGCATCGTGGGGCTGGACGATGTGCCCAGGCCCAAACCGGCCCCGGACCGCCTGGAGCTCTGCCTGTCCCTGACAGGGACTAGAAAGGACGGCGCGGTGTATGCGGGTGACTCCCCCAACGACGCGGCCGCGGCGTAGAACGCCGGGATGGACTGCATCATGGTGGACCAGAGGGACGGCCTGGCCCCTCCGCCGGACGGAGGTGTCCGGGCGATCCGCAGCCTTGCCGAGCTGCTCCTCTGAGCACCTGTCAGAGGGACCGGGGCCGCATGCCCTGTATCCTGTATCCGCGGCGGGAGGGGTCCATGGTGGCCACCTCCAGCCCCGGGATCGTCATCCTTACGGCCGGGATCCCCGTCTCGGGCCGGGTCAGGTCCGTAGCCACCACGGAGTCCAGTCCCGCTTCGGCGAGACTGCCGAGAACCTCCTCTATGTCGTCGAGGACGTAGGGAGTGGACCTGTCGGGGATGTCCGCAAGCCTGACGCGGGAGGAGCATTCGCCGTACCAAAGGCGGTTCGTCTCCTTCATCCTCTTGTAGCCCATATCCCTGACGGTCTTCTGGAGCCTGGCGTTCGTGCGGAGGCCGTGCTTGTGGGCGACCCTGGACTGCGCCACCTCCGTTATCGCGCGCACGGCGGCTATCTCTGGGTTGAGATGGGTGCCCACGCCTATCGTGAGCATCTCCGGGTCCTCGGTGGCCGTTTCGTCCGCGGAAGCTCCGACGGTCGGGACGCCTATGTCGCTGGTCATGTCCTTGAGGCGTATGATCACCCCCCTGTCCGCGAAACACTTCAGGAGCCTGCCGGGCAGCGAGTCACTGTCGGTCTCGATATCCGCCCGGGCGGAGCCGCGTTCCTCGGCCAGCGACCACGCGTCCCTTTCGATCAGTTCGAACAGGCCGTGGAGGATGGCCTCCTCCAGGGTGTTGCCGGCGGCTATGCCGTTGGTGTGGAAACCGTATAGCTGGAGGTCCCCGTCCGGTCTGTAGGGGTAGAACACCTCGCATGCGGGGACCCACGTCTCCGTTCCGCGGAAAAGGTCGTAACCGGCGGTCCAGGCTATCTGGGCGCCCTCTAGGATGCCGAGGGTGGTGACTGGGAGTATCAGATCGACGGGGTCTATCGCGGGGCCGTTCTCCGCCGCCTGCCTGTATGTGCCGTAGACGATCCGGTCGTCTTCTCTCATCTCCGAGCTGTATCTCTCGATCGTCTCCATGACCGCGGAGGCCATGGCCTGCTCCCGGGTGGCGCCCTTCCCGTTGTAGTTGCCCGGAAGCCCCTTCGCGGTCATTTCCCGGCATACTGAGAACACGGGTATGCCTATGCAGTCCATGCCGGTCACGTCCTCGGGAGGGTCGGCTCCGATCCTCTCGAGGACAGGCAGTGCGTTCTTCAGGGTCTCTTCGGGGGAAACGGTCCGGATCCCCGCCCCGGGGGCGTATTTCGGACAGCGGTTGAGAATCATACAGGACTTCCGAATGACTGGAAGGATATAAGATTTGACGGCTCATGCGCCATATTTCGCATCGGCAGAACCCTCTTCGTCCCCGGGGCCGCACTCGAAGGTGAGGATGGCGTCGCCGGCTTCCGATACAATGCAGCTCACCGGACGGCATCTCCTGTCCAGACAGGAGTTCATGACCGCGGATATCATGCCGCCGCAGAAAGCGGCCTTCTGCCTCCCGGTGAACCCCGGTATCTCCCTGGTCTCACGCACCGAGACCGTCAGGGGGAGGTGGGTCTCCACGTTCATGTTGCCCAGGCCGTTCCTGAGGAAGTAGCCCTTGAGGAACTCCAGCCCCTCTTCCCCGTTCATGGAGCCCATCCTCTCGGCCATTATCGTGCCCGCCTGGTATCCAATCCTCCTCATCCAGGGGGAGACGTCGAACCTGACCGACTGTAACCCCTCGAGTATGGATCCCAGGAGGTACTCCCTGCATCCGCCGGGCGCCTCCACCAGGCGCCTGATCATGACCGAAGGCGGCCCGTCGAGGTCCGGACCGGGAGGCAGCGACGCGGCGAAATGAAGGGATGCCAGGGATATGGTCTTCCGGCGGTTGTCCCGGGGGTCCGTCTCAGAACGCACCAGTTTCATGTCGACCAACCTGGATATCTGCACTGAAAGGGTCGACTGGGGGATGACCAGGTCGTTCATCATGTCGGTCAGGCTGGCAGGCCCCGCGGACAGATAATCCAATATGACTCTATGCATCGGGTCCGGAACACAGGTCACGTCCTGGGTGTCCAGGACGATGTAGATGTCGAATTCTTTGACTGGCATGAGTGTTTCATTATCAGCATGTGCATATAAGGAATTTATCAGTTGCCCGGCTTTCCGCAGCCCCTGATGGCCGACAGGAGCTCCTCCGGCCGGCGGGAGGCGATCAGTATCCCGCGGTCGCGGCCCTTCAGGAAGATCTCCACTCCCCCCTCGGAGCCGGGAACTATGTATCCCTTGCCCCGGGTCCAGTATCTTATCCCCCATCCTCCGTAGTCACGGAGGGCGTTATAGCCCGCTACACGGCACTCCTTTATCTCGCTCTTCGATATCACACGGGCCCTCAGCGTGCGGATGGTGATGTGTTCGCCATACACCTCCACGGAAAGTCTCATGAAAAGCGCCATCAGGCAAAGTGCCGCCAGGAACGCGGATATGATCAGGAGGGCCCACAGTGGCAGAGGCTGATCGCCTATCTGGAAGACATAGCAGCAGACAGCCCCCGCCTCGGCGGCGGCGAGTATCAGCACCAAGGCCCAGGCGACCTCTCTCTGTATCATGCGTTGCGTCTCGGAGAAGAAGGATGCTCCCATGGGCACAGTATCTTCCTGCGGATATTAATCGTTGGCAGGGCTACCGGGCCTCATAAGACAGACGGCGGGCAACGTACCCCCTCACGAGAGCACCTGTGGATATGTCGGATCCACCGGAAGGGCGGGATAATATCACATTCAGTAATAAGTTCGCATGTTCCGTCCATTCGAAGACGCATAAAGTTTATATGCAGGTCGGGGGCCGTTCCTTACTGGCCGAAGGCAGTGCAGTCTTTCAACGTAGGTGGAAGCATGAGGGGAAACAGCGGAACGGATTCGGATAACATGCAGAAGGATTGTAAAATCTCTCCCGCGTTGGGTCTCGAGAGGATGATCTTGGCATACGCCGAAGAGCACCCCGGCGGTTTCACCGCCGGTCAGTTCAAAAGCGACATGGGATTCAGCAACACGGGCAACATCCGGAGAAGGCTCAAGACCATGTGCAGATGCGGCCTCCTGACAAGGAGGTTCTGCCTGATATGTTTCCTGTATCACGGCAGGAAGGACGATTGAAGGCCGGTCGTCGGTCCCTTTGACGGCATTGTCCTGCGGGTCTGAGAGACCTTAAGATGTCGGTCTCTTTCGCACATGCTTTGTTCTTAATTCATATACTTCTGCATGCATGCGCGCTCTTTTCATACAGACGGTATTCAAGAAGACAATGATGTGCATAATTTACATTACTATGTACATAAAGCCCGTTTATAACGTAATATTAGACACCATACTGTAAAAAACGACATTTTAAATAAGATGTACACTTAGTAAGAGACACCTTGACCGAAAAGGGGCCGCGTAAAAGCGTTCTCTTTCCGGTCCTACGTTCGGAGTACGTTCGTACCGATCTGGAAACACAAGTGGATTTACTCGGAAAGAATAGGTTTGCTTCAAAGGCCCATCCGCTTCGCCACGGGGCATCTTGCGGATCCCGACCTTCGGGTCCCCGATCCCGTCCCGCGGCCTCCTGTTGCTTGGAACATCATGCTTCAGCGGACGCCTTGCTCCTTTTCGGGCGAGATGATGCGAAATGCACCGATCAGACCGAAATCGGAGAGACTCACACATGTCTTCAAGTATGATGAGAAAGAGGCCGGTCAAAGCCGTGGACGATATGTTCCACGATCGCCTGGCGGCCGGCATGGACAGGATCAAGGCCCGCGTAAGGGGGCCGGTGAAACGTTTTGCCGAGGAGCACAGACCACGTTCCAATGGGGGCCGCACCTCGGAGGAGATCTTCGAAGAGGTGGAATGCCCCATGGACGGAGAGGGCAACCAGATCATGATACGCGTGAGCAGACTCTCCAAGATATTCGGGAAGCATCCGGAGGAGGCGATCAAGATGCTGGAGCAGGGCCATACCAAGGCCGAGATCCAGAACGGCACCCCCAACAGCGTGGGCCTGTACGACGTGTCCTTCGACGTGA
>JAAYZC010000057.1 GCA_012515075.1 Thermoplasmatales archaeon
GGAATCTGAGTTCCACGCCCGGAGGGTTCATGCCGACGGTTATGCGTTCGGCCCAGCGCAGCTTCCTCCTCTTGACCTCCGGGTCGGAGCCGTCCTTCGTCGAAGGTTGCAGGAAATCGAATCCCATAAGATCGATGCGGCGGGCGCCGAAGTGCCTTGCGATGCATACGGCCCGGTCCCCGTCGGTGAAACCTCCGAAGTTCCGCATCACCATGTCGGGGACGGATTGGGTCGTGAGGACCAGAGGGCCCGTGAAGAATCCGATGTGCTCCCTTATCAGGTCCGAATTGTCCCCGTGGGCGTGGACGATGGTCAGGGCACCGGAGCGGCTGGCATCGATCTGGGAGGCCACGCCCCCGTCAAGATCCGTCACCACCATGTCGGGCAGGATGCCCGCGGACATGACTGCCGACGTCGCGGCACCGGCGGATATAAGGGTTCCTTCGGGCTCCGAGGCCTCCAGGGAGGATGCCAGGGAGTCCGCGGCGCCGAAGACGGTAACCACAGGGCCGATGGCTTCCAGAACGTCCTCGGGCACGAGATCCAAATTGACGGTCAGGGCCTTCAGCAGTCTCGCGGAGGACTCGTCGTCGGCCCTCTTGTACCCCATGTCGGAGAGTATCTCCAGGTAGACGGGTTCCCACTCCGAGAAGAGCATGTCAGTCGGAATCCTCCGGCGGTGCGTATTCGGTCACATAGTTCCGCAGGGAACGCTGGAGCGCCCCGGCGGAGAAGGCGAACGCTATGCCCAGGACAATCTCGAGGGTCAGGAGCATCTGGTCCACCTGCGCGAACCCGAAATAGGAGATCATGAGGTCTATGACACCTTGGATGACCAGGGCGAGGGCGACGACGTTGAGACCTCCGATCAGGGACCCGCGTCTGACGGCCTTCAGGTTGATGTAGTCGTTGGCGAACTCGCCCGCTATGTACACCAGGACCCCGAAGGTTATGGGCCACAGGGCGTTGGACATCAGCCAGAGCCCGGTGTACACCAGACTGGTGGTGTACATGGCTATCGCGGAATAGATGCCGAGGACCAGGCCGACCAGGACCAGGGACACGGACAGGATGGTGAAGGTGACCACCACGCTGCCGCTCCTGATGCGTATCTTCCACATGTCCACATACCCGCGTGCCACGTCCGCCGCGTTGTAGGAGTATGTCAGGAAGAGCAGGCCGATCAGTATTATCACCATGCTGCCGGACAGGCTGGAGATGTCCGACCGGCTCATGGCCTCGGACATCAGCAGGATCGAGGGTATGAGGTACAGAAGGCCGACCAGCAGGATTATCCATCCTATGGGGGCCAGGAATCTCTTCCTCTTGTCGGGGTCCGAGAGCATCTTGCTGACGATGTAGACGGCGCCCTCCAGGCCGGGTGACTGCTTGACGAAGACCTTCCTGACGGAGTCTATGGGGACCCTGGAGGATATTATGGGGTAGACGTACTCGTCCTCCGCTCCGTCGCTGACCAGGATGACCCTGCTAGGCCGGACCGTCCCAAGCACCGTCTCGAGCTCATCTATCACCGCCGCATCGGACTTGTGGCCGACCTTCTTGTCTCCGCATATCAGGGCGATCTCCACATCCTTGCCCTCCACGGAGAGCTCGCGGTAGATGTTTATGGCCGCGAAGAGGGTGTTTACATCGGAGTCCTCCGGATCGGCTATCCCCAGCGCCGTGGCCGCGGATGCGCAGGGCTCTATGCCCACCACCGGGGTGTCTACTTCTCCTTTGACTCCGTAGTCGTCATCCCTGTCGACGACCAGGACCAGGGTCTTCTTCATCAGGACCCTATCGGCTCCGATGCTTATAAATTGCGTGGGAATCCAGATTCCTGCGGCCAGCGTGAACCCGCGACGGAGGTCGGCAGACTTTTATCTGCCTGTAAAGATTCGACGGTGTGATACGATGAGGATAAGATGGCACGGACACTCGTGTTTCGAGTTCGACGACAGCGGAAACGTTGTGGTGATCGACCCCCACGACGGCAAGTCCATCGGCATCAGGCCCCCGGCCGTGGCCGCGGACATAGTCCTGATGACCCACGACCACTACGATCACAACGCGTCCCGCGTGATACGCGGGGACCACCGGGATTTCAAGTTCAGCAACGGGAGGAGGGAATGCAGAGGCTTCGTCTTCGAGGGCTTCCCCACATTCCATGATGATGCAGGCGGCGAGAAGAGGGGAGCCAACACCATATACAGGTTCGAGATGGACGGGATGTCCCTCTGCCACTGCGGAGACATCGGCGACATACCGTCCGACGAGGTCATCGAGGCCATAAAAGGCGTGGATTTCCTGTTCGTGCCCACCGGCGAGATCTACACCATGACCATCGAGGTTCTCAAGGAGTTCCTCATACGGGTGAACCCCCGCATAATCGTGCCCATGCACCACCGGGTCGGGGGCCTGACGATACCCCTGACGCCTCTGGACGATTTCCTGGACATCCTCCCGGAAGGGACGGTGGAGTACGTGGGGAACGAGGTGGACCTGTCCGGCGAAGAACTGCCGGACAGGAAGGAGTGCTGGGTGTTCAGCCGCTGATCAGTAGAGCACCAGGGCGTCTTCCAGCTTCCCCATCTCTATGGGCGTGGTGTCGTCCCCCACCAGCGCCCCCTTGGAGTTGGCCAGGACACAGGCCCCGACCGATCTGCAGCCGTGGTTCAGCGTGGTCCTCACCGGCTCGACGTCCAGAACCTGCCTTATGAGCTCCAGGTCGTCATCGGTGGCGCTGGGATGGCAGACGCACCCCTTCACGGTGGCCCTGCATGCGGAACCGACGGTCCGGATTCCGGCCACGGTGCCCCTCACGCATTTCACTCCGAGGGCGTCGGATATCTCCTTCAGGGAACGGTCGTCCACATCGGGATTCACTATGGCCCCGGTGTCGTTGGCGAGGATGTTGTTGCCTGCCGCGTTCAGCCTGCCGCGCAGCTTAACGACAGACAGGCGGGAGCCGATGGCCCCGAGCTCGTCCTTTTCGGCGAGGCCCGAGACCACAGCCCCGAAGGAGTTCATGGCCACCAGCGAGCCGATGACGAACGAACCGGCCACAGTGGTCAGCGCCGTGCTGACCCCCAGGGCCTCCTCGACGTCGTTCACGAAACCGGGAGCGGCGTCGGCGGCTATCAGCGCGATGCTCTCGTTGGCCACGGCGAACACGCCCACGTTCTGGTTCCCTCCGTAACGCGAGAGCCTCATCACGACGATCACTCCGCCAGGGAGACTTCGACGAGGCCGTCGTCGAACTTGACCGCTTTGACGGCTATCTTGGAGGGCGGGTTGCGTATGCCGTTCTCCCAGATCTTCTCGTTGAGGCCGGTGTCGATCCACACGTTCTCCGCGTCGACCTTCATGTGCCTCATGATGTTCTCCCTGATCTCCTTGATGGCGCGCTTGGCCCTCTTGGTGCGGGGAGCCTGTCTTGTCGCTCTAAGGGGTATGATGATTGTCCTTTCGATCTCATCCATTTTTCATCCCTCACTCGTTTCCTTTGCTCATGCGCCAGGACCTCCTCTTGGGGTGGCGCAGGAACTGCCTGTTCGTCCTGATCATGACCCATGCGGGAACGCGGCGGTTCTGCTTGGTGTCCTTGTTCAGCCTTCTCTTCATGGCCGGGGCCTTTGTAGTTGTCATCTTCATCTCCTCTCGATGTGGATCTCCCTGCGCTGAGGGGCGATCTGTCCGAGGATTTCCCTGAGCATGGTGTCGTTTACGACTCCCCTCAACCTTCCAGACTGTGCGAGCTGTATCAGCTGCATCTCCACGGCGTTGGCCTGGTCCGGGTTGGCGAGCCTTATGTTGGCCAGCCTGTCCCTCGCCTCGGGCGTGAGGATCTGTCTTAGGATCGATTGTTTCTGCATCTCGAACTGCTGGGCCTTCTGCTCGGATTCGGCCTGTCTGGCCTTCTGCTGCTGAAGTTCTTCGTACCTCTTCTGTCTCAATGCTTCAAGTTCGGGGTCTTCCATGCCAGGTCCTCCTCAGGCGTTCATCTCGTCGTATACCTCTTTGGCGGTGTTGTCCAGAAGGGACATGCCGCTCGGGCTGATCGCGCGACCCTCTTTGTCCTTGCTTACAAGGTATCCGGCCTTCTCGAGCTGCATCATGCATTTCCTGGCGATGTTGCGGCTTCCCCTGACTGCCTTGTTGGGCCTGGAGCCGTTGTCCGCGAATCCTCCGTACTCCACTGCGAGCTTGGATGATCCCATGGGTCCTTTCACATAGAGCTTCCTCAGGATGGAGGCGGACCTCACGAACCACCAGTCCTCCTGTTGGGGCGCCCTCTCGGTGTGCCTGCCGGTCTTGGCATACTCCGCCCACTCGGGAGGGGCTATGGCCGAGTTCTGCTTGAGCTTCTCGGCCGTCTTGAGTATGAGTTTCTCAGCGGGAACGTCATAGACGGTAACCATTTTACATTCCTCTTAATCGCGTGACCCTCCGGATGCCGGGGGGCTCAGTGATATCGGACAACGGTATGCAACAATCTATATAAAAGCATTGCTGGCTAGTAGCAACCAAGAAGCGTATCTCGCACGTTCGGCCCAAGCCCCCGTGCGACCTGCAGGCGAACCGCCCGCCACGGCCGACCATACGATAACTCCGTATGGAAGGATCTCCGTGGCAGGAGGGATGCGCTGTTAGTATTTCAACGCATCGGAGAGTCTCCGGCGGAGTGTCTCAGGCCCCGATCTCCACGTGTCTCCCGGTCACCATGTACGCCACCTTCTCCGCTATGTCGCAGGAGTTGTCGCCCACTCTCTCCAGATACCTGGACACGGACATATAGCGCATGAGGACGTCCGCGGCAGCCGGACAGTCGCGGAGAAGCTCCGTGTTCCTCCTGATCACGGAGTTCCTGAGGGTGTCCAGGAAATGCTCCTGCTGGGAGATCTCATCCAGGCCCGATGTGTCCCCGTCTATCAGGCTGCCGACAGCCAGTTTGACCATCCTCACGGCCACCGACCCCATCTCCGGGATCCCTTCCATCCCTTCCGCCGAGATGTCGTCGGAAAGGAATATCGTGGCCTTGGCTATCTTCTTGCTGTACTTGCCTATCCTCTCCAAATAGGTTATGGCCTTCAGCACCGTGGCCACGGTCCTCATGTCCACCGCAGTGGGCTGGTAGAGGGTCAGTATCCTGAGCGTGTCCTCCTCCAGCACGGAGTGGAGGTCCGATATGCGCTGATATCTTTCCGCCATCTCCCGGGCGAGGTCGGTGTCGCGTTCGCAGAACGCCCTGACGGCCCCGTCAATGGTGGAGCACACCAGGGACCCCAGGTCCCTGGTTGTCTCCAGCAGCCTTCCCATGTCGTCTTCGAACCTCTTCATCTCATCCGAACCTCCCTGTTATGTACCTCTCGGTGAGCTCCTCCTTCGGTTTGTTGAATATGCCCTCGGTCCTGCCGAACTCGGCCATCTTCCCCAGGTACATGAAGCCAGTGTAGTCGCTTATGCGTGATGCCTGCTGCATGTTGTGAGTCACGATGACCACCGTGTAGTCCTTCTCCAGCTCGCAGGCCAAGTCCTCTATCTTGGACGTCGCCATGGGGTCCAGCGCGGAGGTGGGCTCGTCCATGAGTATCACCTCGGGGGACACCGCCAGGGCCCGGGCTATGCACAGCCTCTGCTGCTGCCCGCCGGACAGGGCCAGAGCGGACTTGTCCAGTCTGTCGTGCACCTCGTCCCACAGGGCGGAACGCACCAGCGACCTCTCCACGATCTCGTCCAGCTCCTCCCTGTCCTCGACCCCGTGTATGCGGGGGCCGTAAGACACGTTGTCCCTGATGGACATGGGGAACGGATTGGGCTTCTGGAAGATCATGCCGATCCTCGTCCTTATCCCGTTCACATCCGTGTTCGGGGAGTATATGTCGGTGCCGCCGAAGAGCATCCTGCCCTCCAGCCTGCATCCGTCCACCAGGTCGTTCATCCTGTTCATGCTCCTCAGGAGCGTGGACTTGCCGCATCCGGAGGGGCCTATCAGGGCGGTTATCCTGTTGCGCCTCACCGGCATGGACACGTCGAACAGAGCCTGCTTGTCCCCGTACCAGAGGTTCACATTGCTTATCTCTATCACATTATCTGATTCGGTTGTCACCATCTCACTCCCTTCTCGCTGCGGCGTCTTATCACCGATGCCGCCGCGAACATAACCAATACCACCATGAGCAGGACCAGAGCCGTGCCGTACTGCATGGTCTGCGAACCCGGTACCTCCGAGGACAGGTAGTACAGGTGGTACGGCAGGGCCATCAC
>JAAYZC010000058.1 GCA_012515075.1 Thermoplasmatales archaeon
CGGGGCCAATGGTGGCGACCTCAGCCAACATACATTCGCATCCCGATTCCGTGGAGGTCAACGCGGCCATAGACGATTTCGGCGCTGCCGTCAGCGCATACATCGACTGCGGCAGGTGCACGCTGGGAAAGCCCTCCACCATCGTCTGGCTTGAAAACGGAGAGATAGAGATAATACGTCAGGGCGCGATATCCAGGGAGCAGATAAAGGAAGTCCTAAAATGCTGACGGATGAGGAACTGGAAAAACTCCGCAAGGCGGGGAAGGTATCGGGTGCCGCAAGGGAGCTCGGTCTCTCCATGGTGGGAGAGGGCGTGAAACTCTATGATGTGGCACAGGAGGTCGAAGGTTACATCAGGGAGCATGGCTGCGGGCTCGCGTTCCCCTGTAACATAAGCATAAACGAGGTTGCAGCCCATTACACCCCCGATTCCGCGGACAGATCGGTGTTCGAGAGGGGTGATGTCGTCAAGGTGGACTGCGGGGCGGAGATCGACGGTTATGTAGGAGATACCGCGGGCACGGTGGAGGTCGGGACGAAGAGGTTCACGGACCTAATACAAGCCTCCAAGACGGCCCGCAACACGGTCGCGGAGTTCATCGGTGCAGGCTGCCCCATAAACGAGATCGGCCGCGCGGTGGAGATGTCCATAAACACGGCGGGCTTCAAGCCAGTCGTGAATCTGACAGGCCATCAGATAAAGCCCTACAATCTGCATGCGGGCCTCTCGATACCCAGCTACGACGACGGGAACAACAGCAGGCTGGAGCCGGGCATGGTCATAGCCGTGGAGCCATTCGCAACCAACGGGGAGGGCAGAATAAAGAACGGCCGTCCCGGAAACATAGTCAGGATAGCCAGGGACCGGCCCGTCGCCGATCCGAAGGCGAAGGAGTTCCTGGATTACGCCAAGGAGGAGTTTCACACCTTCCCTTTCTGTGCCAGGAGCTGTGATTTCCCAGATGCGGAGAAGCATGTGAAGACGTTGCTGCGCCATGGGATTCTCACGGGATACGCGCAGCTGGTGGAGGTCAAAGGCGGTTGCGTATCCCAGCACGAGTACACTTTCTACATGTCCGGCTCCAGGGCAGAGGTGACAACCCTCCCGTGAACAGGTTTAATTACCACTCCCCGATACTGGTTCCGGCAAGCCGGAGTTGCCAAGCCTGGTCAAAGGCGATGGACTCAAGATCCATTCCCGAAGGGGTTCACCGGTTCGAATCCGGTCTCCGGCACCACTGTAACCTAGGATGCGTGCGCAGGGGCATAACCTTTTTAAACAGCAACAGTATCCGTCGCTCCACGTAAACTCGTGACCCGTCGGATGGCAGCATCCGCCGAAAAACGAGTGTGCCGCCCCGGAACCCCGGGACGACCGGCACATGGACACTCCCTTAGGGGACATTTACGGAGGAACATTTATGGCTAAGGCAAGGAAAGAGGCTCAGCCCGAGGTCGATGAGGATTTCAATTTCATCGTGCGCATCGCAGCCAGCGATATCGATGGACACAAGAGGACCGTCATCGGACTCCAGAGCATCAGAGGAGTGGGCAAGAGGGTAGCCCAGATCATCGTCAGGAAAGCGGATCTGGACCCCTCCGTCAAAATCGGAACGCTGTCGGACGAGAAGGTCAAGGAGCTCGAGACCCTGGTCACGACCTATGTGGAGTATGTTCCCAACTGGGTCGTCAACAGGCAGATGGACTATGAGACCGGTGCTGACATGCACATTCTCGGTAACGAGCTCGAGCTCGTCCAGAAGGATGACATCAACAGGATGAAGATGATACGCTGCTACCGCGGCATAAGGCACGAGACCCGCCACAAGGTCAGAGGCCAGAGGACCCGTTCGAACGGAAGGAAGGGACTTACCATGGGCGTCCAGAGGAAGTCTTCCGGATCCAAGTGAGGTGGTATAAGTGGGAGATCCTAAATTTTCACGCAAATCCTACGACACCCCCTCTCACCCCTGGCAGGGCGAGAGGATCAAGGCGGAGGTCGTGGTTGTAAGGCAGTACGGGCTCAAGAACAAGACCGAGCTTTGGAAGGCACAGACCATCCTCAGGAACTTCAGAAAGCAATCCAGGGAGCTCCAGGCACGCCTCAGGGGAGGCGAAGCCCAGGCGAAGGTCGAGTCCGACGCTCTTCTCGCCAAGTGCGCCCGTATCGGCGTCCTTCCCTCGGACGGCACCCTGAACGACATCCTCCAGCTCAACGAGGAGAGCATCCTCAACCGCCGCCTCCAGACACTCGTCTTCGAGAAGGGGCTTTCCAGCACCATCGGTCAGGCGAGGCAGATGATCGTTCACGGTCACATATTCATCAACGGACACAGGGTCACCGTGCCCGGTTACATAGTAACCCGGCTCGAGGAGTCCTCCGTCGAGTACGACCCCGCATCCCCGTTCACGGATGAGATGCACCCCATGAGGATGTCCGCCGAGCAGGCGGCTGCCAGCATGGCCCTCAAGGCGGAGCAGGCAGCCAAGGAAGAGGCCGCGGCGGCCGCGGCGGCAAAGGCCGACGCCGAGGAAGCGGGAATCACAGCAGAGGATGGTGAGATCTGATGGCTACACCTAAGTGGGGAATCGCGAACATCTACGCCAGTTACAACAA
>JAAYZC010000010.1 GCA_012515075.1 Thermoplasmatales archaeon
TCAGTATGTTCGGGCAGTCGCTCTTCACATCCAGCTCGACAAGGCCCATGTCGTTCTGCTTCGCGTGTATGGTGGTTATCATCTTGCATACCCCCGCGTCGACTCTCACATTGCATTCGTTGACCATCTCGATAACTCCGTGATATACTATTAATACCTGGTATTAAATGGATATCATGTTATATATTCATCTAAGTTTCCGGAGATATATTATGGACCACTCGTGCACCGTATACAAGACCATGGACTATCTGGCCAAGAAATGGACGATCATGATACTGCTGGAGTTGCACAAAGGCCGGGAATGGAAGAGGTTCTCAGAACTCAAGGCATCCATGAAGGATATCACGCCCAAGGTCCTTTCATCGCGTCTGAAGGAGCTCGAAGACGAGGGCCTGGTGGAGAACCGCATGGACAGCACCGCCTTCCCGGTGAGAAGCGAATACAGACTGACGGAATCGGGGAAGGACCTCATGAATGTGATACACGATATCAAGATGTGGGCGCTGAGATGGAAGATACAGAACGAGCCCTGTAAACATCTGGATTGCAGACTCTGCGTGCTCTGAGCGTGATTCTTTGGATATAAGGGAAGATATCGCTGACCTGATGGCCGGATGCGTGGGATGCGGACAGTGCCGGGAGGTCTGCCCTTCGCTTCCTTACGGAGGTTCCGACCCCATGGCCGTCATGAACGGGGAGGACGGCAACGTTTTAAGCTGCATGGGGTGCGGCAGGTGCTCTTCGACTTGCGGGTTCACCGACCCCCACAGGGTGATGATGTATATGAAACACCGTGAATCGGGTGCCTCCGTACCTGATTCCTTCCTCCGATCCGGGTTCGTGATGCCTGTGGCCGATCATCCCTCACGCGGAGAGCTTTCTCCAGAGTGGAGAGGGGATGATGTGCTCCTGATGGCCGGATGCACCGTGGAATGCAGACTCCCGTTCCTCAAACATGCCGGCGCGAAGGCGCTGGAGGCCATCGGTATAGCCTGCGGCGATCTTCCAGGATCCTCCTGCTGCATGTTCCCCGTGCCTCTGAGAGGCCTCACCGAAGGTGAGCGGGACTCCTATAAACAAAGGATGGGTCGTTCCGCCGGAGGGAAGGGCATCGTCACGCTCTGCCCCGGATGCTCCCACGAGCTCTCCGAATCCGGGGTGAGGGCCGAGAACATCGTTCACACCCTGTCCAGGAATACTTACAGGATATCCGGGTTGAACAGACTGTCACTAAAGGTCGCCATACAACCGGGATGCCGCGACGATGTGACGGTCGAGGACATCAAATCGATTGTTCTGGCTACAGGCGCCTCCTATTCTGGCAACAGCACAGGATGCTGCGGTAAGACAATCAAAGGGATATCCGAGGTGCTTATGAAGGAGAGACAAAGGGAGATGGAGGGAGCCGACGCGGTTGTGGTTGCCTGCCCTTCATGCTTCTCCAGATACGACTCCGCTACCGATGGAGTACCTGTCCTGCATGTCTCCGAGCTCGTGGCCCTGGCGTATGGCGACCGGTCGACCCTGAAGTACCACATGATACCTCCTGACTTCTGACCCATAAACAGCAGCACGCGTCCGACCGCGGGCACCTCCGGTATAATTCGGATATCAGAAAAATGGGGTTTGGGTTAAAGGGTTTTCCGGGGACGTCCTCAGAAGAACGCCGCTGCCGCATTCGCACAGAGATCGAGGATCAGTTGCGGATAGACTCCCAGCACTATCACGAACACCAGACACAGCACCATGGCCGCCATGAAGGTCTTGGGTATCTGTATCTTCTCGGCATCGTCCTTCGGCTTGTCTATGTACATGGTCTTGACGACCTTCGTGTAATAGTACAGCGAGATTGCGGAGTTCAGTATCGCAATGAATGCGAGCCAGACCCATTGGGACATCACACCGGTGGCCGGATCGTATATCGCTGCGGAGAACAGGACGAACTTCGATGTGAACCCTGCCAGCGGCGGGATGCCCGCCAGGGAGAACAGGAACAGCATCATCGCGAAAGCTATGAGCGGTGCCCTCTTGGCGAGTCCTTTGTAGTCCGATATCCTCTCTCCGAGACCGACGTTGATCAGTGCCGCGACCACGATGAACGCTCCGCCCTTCATGAAGACGTGCGTGAACATATGGAAGAGTCCGCCTGTGAGCGCGTACTCGTTCATGACCGCGAGGACGATCATTATGTAGCCGGCCTGTGCGATACTGGAGTATGCCAGCATCCTCTTGATGTTCGTCTGGGTTATCGCCACGACGTTTCCTACCGTCATGGTTATGGCCGCGATTATAGCGAACACGTACTGTATCTCGGCTGTGGCGAACGCGGTCTGTGCGACGACGAACAAGATAAGGAATATCTTGAAGAACACGACCAGACCCATCTTCTTGGAACCTGTTGCCAGGAACAGAGAGACGGGGGTCGCGGCCCCTTCGTACACATCCGGTGCCCACATATGGAACGGAACAGCCGCTATCTTGAACCCGTAACCCGCGATCATCGTGATCATCGCGATGACGAAGGCCCAGGAGAACTGGGCGGTGGCCAGGGCGGCTCCGATATCCATCAGGTTGGTGGATCCGGTAACTCCGTACAGCAGGGATATACCGTAGACGGTCAGAGCCGTCGACAGACCTCCGATGATGACGTACTTGACCGCTGCCTCGGCGGCGCGGGGGTCGTTCCTCTTCATGGCCACAAGCGCGTAGGACGAAATGCTCACGACCTCCACTCCGACGAATATCGCTATCAGATCGGAGGCTGTCGCAACGAACATCATGCCTGTTGTGGCACCGAGCAGCAGGGAGTAATAGGCTCCCACATGCATCCGGGTGGTCTCGATGCTGGATCCGGAGATCAGCACCGCCAGGAACACCACTGTCTGGAACAGCAGCAGCATCAGACCCGAGAACGCGTCGAAGGTGAACAGGGACCCGTATGTTCCCGTGTATCCGGCTTCTAGCATCAGGAAGGTCATTATCGCAGATGCTGCGATCACGACCAGTGATGCAGCTGGCAGCAGCCTCCTGCTCTTCGTGATGAAGTACAGGGCGGGCATCACCAGTGCGCCTATGATCATTATGACCATGGGCATCATGGGTGCGAAACTCCCGAACATGTCCGTTATCATATCATCACCCCCGAGATGAATCCCTGCGAGAACGTCTGGATCACTCCGAGGGCCAGATCAGGCCAGAGACCAAACAGCGCAATGAGTGCGCACACGACTCCGAGGGCCAGTCCTTCGGACAGGCTCACATCGTGAACGTGAGCGACGTCTATCTTATCGGTCTCCTTCCCGAAAAGCGTCCTCTGCATGGCCCAGATGTAGTATCCGGATGTCAGCAGAAGCGACAGCAGGCAGAAGATTATCAGCCATATCATGTCGATGGACACGGTGTACTCGTAGAACGAGAATATTACGCCGAACTCACCCCAGAACCCGACCAGTCCAGGCAGACCCAGGGATGCCATGAACCCGAACATCATGAACGCCGAATATATCGGCATCTTAGCCGCGAGTCCTCCGAGGAGAGGGATCTCCCTCGTACCGGCGTTGTGACCGGTAAGGCCGCATACCATGAAGAGGACCGTGGTTATGAGTCCGTGGGCGAACATCTGGAATATGGCGAAAGTGACCCCTGCATCGGAAAGGCATCCGATACCGAGAAGCACCATGCCCATGTGGCTTATGGAGGAGAACGCGACCATCTTCTTGAGATCGGTCTGCGCTATGCATGCGAAAGCTCCGTAGACTATGGAGAGCAGGGCAATCAGTATCACGATCGGCTGCCACCAGACGGCCCCCTCGGGGAGCACCTCCAGACAGACTCTTATGATACCATAGGAACCCATCTTCAGCATGACGGCGGCCAGAATGACGGACCCTCCGGTGGGTGCCTCGACGTGCGCGTCGGGTAGCCATGTATGGAAGGGCACTATCGGCATCTTGACCGCGAATCCGAAGAAGAGCAGCCCGAACACCAGGATCTGGAACGTTGTGCCGAACAGCGGGGACGCCGCGGCGACAGCAGCGAACGAGAAGTCCGCGAGGTATCCTCCTCCGGTGATCGCGGCGGCGTTGAACGCCAGCGCGAATATCCCGATTAGCATGACCAGGCTCGCCACATGGGTGTATATGAAGAACTTGATCGCCGCGTAATGCCTTCTGGGGCCTCCGTACCAGGAGATCATGAAGTACATGGGCACGAGCGTAAGCTCCCACATGATGTAGAACAGGAAGTAATCCTGCGCCATGTAAACTCCCAGCAGTCCGACCTCCATAGCGAGGATCAGGGTGTGGAAGTAGTTGGGCCTGTCCTTCTCAGCCGCGGAGAACAGTATCACCAGGAAAACCGTCACCGAGGTGAGGAACACCATCAGCATGCTGAGGCCGTCTACACCCAGAGCGAAGGACATCTTCAACCCGGCGGTGTCAATCCATCCGTAGCATTCGTCGTAGAACGAGAGGTCGTTGGCGAAGAACAGCAACAGGGACAGCAGCGCGGTTATACCCGCGAATGCCCCGGCCACGTATTTCGCCGATTTCGCCCTCTCGCCGCCCATGAAGAGCGTCGCTATGGCCCCTATGAAGGGAAGCACGAGCAGTATCGTCAGAAGCGGAATCTGCACTTCCATCTCAGATGCCTCCCATGAAGTAGAAGAGGGCCACGGCGATCACCGCTAGGATGATCGTTCCGCCCACGACTACGCCCGCATAGGAGTGGAGGTTACCGGTCTGAGCTCTGCTCAGCACCTCCCCTCCCCCTACCACGGAGCTCGAAAGGCCGTTCACTGTTCCGTCTATTATCTGTTTATCTATGAAATCCACTCCGCATGCGGTCCCGTATCCGAGCTTCAGCGAAAGCTGGTCGTAGAATTCGGGGAACCACCATCTGTTGGCGAAGAGCCTGTAGATGAAGGACTGGCCCTCCTTGTTGAACCTGCCGGGGTTGAGCGTCTTCTTGTTGTACATGAGATAGGCCACATATATGCCGAGCAGAGCCAGCAATATGGTGACATATGTGTACACGTTGGTGAAGATGTGCTCAAGGTAGTACATCGCATCGTGCCCGTGTCCGTTGCCGACGATGAACTTGGTGCCGTCGAACCCTATGCAGACGGTGTCTCCGAAACCGAAGAGTATCAGGAGGCCCGATGCGGCCGCGAACACGGACAGTATCATCAGTGGCAGGGTCATGGTCCTGGGCGATTCTCCGTGGCAGTGCTTGGCCGCGTGCCCCTCCTCGCCGTGGAAGGTCATGTACCACATGCGGAACATGTAGAAGGCGGTCATCAGGGCCGTGATCACAGCGAGCGTCCACAGTATGACGAACACCCAGCCCACCGGCTCTGTGAAGGCATCCATTACGGATTCGAGAATCAGGTCCTTGGACCAGAATCCGCTCAGCAGGGGGAATCCTGCTATAGACAGGGATCCGATCAGCATCGTCTTGGAGGTTATGGGCATGTGTTTGGCCAGGCCGCCCATCTGCCTCATGTCCTCCGTGCCCACTGCATGTATGACCGAACCCGAACCAAGGAACAGCAGTGCCTTGAAGAACGCGTGGTTCATCATGTGCAGACATGCCGCCACGTATCCGGCGGCGCCTGCAGCTATGAGCGCGGGGTCCCCGTGCTTTATTCCGATGGCCATGACGTACCCTCCGGCACCCAGGCCGAGGATCATGTATCCCAGCTGGGAGAGGGTGGAGAACGCCAGAACCTTCTTTATGTTCATGTTGTTGAGAGCCATCGTGGCCGCTATGAAGGCTGTCACGCCTCCGATGACCGCCACGAACAGCATCACGTATTCGACCTGCACGAACAGGGGGAAAGCCCTTGCCGTGAGGTACACTCCTGCCTTGACCATCGTGGCCGCGTGTATGAGGGCGGAGACGGTGGTGGGGCCGGCCATTGCGTCCGGAAGCCAATCGTGCAGGGGGAACTGTGCGCTCTTCCCTATGACACCTCCGAACACCAGTAGCATCGCGAGAGCGATCATGTTGGAATCCACGGCCGCGATGTTGTTTACATCGAACAGCACCGTGTAGTCCAGGCTCTGGAATGCGTAGAGCAGGACGAACAGACCCCCCATGAGGGACACGTCGCCCAGGCGGGTGACCAGGAAGGCCTTCTTCGCGGCGGAGGCCGCGTTGATCGAGGCCGCATCCCCCTCAGGGTGCTTGAAGCTCCAGAATCCGATTAGCAGATACGAACAGAGTCCCATGATCTCCCAGAAGATGAACATCTCCAGGAAGTTGCTGGAAACCACGAGCCCGAGCATTCCGCTCAGGAACAGGGAGACCTCTGCGTAGTACCTCCTCTTCTTGTTACCCTCGTGGCTCATGTATCCCACCGAGTAAATGAATATCAGCAGGGATATGAACGACGAGAACAGCATCATCATGCATGCGAGGCTGTCAATGTAGACTCCCACATTCATGACGAAGCTGCCGGTCGTGGACGTGAACGCGAACCACTCCATGCTCGCCACATAGGGCACGCCGGAAGCGAACGCCGCGCTTGTCCAGTACTCATAAGAGACAAGGACGGCTATCAGGGTGGAGACCGCCGCGCCGGCGATCGCCAGATAACCTCCGCCCTCGTGCATTTTCGTCCCGAAGAAACCGATTATGACGAAGCAGAGAAGCGGTATCAGCGGGATAAGCCATGAGAATTCTATGAACACCTTTACCACCTCATAGTCGTTAGCTCGTCAACGTCAGTAGTCTTCTTCGACTTGTATGCGTTGAGAAGAATGGCTATTCCTACGGCCACCTCCGCCGCTGCGACGACGATCGTCATCATGACGAAGGTCTGCCCCAGCACGTCGCCGTTGTATGCGGCGAATGCCACGAAGTTTATGTTGGCCGCGTTGAGCATGAGCTCGATGCACATGAGTATCACGATGGCGTTGGTCTTCGTGAGCACGCCGTAAGCGCCTATCGCGAAGAGTATGCCGCCGAATATCAGGAAGAACTCAATCGGAATCATCGTACTCATCCTCCTCTCTAGCTATGCATACGCCGCCCACAATCGCCCCGAACATCAGGATCGACAGAACGAGCAGCAGGGGCCCGTAATCCTCGAAGACAGAGTAGTTGAGGCTGTTCTCGGACAGCACACCGTCCTCTCCGGGAGCGAAGGGTATGCCGACGGGCTCGTCGTAGGCTGTGTCCCACTGGGTGGCAAATACGCCCGCCCCGATGACGACAAGCAGCGTCATGGCCAGACCTGCGCCGATCAGTACCTTCTTGTTCATTTAAGCTCACACTCCTTCACGGAGGCCTTTATCTTTCTCCTAGTCAGCATTATGCTGAACGCGAACAGTATGGTTATGGCACCGACATACACGAGCATCTGTATCACGCCGATGAACTCCGCCTCCAGGAAGAAGTACGTTACAGCGACGCACACGAACACCAGAGCCAGATAGAACGCGCTGTGGATGACCTCTGGATCTACCACAACGTGTATGGCCGCAGCGATAGCTATGGCCGCCAATATGACGAATGCCAGCATATCGGGGTTGTCCCATACGAATCCGGCGAAGCTGCATATGCCGTCCCATATATCATTGATGAAGCTCATCATAGCACCTCTTTGATGTGGAGACAGCTCTTGGGGCAGTCGTCCACGCAATTCTTGCAGCAGATACATTTGTCGGTGTCAATCCTGGGGATCTTCTTGGGCTTCCCCTTCTCGTTGACGCCGGCCTCGTACATCTCGATGGCTCCTACCGGACACACCTTGAAGCACTTCTGGCATCCTATGCACTTGGCCTCCTCCAGCACCGGTCTGTCCACTTCGAAGGCGGAAGTCGGCTGATCGAGTATCCCTTTCTGCACGTTGGATATCAGATGTTCCTCGATGTGGACCTCCATCATCTCGTTGACTCCCTCGAACCTGAGTCTGCGGGGGCCGTATATCAGGTCCTCCCTCGTGTACTCTGCCAATTCTATCTCGGGGGTAACGGTCATCGCGTCGACCGGGCAGTACTCTGCGCAGTAGCCGCACATCATGCACCTTCCCAGGTTGACCTGCGGTCTCTTGACCTTCTTGCCCTCGTCGTCAGTAGTCTCCACGAGGCATATGCATGCAGTGGGGCACATCCTGGCGCAAAGCCCGCATCCGACGCACTTGTCGAACTGCAGGCCCGGGCGTCCGCGGTAGTTGTCAGGGATCCACTCCTTCTCGTAAGGGTACATTATAGTCATGGATCTCCTGGGTATGACCTTGGCGAAGAGCTTCATGACGGTCCACATGGGCTTCACGACCCACAGGCCCTTGGCTGTGTCCTTCGGATACTTATCCAGATATTTCATTGCCATCAGAACACACCTCCGAACTTGAGCAGCACGACAATCAACAGGTTGATTACCGCCAGCGGGGTGAATATCTTCCATCCTATGTTCAGGATCTGATCGGTCCTGACACGTGCGAGTGTGGCCCTTACCCAGATCATCATGAAGAACATGAGCCACGTCTTAAGCAGGAAAACGATCTCGGGCATGGCGTTGTTTAGGTCGCCTATTCCCGGGAGCATCCATCCTCCGAAGTACAGTATGACTCCCATCGCGCATGCGACGTAGCCTCTGAAGTAGTCGGCCAGCATGATGAGGCCCCACTTCATTCCGGCGTACTCGGTCTGCCATCCCTCGACGAGCTCGGCCTCGGCCTCGGCCAGGTCGAACGGGACCCTTTCGGACTCCGCTATGGAGCACCAGAAGAAGGTGATCATACCGATTACCTGGGGTATGAAGTACCACACGGTGTCGTACTGGGCATGGACGATGTCGCTTATGTTGAAGCTTCCGGCCATGAGTATTACGGTGCCGATGAGGATGAGCATCGGTATCTCGTAGGATATCATCAGCTCGGCGGCCCTCATCCCTCCGATGAGGGAGTACTTGTTGTTCTGAGCCCATCCGGAAACCAATATGAAGAAGGGCGCCAGGGCGAACAGGGCCATGATTATGAGGAGGCCGGTGTCGTAGCTCACCACGAACCATCTGTCGGACAGAGGGATCATACAGGCTATCAGCACGGAAGTGCCGATGACGAGGGACACCGTCCACATATACGTCATCTTGTCTACTTTCTTGGGAACGACGTTCTCCTTCATGAAGGTCTTCAGACCGTCGGCCACGCACTGCAGGAATCCTTTCAGACCCACCTGCGTACCGCGTCTGTCCATCATCCTTCCGAGGACCTTGCGCTCCTCCCATAGCGAAAGCAGCGTGCCCACGAAGACCACCAAGAAGATGATCAGCATGAACAACAGCAGGGCGAATACGTTGACCACCTGGTCCGATATCAGCCAGGTAGAGACGACGTTGCCCGGGAACAGGAGGTTTATCAGCCAGGCCACCAGGCCGCCGAGGAACTCCCATATCTTGTAGGCCCAGTCATAGGGCAGGTTGTACAGATCCCCGAACGGGTAGAACGGGTTATCCATGGGGTTGTGGAACGTTATCCACTCCAAAATACTGCTGTATGACATGGTCTCACCTGTCGGTCTCCCCAAGGCACATGTCGACCATGGCCATGACTGCCGGCACATCGGCTATCCTGCATCCCTGAACCATAGGCTTGGCTGCGGAAACGTTCACGAATATCGGGGAGCGCACCTTGAGCCTGTATGGCTTGTCCGTCCCATCCGATATGAGATACATCAGGCTCTCCCCGCGCGGGTCCTCGAGCCTGGCGAAATGGGTCCCCTCTGGGACCGCGGAAGGCACCTTGAGCCTGTAGGGCGCGGATCTTGGCATGTCCTGTATCTTCTTCATCGCCTGACGGATTATCTCGCAGCTCTGGAACATCTCCTCGATCCTTACCATGTACCTGGCGTACGTGTCGCCTTCCTTCAGCACAGGAACCTCGAAATCCATCTCATCGTATCCGTCGTAAGGATCGTCGCGGCGTATGTCGAAATCTACTCCGCAGCCTCTCATCGCGGGTCCGGTGACTCCGAGGTTGGCGACCTGCTCCCTCGTCAGACGGGATATCCCCTGCATCCTGGATACGAACACGGAGGAATCGTCAACCAGGGCTATGATGTCCCACAGGCGCTTCTCGAAGCGCTCCACGCACCTCATGCAGTCCCTGTCGAAGTATTCGGTGGTGTCGTTCCTGACTCCGCCGATGCGGGGGTAGTTGGTGGTCATCCTCGCTCCGCAGAGCCTGACGTTGAGGTCCAGGAAGAACTCCCTCTCCCTCATCGCCCAGAGGAAGACGGTCAGGTTTCCAAGGTCGGTACCGACGGCCGCCAGCCACATCAGGTGGGATTGTATGCGGCATATCTCGTCGGCGACTATCCTAAGGTACTTCGCCTTGTCGGGTATATCGACGTCCAGGGCCTTCTCCACCGTCATGCAGTATATGTGCGACCATGTCATGGAGGCCGAATAGCACAGACGGTCGGCCATGGGGATGATCTTGGGATAGGTCCGGTTCTCGCATTCCTTCTCCCAGCCGCGGTGGAGGTAACCTATGATGGGTTCCGCATCCGTGACTATCTCCCCGTCGACCTCGACCTTCAAGGTCCAGAGACCATGGGAGAACGGGTGCTGGGGACCCATTATTACAGTCATCCTGTCGGTGTTCATACTGTCAAGTTTTATTTCGGGTTCCGGCATCATTCCTGCCCCCTGAGCTTGTAAGATTTCCTGAAGGGGTAGAACTCGTAGTTGCTCGGTGTGAGCAGCCTCTCGAGCTTCGGATGGCCCTCGAACACGATGCCGAAGAGCTCGTAAGCCTCCCTCTCGTGCCAGTTGGCCCCTCCCCATATGGAGGCGACTGATGCTATACGGGGATCGTCCGAGGGGACGTCCGACGTGATCTCGATCATCACTCCGTTTTCGTAGTTGGAAAGGTGGTATACCACCTGGAAGGTGGACTCCCTGTCGACTCCGGATAAGGAGCTGCAGTGCTCGAAGTTGAGATTGTCGTGTATGAACGTGCAAAGCTCGAATATCGAATCCCTGTCCGCCGTGGCGTAGACCCTGCGGGCCTCTGTCCTTGTCACCTGTAGCGAAGGGAACTCCTTCACGAGGATGCTCTCGATCTCGCTGACAGTAGGTGCCTGATAAACATCTCCGGGCATTTTCAGTCCTCCAGGAAAACCCCTCTCTTGAAGTAGTCCTCTATCTTCTTCTGAAGCAGCATGAAACCGTCGATCATCGCGTCGGGTTTCACCGGACATCCGGGTATGTATAGGTCGACGGGAACAATCTGGTCCAGTCCCTGGACGATGTTGTAGGAGTCGTACCAGGGTCCGCCGGATATGGCGCACTCGCCCATCGCCACAACCCACTTGGGGTTGGGTATCTGCTCATAGAGGCGCCTTAGGTCCGGGCGGATCTTCTTCGAGATCCATCCGTTGACCAGGAGTATGTCCGTCTGTCTCGGGGAAGAGCGGTAGATCATACCGTAGCGCTCGGCATCGTGCTTGGGTGCGGATGCGGCGGCCATCTCCAGGGCGCAGCAGGCGAGCCCCCAGTGCAGAGGGTGCATGGAGTTCTTCATAGCCCAGGACCAGACAGGTCCGGTGAGCTTGTCCACGGTCCTCTTCGTACCGGAGCTCAGCATGTCGTTGATCATCGCGGATGACCAAGACATGAATTCATCAGCACTCATTGCAACAGCGTGAGGGTAGAGACTCATATCCATATGCTTTCCTCCTTTTTCAGAGCATATGTCACGCCCAGAAGAAGAACTCCCAAGAAGATCAACATCCACATCTGCGCCGAAGGCGACAGGTTGGAGAATGCAACGGCCCATATCATCATGAACGTCGTGACCAGGTCGAAGACTACGAAGATTATTGCAAAAGCGTAGTATTGGAACCTGAACTGCACATGCGCATCGCCTATGGGTTCGGAACCGCATTCATATGTTGTCTCCATCCAGTGAGTAGGTTTCCTGGGCCTGATAAATCTCGATGCCCACCACGCCAGGGGTGCGAAACCAAGGGCAATAATGCCCACGAACACCAGCGGCATGTAACTCGCTATTAGTGACATTGCCGAGCGTGATGGCGTGTGGTTATAAAACGTTTTAGGGGGCGCGAGAGTTTATTATTATATAAAGGGATGCGGTAAGGCACCAAGGTTATTAACGGCTATGCCTTTGGAAGGGGAAGAGGTTCTCGGATGGCATTGAAGATAGGATTCATTGGGGCGGGCAAGATGGCGGAAGCGATGATAGAGGGCATACTGGCCAAAGACCTCTTCAGCTCAGAGGAGATCGGAGCATGCGCCCCCAGCATCTCGACCCGGGAGCGTATGGCCTCCGAACACGGCATAGCGGTGTTCGAAACGGCGGCGGAGCTGGCCGAAAAGACCGATTTCCTCGTTCTCGCGGTCAAACCGGCCCAGGTGGAAGGCGTTTTCAGGGAGAAGGGATTGGAAATAGGTCCGGAACACCTTGTCATGAGTATTGTAGCGGGATTATCCACAGAGGTTTTGGAATCATATGTGCCAGGTGGCAGAATTGTACGTGTTATGCCCAACCACTGCTGCATGGTTCTCGAGGGAGCATCGGGTTATTCTCCGGGAAAGAACGCAACAGAGGCGGACCTCGACAGGGTCGAATCGGTGCTGGAGGCAGTCGGGTCCGCTTTCGAGGTCAGGGAAAGCGACATGGACGCCGTCACCGGCGTCAGCGGAAGCGGTCCGGCCTACGTCTACATGATGATCGATGCGATGGCGGACGGGGGCGTCCTATGCGGACTCCCCAGAGAGGTCGCGATCGAACTTGCGGCTCAGACCGTCCTGGGAGCCGCCAAGACTGTTCTGGAGACCGGCCAGCACCCGGATGTGCTCAAGGACTCCGTTTGCTCCCCGGGGGGCACGACCATCGAGGGGGTGCGTGCTCTGGAGGACAGGGCGATCCGCTCGGCCTTCATAGACGCCGTAAGGGCCAGCGCGGAGAGGTCCAGAAGGATGGGCAAGGGCAACTGATCCTCCCATTCTTCAAATCTATCTATGTTCTAGGTAAGGAAGGCGCTCAGCGGAGCATTGAACGGAGCAGTCCTGAAAGGACCCTCGGGGCATTAGACCATATGGATCCGGCGGCCCAGCTGAGATCCGACTTGTCGCATACTGTCGAGTGCATCAGGCGTTCCCCCTCCTCCTTGTTCTCCCAGAGCCGGGAGGTGCGCTCACCCTCGTCCTCTATCTTCAGTATGGAGTCCACCCTGTGCATCAGGCCGCGGGCGATCTCCGTCCGCGCCGTGCGAGCGTCCAAGGTATCCTTTGTTATGCGACCGCTCTCGTATTCCATGGTCGCCAGCTCCACGGCCGCGTCGTAGGAGGTCTCGGCTATGTCGTCCCTGGACATCCATTCAGTCTCGTAAGAGAGTACATGCTTCCATGAGGGACTGTCCAGGAGCCTGCGGTGATCCTCCAATGTCCTGGCAAAGAACCTGTAACCCCACCTGCCGGGATCCTCGAAGGCCCTGCTCCCCGGATCGACGAAGGGCGCGAAGGGCGCGTTGTATATGAAAAGGCGGTCCTCTTTACCGACGAGCGACCAAAGCCTCTTGGACGCGCGGGCGCTCTCCAGAGCTGACTCCCTGTCCTGGAACGGCAGACCGGTCATGTAGAACATGTCGAACCTGTCGCATCCGTACCCGAAGGCCGCCCTCACCGTGCTCTCTATCGACGGGTTGTCGTATCCCTTTCCCAGCGCATGGCGGACCTTCTCATCGTGAGAATCCGGGGAGAACTCTATGCTCCACTCCCCGAAGGTGCGGTCTATCTTGCGGAAGTAGTCTTCGTTGGCCGGGGTGAAGAGCTCGATGACCACATGATTGTCTATGCCCCTCTCCCGGACCTCCTCCATGAAGCGGTCTGCGTACCCCATGCTGTGCTGCCTCAGGTCCCCGACCAGGAATATCGGTGTGTTCAGATAGCTCTGTATGGTCTCCAGGTCCTCCGCCAGCTTCTCGGGGCTGCGCCAAGCCGGGCGCGACCTGCACGCGATCCTCCCGTTGGCGTGGTGCGACCCCCCGCACTCGGCGCAGTTCATGGAGCATCCGCGAACCGTGAACGCCGAGGTCAGAGGCAAACGGTCCCACCCCAACCACGGCAGGGCCCCTTTTATGTCCATGTGGCGGATGGTGTTCTTTATCATGGCCCCGTAATCGAAGAGTATGTCGTCGAGATCCTCGGCCACATAGGTCAGCCCGTTGTCGTGTACCTTGCCCCCGGCATCCTTCCAGACCAGGTTTGGAACCGATGAAAGGTCGTCCCCTTTGGACAGGGCCTCCATGAGCATCACCGTGGGGGCCTCGGTAGTGTCCCCGCGCATGACCATGTCCACCTCCGGCCTGAGGATCAGCTCCTCGTGGAAATACGAGGAGGTGAAACCCCCCAGCTCCACCTTTGCATCGGGATGGTGCTTCTTCACTATCTTTGCCAGCTCCAGAGCCCCGTGTGCATGGGGCATCCAATGTAGATCTATGGCGAACACCTTGGCATCGAGCCTGCGTATGCGCCTCTCCACGTCGAACCTGGGGTCCTGCAGCATCTGAACGGCTATGTTCACGATGCGCGTCCGGAATCCAGCCGCCTCGAGGTGAGAGGAGATGGTCATGAACCCTATCGGGTACATCTCGAACACCGGCGAAGACGGTATCACATCGCTGACCGGACCGTAGAATATGGGCTTCTTCCTGAAATCATAGACGCTGGGTGCGTGAAGGAAAATGACGTCCTCCATCGGATCACGTCCCGTATCTTCTGCTGCGCTGCTGATACGCCCTTATCGATCTCAGGAAATCTATGTACCTGAAACCTGGCCAGTAGACATCGGTGAAGTACAACTCCGAATAGGCCATCTGCCAGAGCAGGAAGTTGGAGATCCGCACCTCCCCCGAGGTCCTGAGCACCAGGTCGGGGTCCGGCATGCTGCTCATGTACATGTGCCCGGACAGTGTCCCCTCCGTGATGTCTTCGACATCCATGGCCCCTTCCTTCACCTTGCGCGCGATCTCCTTCACCGCAGTCACTATCTCCTGCCTGCCGCCATATGCCACGGCCATGTTTAGATGGTGGTCTGAGTAGCCGGAGGTCCTTTCATCCGCGTAGGATATGGCCTCGAGCATGCTCTCGGGAAGCATTGACGGGTCCCCCAGGACACCCACCCTCACCCTGTTCTCGTGGACCCTGGGGTCGTCGGCGAAATCCCGGAGGGCCTGGGATATGAGGTCCATCAGAAAGGATACCTCCTCCTGGTCGCGGTTGAAGTTCTCGGTGGAGAAGGCGTAGACCGTCAGGACTTTGATGCCTGTGTCCATGCACCACCCGAGGACCTCCTCCAGCTTGGCGCGACCCATTATGTGCCCTTCCCTGGGCTCCGCCTGGAGAACCTCCTTGGCATACCTGCGGTTGCCGTCCATTATAATCGCCAGGTGCCCCGGTACGGGGCCGGCCAGGACCTCCTTCTCAAGCTGTGACTCGTACGTGCTGTACGCGGCGTTCGATATGATCTTCGGAAGGGCCATCTTATCACTCGAAGTCCTCGGGAACGCCCGAGGACCTCAGACCCATGTCGAAGCATCCTATGGCAGCCACCGCGCCGATGACACCCTTGGTGCCCGTTACGTCTATGACCTGGACGCCGTTCCTCCCGGCAACGGCCAGCGCATCCTCCTCTGTGAAAAGGGTGCTCTTGGCCTCCCAACCGAACCTGGAGAGCTCCTCGGGTATGCGTAGTCCCTTGAACACAGTGGCCACGGTGTCCTGGGAAAAGGAATCGGATCTTATGAACTCGGTGCAGTACTCGATGAGCTCGGGGACCTCTTCCTCCTTCACGGCGAAGGAGACCGCTGCGGAGCAGCAGTTCGTGGTCTTGTTGGGAGCTTTTGGATTCAGCTGTACGATCTTGTGGTCCAGGAATCTCCCTACGGGGGACTGCCTGCCCAGCTTCATGGCCGTGACCCATGTGGCCCCCTTCTCGCGGGTGTCCGTGTCATCCATTCCCACGATCACCCTCACCATCCTCGGGGTGACGATTTCGACCTGCAGGTGGTTCGCCCCCCCTATCTTGTAGCCGTCCGGATAGACGGTCTCTATTACATCCCTGCACTGGGGAAGGCATGCGCCCACACCGACGCTGGCCCCGGCGAGGCCCGCCCAGGTGGTCCTGACCCTGTCGCCGTCCACCCTGAGGGCGCTCACGCCCTGGCCGCCCAGTTCCGCGGACACGGGTCCGAAGTTCAGGGGCCTCTCCCCTATGATCGTGTCCATTATTATGGTGTATCCGTCCACACGGATGTCGGTTATGATGCCCCCTGTGCGTTTCCTGTTGACCACGTCCCATTCTATGGGCCCCCTGGAGATGCACCTCTCCACGATCTGGGCGACACCGTTCTCCTCGTCGACCAGGGTGTAGAGTCCTTGGCAGAAGAGGTCCCCGTATTTGGCGCGCACCTCGTCCGGCCTTATTATCTGAGGCATCCGATCATTCTCCCTCTTCCTCGTGGGCCATGCGCAGGCACTCCGCCGGCACCTGCCTGCAGAGGAAGACCGTCTTGGCGGCCCTGCATATGCTGAACCCGCGGTCTATGCAGGACACCGTGTCGATCGCGAGTATGACGGGGTCTTCCACGCGGACAGACCCCGCCCGGAACGCGTCGTTGTACGTCAGGGAGAGATGGACCATTGACCTGTCGGAAGGAAGAAGACCCACCTCCAGTATTATGTCGGCCTCCTCCGGAGTGGTGGGGTAGAACAACTCTTCGGGCACCCCGTCCGTCGGAAGTTTGAGATCGAGTTTTATGGTGTGCCCGTAGGTGGCCCTTACGGCCGAACCGCCGGTCTGGTACCTGCCTTTCGGATCTGTCTCCACCAGGGCCTCTATGTGATGCGGCCTCAGCCAGCCCATGCGGGGGTTGTGCTCCTTGGTCACGGAAACTATGTCGCGGATCTCCACGAAACCCTGTTCATCCATGTCCAGGTCGAACCTGCCGTGTCTCAGTATTCCCGCAAGTGTCCTTCCGAGCTTCTCGACCTCGAAGTCGCTCATGAGGAACTTCCCCTCTTCGCCGCAATAAGGGCACGTCTCGTCACGGAAGTATCCGTGTTCGCTGCACTCTCTGATCATGTTCTGCCTCCGTTTGATTATGGATTTGCCCTCTCCGCGGCCCTGACGGCATTGGCCATCAGCATGCATATCGTCATCGGCCCCACCCCGCCCGGAACAGGGGTTATCGCGGATGCGACCTCCCTGACGCTTTCGAAGTCCACATCCCCTGCAAGCCTATATCCCTTGGGATGCGAGGGGTCCTCCACCCTGCTTGTCCCCACATCTATGACCGTCGCGCCTTCCTTCACCATGTCGGCGGTCACGAATCCTGGCTTCCCCATGGCGACTATCAATATATCCGCCTGACGGGTCATGGAAGGAAGGTCCCTCGTCCGGGAGTGGACCAGAGTTACGGTGGAATCCGCACCTTCGCCTTTCTGCATCATGATCGCGGCCATCGGTTTGCCGACGATGTTGCTCCTCCCCACGACCACCACGTGCTTGCCGGAGGTCTCCACCCCGGAGCGCACCAGCATCTGCTGCACTCCCGCGGGCGTCGCCGGGAGGAATTCGGGGTTGCCTATCAGGACCCTCCCCACGTTGGCCGGGTGGAAGCAGTCCACGTCCTTTCTCATGTCTATCGCCGCTATCACGGCTTCCTCGTCTATGTGCGCGGGGAGAGGGAGCTGTATCAGGAACCCGTGGACGGATGGATCCCCGTTCAGCTCGGCGACCTTCTGAAGCAGTTCCTCCTGACTTGTGCGGGCGGGCATTATGCACGTGACAGAATGCATCCCGAGCTCCTCGCACTTCCTGCCCTTCATCCTTACGTAGGTCTGGGATGCCGGGTCGTCCCCTACGAGCACCACTGCAAGGCCGGGGGTCACGCCCTTCGATCTCAGGACCTCTATCCTGGACCTGAGCTCTGCGTATATCTCCTCGGAAACATCCTTGCCAAGAATCAATCTAGCTGACAAACCGTCACCGAGCGGAAATAAGGTCCAGTTTCTATATATTTGTTTAGGGGGTGCCTGACACGGACCCCACGGCATCCGCCGCCCGGGAGACAGTCTCGGCACGGTATCCCATGTCGAGCAGCCCTTCCAGCACCTTTTTCATGTTCTCGATGTTGCGCTCGATTTCCGGGGTGTCCATGACTCCGGACGAACGGGATTCGCAGACGTGCCAAGTGTGGGTCGCGAGGACGAACACCCCCTCCAGGACCTCCGATGCCATCCCCAGGTAGTCCTCCGGGGAGCGTCTGCCCTCGTGCATCGGCCATAAGTAAGCTGAGATCTTCTTCCCGTTACTGTCGGTCCCTTCCGGGACGGGGATCTCGGTGACCCGCCCTCCGGCCACGGTGTAAGGAATCATGGAAGGCGAAAGGGGCGAATAGCGGGAGGAGTCCACCTTTATGCCGGCATCCGGCAGCGCATCGGATATCCTGTCGGACGGGCGCATGTAAGGGGCGCGGAAGCTTGTCGCCGACCTCCCGGTGACGTCCCTCACGGCCGCCTTCGCCCGTTCGATTATCGAACGCACGTCATCGTCACCGCAGCGCTCCAGGTCCTCATGGTCATAGCCGTGCACCCCCACCTCATGGCCGCCGAAGACGGATGGGTCGCCCGCCACCTCCAGCGTCCTCCCCTCCGCGAAGTATGTGGCGGGAACCCCGATTTCATCCAGCAATCCGGACAGCATGCGTGCCCCGCGTACGGAGGATGAGAATCTGGCATCCGTTCCGGAGCCGCGGTCCAGGGAGCCCGCCTCGGCCCTGCCCGGGATCGCGAGGTTGACGTCCCTGTCGAAGTCGACCGTGAAACACATGATGCGCATGATGTCCGATGCCTGAAGGAGATATATCATGTCTGCGGCCGTGCATTACCATTTTAACGAATCAAAGCATTGGACGGCTTCGAGGCACGTCCATGATCGTAGGCGAACAGAAACCCCCGCGGGAAGTATTCGATCTCATATCCATCTACGGAGGTGGCAATGTGCTGATCCTCGGTTGCGACTCCTGCGTTTCGGTCAGTCTCGCCGGAGGCAAGGAGGAGGTTAAGGAGATGATCTCCGCCCTTCAGAGGATATGCGAATCCGAGGGCATGGGATGGACCTTCACCGGGGCTACCGTCAGGAGGCAATGCGAGAAACGCTTCCACGGGGAGGTGGCCGATCTGATAGCCGAGAGCGACGTGGTGGTTTCGATGGGATGCGGAGTGGGCGCCCAGGTCCTGGCGGAGAACAACCGCATGAAGAACGTGGTCCCCGCAGTCAACACATCCAACATGGGGGCCCAGGTCAAACACGGCGTCTTCAAGGAGAAGTGCGTGGGGTGCGGGGACTGCACCATACACCTCACCGCGGGCATATGCACGTTGGCGAGATGCGCCAAATCCCTGCAGAACGGGCCCTGCGGCGGATCCATCGATGGGAAATGCGAGGTGGATCCGGACACTGAATGCGCCTGGTACCAGATATACGAGGCTCTCAGGCAGAAGGGGCAGACCGAGCTGATGACCCGGGTCATGCCGCCTAAAGACTGGTCCAAGAGCCACAGCAGAGGCGCCAGGACCGTCAAGAAAGAGGGGAACAGATGACCGGCAGCCTCCTGAAGGAGAAACTGGAACGCGGGGAGTTCGCGGTCACCGCGGAGATAGGTCCTCCGAAATCGGCCAGCGGAGAGGACATACTCGCAAGGGCCAAGATGATCAAGGGATGCGCCGACGCCTACAACATAACGGACAACCAGACGGCGACCGTGAGACTCTCCAGCCTGGCGGGTTCGGTCTTCATAATGAAGGAGGGGATGGAACCCATACTGCAGATGACCTGCAGGGACCGGAACCGCATCGCCCTGCAATCCGACGTCCTGGGTGCCAACGCCCTGGGCATACGCAACATCCTGTGCCTGTCCGGGGACCACCAGTGCTTCGGGAACCAGCCGGACACGAAGAACGTCTACGACGTGGATTCGACACAGGAGATTATGATATTCAAGAGGATGAGGGATGAGGGGACCCTTTGGAGCGGGGACAGGCTGAAGGTCGCTCCGGACCTCTATCTGGGTGCCGTCTCCAACCCCTTCGGAGACCCCCGTGAGATGCACGTCATGAGATTGAGGAACAAGGTCTCGGCGGGAGCGCAGTTCATACAGACACAATCGGTCTTCGACCTGGACGCATTCGAATCCTGGGTATCCGAGGTCAGGAGGGACGTTTCCCTGAAAGACGTGAAGATACTAGCCGGGATGCTGCCACTCAGGACCCTGAAGGCGGCCAGGTACATGGCGGAGAGCGTCCCCGGGACCTGCGTGCCTCCCGAGATCGTTAGGAGGATGGCTGCCGCACCCGACGAGGAGAAGGAGGGGCAGAGGATAGCCTCGGAGATACTTGACGGCATAAGGGACATGAAGGGGGTCTCGGGAGTGCATATCATGCCCGTTAACTGGTACTCCGCGGTCAGACCCCTTCTGGAGAGGGCGGGACTCCTTACAGGTCACTCCCTCAGGTAATCGGCGCAGTATAGACTGCTGCCCAGCAGCACATCGGCTGTCTTGGCGGCCTCCATCAGCGCCCGGTCCTCGGGATCGGCTATGGCGGCCGTCAGACCCGCGCCGGCCAGCATCGCCAGGTAGGTCCTGTTTAGAAGGGACCTGTCATTGGCGCCGTTAGATACGTTGCTGAGCCCGACGATGGTCCTGGGAGACGGATCGTTCATGGCCTGGAACATCTTTACCGCCTCGATCACCTTCCTGCCCTGGTCCTGGGCGGCCGACACAGGAAGCACCAGCGGGTCTAGCAGAACCCTCTCGGGCGATACTCCCAGATCCATGGCCGTCGTCATCATGAGCATCGCCATCTCCGCGCGGCTGTCGGCGTCGTTGGGTATGCCCTTCTCATCCATCGTCAGGCAGATTATGTCCGCATCGTGATCCGCCGCAAGGGGGAAAAGGGCCCCCATCTTGGCGGCCTCGGCTGTGGTGGAGTTGATGATTACGGGGTTGTCGCATGCCTCCAGGCCTGCCTGCATCGTCCTTAACCCCGGCGAGTCTATGCACAGGGGCAGGTCCGTCACCTCCTGAACCGTCCTGACCAGCCATTGCATGGTCTCGGGGCCGTCGGAGCCCCTCCCCGGACCTATGTTGATATCGAGGGCGTCCGCCCCGCACTCCATCTGCCTAAGGACCGCCTTCTGTATCGCGGAAGCGTCCCTGGAGTCTATGGCTCCGCCTATGGACCTGAAGAGCCCGTTTATCCTCTCGCTTACTATGAACATGGCCTACCCAATCCGGTGCGTTTAATTAAACCCGTCAGTCGGGTACTCCGGAATCACTCCCTCACGGATACCGAGGTGAACTTCTTGATCAGCATCCCCTCGATCTGCAGCGGCTGCAGTCTCACCGCGATGTCACGGGCCCTCTGCGCCTTGGACTCCACTTCGGCGTATATCTGGAAGAGGACATCGCCCCTCTCCACCCGCTGGCCCTTCTTCCTGAGCAGCAGTATGCCTGCGCCCTTGTCCGAGGGAGAGCCCGCCGCCCTTGCGATGGACACCAGATCCTTGTTGTTCACCGAATGCACGTATCCCGCCTTGGTCGAGAAGACCTCCACCATGTGCTTACCGGGTTCCAGGTCCTCGGACTTTATATCGTAGTTGCCTCCCTGGGCGGCCACGATCTCCCTGAACTTCTTCATGGCCGCACCGGATTCGAGAATCCTCCTGGCCTCCGCGGAGCCGTTGGGTATCCCGCCCATCTCCAGTATTATGCCGGCGAGGTCGCAGGATTTCTCCACCACGCTTGAGGGGTGTTTCTGGCCCTCGAGGATGCGTATGCATTCCCTGGCCTCCAGCTTCGGGCCTATGGCGTTGCCCACCGGCTGGTCCGCATAGGTTATGGCGCATTCGACGTGGATCCCGAGCCTTTCGCCGATGTCCATGAAGTCCCTGGCGTAGCCCTTTGCCTCGTCTATGGTCTTGACCTTCGTTCCGGTTCCGGTAGGTATGTCCACGAGAAGATGCGTGGCGCTTATGGCCATCTTCTTGGACATTATGGATGCGATCATCTGGGCCCGGGGGTTTATACCGAGCGGGTACTCGACCTTTATCACCATGTCGTCGACCGGGGCCAGGTTCATGGAGCCTCCCCAGGCCAGCACCCCTCCGGTCTCCTCCGCGATGCTCTTCAGCGTGTTGGCGTCCAGCTCCACGTCGCAGAACGTCTCCACGAAGTCGGACGTTCCGCAGGCGCTGCTGATCGCGCGCGAGGATGTCTTGGGGAGCATGAGGCCCGCGGCCGCCACGATCGAGACCACGATGGGCGTGACCTTGTTGCCGGGGACGCCCCCTATGCTGTGGAAGTCGAAGACCGGGGACCTGTCGAATATGACCCTGTCCCCGGTGTCGACCATGGCCTGGGTGAAATACGCTATCTCCTCGGAATCCATGCCGTTGATGTAGAGGGAGGTCAGCCAGGCGGATATCTCTATCTTGGCCAGCTTCCCGTCCCTTATGTCGAAGACGATATTGCGTATCTCCTCCTTGCTGAGCTTCTCGCCGTCCATCTTCTTCCTTATGCCCCTGACCGAGTCGGGCTTCGCGGAGTAGACCACGTTGACCTCGTCACCGCAGGCCGCGCCCAGCGAATCGATGAGGGAATCGGGCATCTTCACCTCCCCCCTCTCGACAAGGGTGTCGGAGCGGTTCACCAGGGCCGTGGCCGATCTGGCGGGCCCGTCGATGCGCACCCGGTCATTCTCCTTGACCCCTAGCTCTATGCAGTCGTCGTCGTGCAGGAGCACGATGGGCTCCGATGCGTCTATGTCCAGATGCGATATTCTCAGCTTCATTTTATTCCCCACTTGTCCAGAGCCTCCCTGAGCTCCCGGTGATCCTCGGCGTAATCCCGGACGTGTACACCCAGGAAAGCGGCGTCGACGGCTTGGCACATGCCCCTGGCCCCCGACCTTACTCCTCCGGGGTGACCCGCCACGCCGCCTCCGGCCTGGATCTGCACGTTCATCCCTGATTCTTCTATCATCCTGCCCACCATGCCGGGATAGACTCCTCCCGAACACACGGGCATTACCGTAGCATACGGGGATCCGCCGTCCAGACATGCTTCCAGACTGTCGTGGTCCCCTTTGCCTCCAGACATCTTTCCTACGCCGAGGGTGCCGATGTGAAGGGCGTCGCCCCCGCACATGCGGACGAGCCTTGTTATTGCGAGCATTGATATCCCGTGCAGGGGGTCCCTGGTTATCGCCCCGTGCATGGTCCTGTGCACATGGATGGGGACCTTGATGGAAGGATCCTCTGCCAGGGCCTGAACGGCCGCGAAACCGCAGGTTATGACATCCACCATTATCTGCTTGGCTCCCCAGGACTGGACCTTTTCCGCGAGCTCCAGGATCCTGTGGCCGCCGGTGCTTATGTTCACCGCGTGCACCATGCGGTGGCCCTCCTCCTTCAGCCTGTCCAGTGATTCCGCCACGGCCTTGGTGCGGTCTTCTATGGGGCAGAACCTCTGATCGACCAGGGTCTCGTCGTCCTTGCTGTTGGTCAGACCTCCCGCCCCGGCCTCGTACACGTACTCCGCCGTGTCCTCGGGCGATAGGCCGATCTTCGGTTTCACGATCGTTCCCACTAGGGGCTTCTCTGGACGGCCCAGTATCCTCCTGAGGCCTTCGGCCCCGAACCTCGGCCCCGAGAACTGCTCCTGTATGCAGCTCGGGAAGCGCACATCCTCGAGCCTCAGCTTGCCTATGGACTCCAGTCCGAACAGGTTCCCGGCTATCACGCTGAGTATCTGGGGCACGCCGCCCACGTCGATGCTGAAATCCTCGGCCGGGTAGGCCACCTCGACCAGGTCCCCTTCGATCCTGGTCACTCTGGCCCCGTATCTCTCGAACACGTCGTCTCTGAGCGTGGAAATGCCTGTCCAGGTGCCCGTGGACTGTTCGGCGGCTATGGCCGAAGCCGCATTCTCCATGGGCATGTCCGTGGTCACTCTGTACTCGCACACCACGTATCCTTCGGGATCCGTGCTCTCATCCAGATGCAGATATGAATAGTCCTTCATCATCATCACTCCGCCCGGAGGGCTCTCTCCCCGAGCATTCTCACCATCGTGCCGTAGACGGAACCCGGGGACATCATCCCCAGCTCCGTGATTATGGCATCTATGTATTCGGTGGGAGTCGAATCGAAGACCGGATTGAACACCTTGACTCCCTCCGGGATCTCCCCCTCCCTTACCATCTCCCCGCTGCCTCTCTCCTCGATCGTGACCATGTCGCCGAAGATGGTCATCGGCGAGAACTTGTATGTCTCGCTGCAGACGTAGAACTGCACCCTCGCCTCCTTGGCCGCCAGGGCCAGCTGCGAGGTGCCGATCTTGTTTATCAGCGCCCCGTGGGACGTTATCGTGTCCGCCCCGACGAAGACCGCGTCCACCCTCTTCATCACCGTGCGGACCGCGCTGTCGATTATCAGCGTGGTGTCCACTCCCGCCTGGTGAAGGTCCCTCACGGTCAGCAGGCCCTGCCTCCACGGGCGGGACTCCGTGGCGAACACCTTGACGTCCTTGCCCTGGGAGTGCGCGGTCTTTATCACGCTCAGCGCCGCGCTGCTGTTGCAATGTGTCATCACGGTGTCGCCGTCCCGGATCCTCTTCGCTCCTATCCGGCCTATGGTCTCCACCGCTTCCAGGGACTGAGCCGAGAACCTCTCTGCGTTAGCTATCACCAGAGACGCTGCCTCTCCGGTGTCCCTGCACTCCTCCACACCCCTCACCGTGGCATGAAGCCCGTTCCACAGGGACACGGCCGTGGGCCTGGACTCCAGGAGCGTCCTCTTGGCCGAATCCAGATCCGAAAGGAACCTCTCCATGTCCGTCCCGCTGTACCTCCTGGCGAAATCGGCCAGGGCCATGGATCCGGCGCGGGCTATCTTTCCAGCCCCCCTTATGCTCATGTCCCTTATCGCAGCAGCCGTACCCTCGATATCATTCGACACGTCCGACGGATGAGGATGTGCGGTTAAAATAGCATCGACGACCGTCGCGGCGCTTCCGCCCGGAGAGCCTGGCTTCCTCTGATTCGGCGGCCCTCGGCGGGCAGAGCCGTGGGTTCCAGGAGCACCTCGCGGACTATCCTGCGGGTCTCGTCCATCCCCTTTAACAGGTAAACGGCGGCTATCAGGGCCTCGAAGACGTCCGCGCGCATGCCCTCCTCGATCCTGTTGGCACCCGTGTGGGGGTCCCTGTGTCCATGGCCCACGAGAATCATATCGTCGAGACCCAGGCCCGATTCGAGTATGCGCTCGGATATGCTACGGTTTGCGACCACGCTCTGCTTGTAATCCGTCATGCTGCCTTCCTCCAGGTCCGTTTCCCTGTACACTCTCTCGCATACCAGGAACTCCAGGACGGAGTCCCCCAGGAACTCCAGCCTCTCATAGGACGGGACCGAGCACGACGGATCGACGTCCCTCGCCTCGTTGGAGAAGCTGTCGTGGGTGAAGGCGCAGCGGAGCGTGTCCAGGTCGCTGTGGCTCAGGCTGCGGTAGCAGAAGGGAGGTCTCGCCATGAACTCCCTTATGGATCTGTCTATGCCATCTGACAGCACAGGGGGGCATTGCGCTTCCGGGGTAATAACCGTTGCTGAATAAGGAAACAGGGTTTATTATCCTGCAGACACATGGGGTTCGCATGGCCGGAAAGAAGAGGGTAAGGTTCAGAGGCACCAAGCACACCTCCAAAAGACTCGAATCCGACATCCTGGAACGCTCCAGGAGCCTTGCGGAGAACCCTGGCCTGCTAAGGCCCATGTGCGCGGGCAACTGCAGGAAGTGCGCCTTCGACAAGACCTTCAAGACCATAGACGCCATATCGAGGATCAGGAGCGCGGACGCTCTTGTTAAAGAGGCTTCCAAAGGAGGGGACGACATAGCCAAGGCTTATGCCGGGACCGTGTCACTCCAGGCCGCGGGAAGCGTTCCCATGCTTGCGACGGCCAAGCTCGGCGGGGAGACGGTCTCGTTCGCGATACGCGGACAGGTAGGCAACGACAAGCTCATAGGATGCCAGCACTACGACGACCCCAAGATCAGGCTGCTCCTGTACAACCAGTTCGTCAAGAAGAACAAACTTCATCTCTATTCCTTCGAAGGCGGACTGGTGTGCTCCGATGCCCCCAACATGCCCGAGGACTACCTTTACGAGACGTTCTGGGAGACGCCGTATGAATTCAGGGACGACGGCCTCGACTGCGGCCACGACTCCCCCGCGGCCCTGGTTATCCGCGTGAAGTCCCTGGATCAGCGCATACGCATATGCTCCGACTGCGCCAGGGAGGTTTCGTCCCTGCAGTTCATCATATCGCAGATGTGCGCTGTGGACCCGTTGGACGACATAGAGGTCTGGGTGGAGCACAAGTATCACGAGTCCGGAGGGGACGGCAGGGACATGCTGCCGAAGGACAGCCTTCAGAAATACGCCCGCGGTGAGTTAAACGACCGCTCCGTCCTGTCCCTGGTAACCAGGGACCGTCTGGTGGATCTCAAGAAGAGCGGGAGGGCCACATACATCGTGGGAAGCTCCAACTACGGGTCCGATCTGAAATCTTTCATGGCCTCGCTGTCCGGAACGGAACATGAGAAAGCCGCCCTGGAACTGTTCCTCTCCGATAACAACGAATCCCTTGTGCTCAAGAGTCCAAGGGCCTCCGAGGCCCTGTGCATGCTCTGGTCCCAGAGCTGGAAGGACATAATCTCCAGGTACACCTCCGATGAGAACCTCGCTTCCCTGGGCGACATGTCCAGAACCAATCCCGCCCAGGCCTTGGCGGAGGCCCGTTACAGATTCATAATGTCTGATGTGGTCTCGTCCCTCCCGGTGTTCAAGAGGCCGGGGCCGGTAACCAGACTGGCGGACGTGCTTGCGAAGGCCGCGAAGGTGGGCGGCGCGGAGATGGTCAGGAGAGAGGTTTCCTCCATCAACCCCCGCGACTCCGCGGGCCGCATCATGTCGGCGGCATTCATCAGGGCTACCGATCCGGAAGGCCATCCGCCCTGGAAGCCCAGCAAGGACGAGGATGAGTACAGCGCCTTCATCATGCCCTTCGTGGAGAAGGTCATAGAAGCGGAGCCCGGGAGATACGCCGATGCGATGAACACCCTGCTCACCGCAAGCGGATCGGGGGAGTCCGTTTAACCTATGCGGACTTCCGCGACATAATGTGATATCAGGGGGGCGAAGGACTTTACCTCCCTGATTTCCAGGATCTCATAGGGCACCGGGCCACATGCCTTGTCGAGGGCTCTCGCGATTCTCTCGCGATGCTCGTGAACGTAGAAGGTGTCGTGATAGTGCACTATACCCCCCGCCCTGAGAAGGGATATGGCCTTCGGAAGGAAATCGGATGTCCTCTGGACGTACCCCATTATCACACGGTCCGCTAAATGCTCCCCGACCAGGTCCCGGTTGTCCCCATGGACGGGGATGACCCTGTCACCTACCCCGTTGAGCTCTATGTTCCTCAGCAGGAAACGGTAAGAATCGGGGTTCTTCTCGCAGGCTATGACTCTTTCGGCGCCCGAGTATTTCGCGATGGGCAGCGTGAAATAGCCGATGCCCGCGAACATGTCAACCACGGTCTCGCCCTTGCAGTCCATCTCTCCCATGCGACGCCTCTCGGCCACGTTCCCGGATGCGAACATGACCTCGGCCACGTCCATTGCGTAAAGGATGCCGTTCTCCAGTCTGACCGATTCGGTCCTGTCCCCGTGTATGACCTCCACGTCGGGCCGGCGGAACTCCCCCGCCACGCCCCCCCGGTCCACGCATACTGTGGAGACACCGAGCACGTCCGCGTAGACCCTGCCTATGAGGTCCTTGCATGGGTCGCACGCACGGTCCATCCTGATTATCGCTATGTCCCCGACGAACTCCCACTTCCACGGAAGGAGCTCCTTTATCTCTGGCGGCAGTCCGGACAGCCTGTCGGCTATGATCTCCTGGGGGGTTCTGCGCTCTATCTCGTGGGCGTCCTCCATGACGACCTCGAATCCCATCTCCTCGGCCCTCCTCTCGTTACCCGGGAGCAGGGGCACTGCACGGAAATCCCCCCTGCGGCTTATCCTGGCCCCTCTGTCCACCATACCCAGCGACATCATCTCCGGTATGGCTGTAGCGGCGCGCCCGCAGGGCACCAGGGCTGAAGGGATGCTCCTCATAGCAACCCCTTCAATGCAAGCGGCATGAGCCCAACGAGTGCCGGTACGTCCTTCGCGATCTCCCTCGCAACGGACGAGGGATGGTCCAGATCCAGGTCCCCCAGCGCATGGCGCGCCCGTGGCCTGCAGAGCACGCGGCCCGCCCTGTCCAGGTCACCGTCGCTCATCTTGCGGTACATCTTCCTCAGTGCGTAACCCCGTCTGAGTTCACGGCCGATCTCCCCCTTCCAGCCCTTCTCGTACCGGGACAGCGAACGCGGGGAGAAGTTCTCGGACGAGAACGCCCTGTCCGCGGCCTCTTTCAAGAAGGGGGCCGCCTTGAAGGCGGGATACAGGCCGCCTCCGGACACGGGCTTGACCTGTCCGGCCGCGTCCCCTATCAGCAGCATGCGCTCCCCGTATGTACGGCGCCTGCCTCCGATGGGTATCTTCCCGCTGTATCTCCGGATGACCTCCCTGTCTGCCAGCCCTGATATCCTCAGAAGCGATGAAAGATAGGTTTTCGGGGGGCCGGCGGACCATTCTGTGCAGAGCCCCACACGTGTGAAATCCCCGAAGGGGATCTCCCAGGAGAAGAAACCTGGAGCGACCGCCGATCCCAGTCTGAGGGTCATGGTGTCATCCTCCTCGCATCTGCTCCTAACGTCCACCTGTATCCCTCGAATGTATTCCGCCGGACCGTTGTCGGTCAGGGAGAGGGCCGTTGCCGAGGAATGCCCGTCCGCACCTATCAGCAGACGGGACCTGATGTTCCCCGCGGAGGTCTCTATGCTGACGTGACCGTCTTGTAAGGAATGTCTCCCGTACCTGGTGCCGAAGGCGAACTCGGCACCCGCTGAGGCGGCCGCATCGGCCATCATGCCGTCGAAGGAACCGCGGTCTATCAGACGGGCAAAATGCGATCGGGACCTGACGGTCACCCTGCCCCCGCCGGGGAAGAGGACATGGGCGCCCGAGATGGTGCTTAGTATGTCCGGTCTGACGCCCGACATGCGGATGACTTCGTCGGTTATCAGGCCCGTGCATTGGACGGGACTCCCCGGAACGTCGTGTTCCTCCAGAACCATCACGTCCCGGTCGGGGGATAGCAGGGCGGCTGCCCTGCAACCGGCGGGTCCGGCGCCGACCACGACGACATCGCGCATGGGGTCCCCGCTCAGTTCTTGGACTTGTTGTAGTCTGCCAGGAACTTGGCTATCCCCTCATCGGTCTTGGGGTGGGACACCATCTTCACGAGTACGTCGTAGGGTATGGTCGCTATGTCGCATCCAAACTCCGCGGCCTCGAGGACGTGCACGGGGTGCCTTATGCTGGCGGCTATGATCTCTGTCCCGAAATCGTAGTTGTAGAACACGTTGACGATCTGCGCGAGGGTGTCCGTGCCGGTCTGCCCGATGTCGTCCAGACGTCCCACGAAGGGGGAGACGTACCTGGCCCCCGCCTTTGCGGCCAGGAGAGCCTGCTGCGGGGAGAAGATCAGGGTCATGTTGACGTCTATCCCCTCGGAGGAAAGCACCTTGGTCGCTTTCAGGGATTCCAGGCACATGGGCAGCTTCACGTTTATGTTCCCGTGTATGGAGGCGAGCTCCCTGCCCTCCTTCACCATGCCTTCGGCGTCCATGGACATGGCCTCGGCGGATATGGGTCCGTCGACGATCTCCGATATGCGCTTAACGCATGTCCTCAGATCGGTGCCCTCCTTAGCTATCAGGCTGGGATTGGTGGTCACTCCGTCCAGTATGCCCCAGCTGTTGACTTCCTCTATCCTCTCTATGTTGGCAGTGTCTATGAATATCTTCATCTTGATCAACCCTTTCTCTTGAGTGCCATGGATCTCTTGGCCGCATCGATCACATCCGGCACGGCCAGACCGTACTTCACGAAAAGTTTCTCCGGATTGCCGGATTCCCCGAAAGTGTCCTTTGTACCTATCTTCACGACCGGCGAGGGCATCTCCTCGCACAGGAGCTCCGACACCGCGGAACCCAGCCCCCCTATGACGCTGTGCTCCTCCGCGGTCACGGCGCAGCCCGTCCTTCCCAACGACTCCAGCAGGGTCTCCCGGTCAAGAGGTTTTATGGTCGACATGTTGATGACCTCTGCACTGATCCCTTCCGAGGCCAGTGCGTCGGCGGCCTCGAGGCAGGACATCACCAGCTGCCCTGTCCCTATGAGCGTGACATCGCCGCCTTCCCTCATGACTGTGGCCCTCCCTATCCGGAACTCCGTGTCCATGGGCATCACGGTGGGGAACTCGCTGCGACCGAGCCTCATGTACACCGGCCCGTCGTATTCGGCTATCGCCTTGGTGGCCGCGAAGGCCTCGTAGGCATCCGACGGGGATATGACGACCATGTTGGGTATGCTGCGCATCAAGGATATGTCCTCGAGCGCCTGGTGCGAAGCTCCGTCCTCGCCCACGCTTATGCCGCAGTGGGTGGACACGATCTTTACGTTCAAACGCGGGTACGCCACGGAGAGCCTTATCTGCTCCCAGCAGCGGCCCGAAGCGAACACGGCGAACGTGGATGCGAAAACCGTCTTCCCGGATGCCGCCAGACCGGAAGCGACCCCGATCATGTTCTGCTCCGCTATCCCGACCTCCACGAACCTCTCGGGACACACCTTCTCGAACTCGGAGGTCTTGGTGGAGCTTGCCAGGTCCGCATCCATTACGACCACGTCGCCGCGCGAGCGGGAGAGCTCCGCGAGGGCCTTACCGTAGTAGTTGCGCTGTGCCAGCTTCTGGACCGTCACAATCCCTCCTTCAGTTCCTTGAGTGCGCGCGCGGTCTCCTCGCAGTTGCAGGCCTTACCGTGGAATCCCGCATTGTTCTCCATGAATGACACACACTTGCCTTTGATCGTGTTCATTATTATGGCCCGGGGCCCGTCGGACCTCTTCTCCAGGGCCGAGGTCAGGGCGTCTATGTCATGGCCGTTGACGGTCTCCACGTCCCATCCGAAGGATCTGAACTTCTCGTCCAGGGCCCCCAGCGACATGCATCTCTCGGTGTCCCCCGTTATCTGCAGACGGTTGCGGTCGACTATCGCCGTAAGGTTGTCGAGTCTGTAATGGGATGCGAACATTGCGGCCTCCCAGTTCTGCCCGCTCTGCATCTCCCCGTCGCCCAGCAGACAGAATACACGGTAGTCCTTGCAGTCCATCTTGCCGGCGAGGGCGATACCGCAGCTCATGCTCAGACCCTGTCCGAGTGAACCGGTTGACATCTCCACCCCGGGGGCCTTCCCCCTTACAGGGTGACCCTGGAGCCTGGAACCCATCTTCCTAAGGGTCATGAGCTCTTCCACGGGGAGGTACCCCGATTCGGCCAGGGCCGCATAGAGCAACGGGGCCACGTGGCCCTTGGAGAGGATGAAACGGTCCCTGTCCGCCCAGTCCGGGGACTTCGGGTCATGCCTCATAACTCTGAAGTAGAGCACCGCGAGCAGATCCGCCGAGGAAAGGGATCCCCCGGGATGGCCCGAACCCGCGGCCGAAGTCATCTCTATCACATGGACCCTTAGTCTGTTGGCGATCCTCGACAGATCCTCTGAGCTGTATCCCACGTCCCGTATTCTCCTGTTGTCTTTAGTCGCTCTCTATCCTCGGCGCCAGCAGATACCTTACGGATCCGTTGCCGTCCGCCAGGCTGAAAACCAGTTTCACAGGGTAGTCGTTGTCGAGCTCTACGTTCACCACGGTCTCCGAGGGTACGGCCTTCACCAGATTGGAGAAGTAGTCCAGGGGGAACAGGCTGCAGACCTTGGAGGATGCTTCGAGATGCTCCAGGTTGTCGGAGTCGATCTTGAGGCTGGCCGAGTCGGTGTCCCCCTCGCAGGAGAGTTCGAAGGACTCGGAATCCGCCGTCAGTGCTATATGGTCCGAGATGGACTCGGCGGCCCTGATACCTTTCTGAAGCTCCGAGGCTACCACGCCGATGTTGGCCGACAGCGTCAGCTGCGGTACTTTCGGATCGCTCATACCGGATGTGTCAACCAGGTTCATGCGCCGGGTTATGTTGCCCACCTTGAAGATCAGTCTTCCGCGGTCCTCGTCCTGCTCCATGGTGATTATGTCGCCGGCGGAAGCAAGCTTGAGGACCGTCTTTATCTTGTCCAGATCCACTCCGATCTCGGTCTCGTTCGCTACGAAGGACTCGAACGCCTTGGCGCCGATCTCCATTTCAATCATCGCTACGTGTGCCGGATCCACGGCCTTGAGGCTCATGCCCTCCGAATCGATGGTGAACTTCACTTCGTCGATCAGAGTTGAAATGATATTGACCAATCCCTTCAGCGTTTCGGATTTAATCTCTGCCTTGAACACTTATTCACCGTCCCAACATCCTTTTCACGAGTATAAATTTAATACTCTCTCCAAGAGTGGTTGCACTTGCAGCAACGGTATATCCGGGTTTCGGGTTCGTCCGCGGCGCGGGTCTGCCTTATGACGAAATAAGCCTCGATGTTCCCGCATTCGGGGCAAAGTATGCGCGTCTTTGGTAGGGTCGCCACATTCTCCGTTATCACCGTGGTCTCCTTGGTCTTGGAGTCGGTGACGAAGTGCTGCGACTGGCCAGCAATCTCCTTGGTGGCGCCGCAGGCGTTACAGACGTACCTCCCGTCTTTGGGGAACATTATAGAACCGCATGAAGGACAAAACAAGCTATCAGCCTCTGTGCTACCACTATCGGCTGACCCTATAAATATGTTTTTTACGCGCTGTCAGTACAGTACAGACGTCTCACTTACGGTCTCCCCCAGCATCCTGCCTCCTGCGCTCGGACCTGCTGAGTATGTCGGCGAACGGGCTCTCCGTCTTGGTGCCTGCCTCGGTGTCCGAGGTTACAGTGGTCGTCACTGTCTGGACCGTATTGCCGACCGGGCGCCCCCCTGTCGACGGCCTGGGCCCCTTGGCGACCGGCCCCTCATCCGTGTTGTTGGCGTTCACAGTCATCCTCTGGGAAGCTATACAGTCATCGAAGGATTTGAAACCTAGTGTCTTGTCGCGGTCGTAGAGGCTCAGGGACCTGGCCTTGGACCTCAGCGCTTCCCCTACGGCACCGGTGGCCATAAGCACGGCCGCCTCCTTGCGCGCCTGACCGGACATCACCCCTCCGACGAAACCGAATGCGGCGGAAGTGCCCACCAGACCCAGTGCGACATCCGATGTCCCGGGGGTGTAGAACACCGAGAGCCAGGATGCGAGGTTGCTCAGCCATGCGTCCTGAGCGGCCAGCGCCTGGGATATGGCTGCAAGATCCATACCGGGGAACCCATAGCCCCCGTACCCGAAGACTGCGTAGGAGACGGCATATACGGACGCGACGGCCAGTCCCGAGCCCAGGGCCGCGAAGACCAATCCCCTCAGCGGGGTCCCTGCCTTCCTGCCCGCCACGTACCCGACCGTCATCGGACCCAGCAAGGGGATCCACCAGAGAACGACGGACAGGACGTACCCCAACAGCACAGAGGAGCGAATATCGTAAAGGGAATCCGACCCGTTACCGAAGGTATACCTTCCAAACCAAGATGCCGTGCGCTTAGCGCCAGCGCAGACTCTGTCCACGTAATCCTGCAAGTGCATCCCCCATCGCGGCATTAGACCGGCGGTGTTGCATCGGCATACCTGTTTATAATATTTGACCAGCGGCGGGGCTGGCACATGATGATTCGCGGAAAGCGTGGAACCGCCCATCACTTCCTGCGTTTCTTGGATGCCGCCTTGGCGGCGCGGAGGTTCGCCTTCACCGCGGAGTTTATCTCCTCCGCCTGCACCTTACCGTCGCTGACAGCGGCCTCGTCGTACCTGAGGACCTTCCATCCCTCGGATTCCAGCATCCCGTCCTTTTCCCGGGGGGCATCTGCGGGCTCCACGAAAACCGCCACCTTGCCTTTGACGAATGCCACAGGTATCCTGTGCTCGCCGTAGTCCCTCCTGCATCTCAGACCCTTGTTCCAAGCCGCCCTTCTGACCAGCGCGCCGGGTGAATTGTCGGTGAAGAAGTCCTCTGCGGCAGAAGGGTTCGATTCTTCCCCGTGTATTTTGGCGAATGCCGGCAGGGGCGATCCAGCGACACCTTCCGAGGTATCTTCCTCCTGCTTCTCCGCCAGAGGAGCCACGATGGTTTCCTCATCCGACGGACCGGGTTCTGTTGAGGGTTCGGCCGCCGGCAAGGATTCGGATGATGTTGGATCAGCCTTCTCCTCCTTTGGCAGGACCTGCACGGATGCCTCCTTCCCGGGGTTGCCCCCGTCCTGCTTGGGATCCTTCGGTTTCTCTTGGGCTCTTTCCTCGGAATCTCTCGCCTTCCCGCTTTCGGACTCATGGCGTTTCTGCTTGGAGCGGCCGGCAGGGGCCGCCTTCCTGACGGGTGCGGCATCGGGGGCCAGGAACAGTGCGCCCTGGAACATCGCCCATATCGCCAGCACGAAGGCGAATGCCGCCCCCTTGAGAGCATCTGTGAACAGCACCAGGGCCAGTATGATGAGCAGGGCCCCCGATATGACAGCAAGGACGTAGGTCCTGTCGATGATCGAGCCGACGGTCTCGGCCAGGACCACCGCCGTGGCCACTCCGCAGAACATCAGGGAGATGCTGACGTTGAGGTCGCCCGCGCCCGCCGTTAAACCCAGGGCCACGAGAAGAGCTGCCGCGACCACCACCAGGAGCCCGCATACCTTATGCACCGCATTGACCTCGCGCAGGGAGAATCCCAGGCCGAACAGAATTGCCAGGGCCCCCGATATTACGCAACCTGCAGTGTAGTAGGCCGCTGAACCCCCGATTGTGCCAAGCTCCGAAAGTCTGTTCACACCCAGGGTCCAGCCGCCTGCGCTGTTCATGGCAATGAGCAATAGGACCAGGAACACCAGGGCGGAAACCGCACCCATGGAGCCTAGAATCCCGGCGTGCTTCACGATCGATCCCATGGCTGCAGTACCAGCATACTATAATTTTAACCTAATCCCTGCCCGGGTCGCGGTTAGTGCGGTTACACGGTCTTGGACCGCATTAGCAACATAAATATACCGTCAGAAGATTGCCTTTGTAGTCGTCGCGGCGCTGACGCCCGGCGCTTCACTGATCACTGTCGAGGAGGCCTGCCCTGAGCAGACCTCTTTTCACAAAGTCCTCCGCATCGGGAGGCGACATCAAAAGGAGATATGAGTAATGAAGATGAAATTCGAATTCCTCGGCGGAGCCGACATCGTCGGCCGCATGGGGATGACCATGAAAGGCGACGGCAAGAACATGCTCGTCGAGTACGGACTGAGCCCAAACAAACCCCCGGAATACCCCCTTCCCGTCCCGGAAAAGGTGGACCACATGTTCCTCACCCACAGTCACCTCGATCACTGCGGGATGGTGCCGCAGATATGCGGCAGGGACATGTGCGAGCTTTTCACTACACCCCTGTCCGCGGAGGTGAGCGAGATAATGATGTACGACAGCCTGAAGATAGCCAAGGCCGAGAACTTCCCCCAGCCCTACACAGGAGGGGACATAGAGAGGACCATGAAGAACGTGGTTCCACTGACATTCGGCGATACCATAGAGCTCGGCA
>JAAYZC010000005.1 GCA_012515075.1 Thermoplasmatales archaeon
AGACCCGCCGCGGCCAGTCTGTCCTCCAGCTTGCCGTAGCGCCTGAGGAACCCCACCGTGCATCTGTCCGTGCGATCCCCGAGCTCGTTGCAGAGGGTCTCGAACTTCCTGCGGTGATATTCCACAGTCATCCTTCCCCCCAGGATGACGGGGTCGTATCTCCATACCAGCCTGCCGCGGCCGATCCTGTCCCCGAGCTCCCTGAAGGACTCCGCCACCTCCGCCTTCCGTGGCACCCCGGGCTCGATGTCCGCGCCATAGGGGTTCACGGTGATCTGGAAGACGTACTCGTGACCCATCCCGTCCAACTCGTCCAGGTGCCTCATCATGGGGCGGGGGTCCTTCGTGAAGAAGACGAAGCAGTCCACGCTTTCCGTCGAGAGCTCCACCCTGTGCAAGAGGTCCCTGCACACGGGGTTCCTCACGAGGGCGCTGCCCGCCCGTACCCTGTTCATGAACCATTCCGAATGGAAGGCGGGCACGTCCGTACGTCTGCTCACGCTCACTATCACGCATCCCCCTAACAATCGCAGATAATAAGTATCCTCGGAGGGATTGGGCACCTCATGGCGGAGAGATGCATACACACTTATGTTACCCTCATCGGCAAGGTGAGCATATGCGACGACGGGGAAGGCGGAATCTCCAGGGTGTTCCTGCCCACGGAGAACCTGCCCTGCCTGTGCGATCGGGAATCCGACGTCATAGCCGAGGCTGCCGTGCAGATATCCGAGTATCTGAGCGGTAAGAGGAGGGATTTCGACGTCCCCCTCAATCCGGAGGGAAGCGAATTCCAGACTCTGGTCTGGAAATCGGTGTCCGAGATACCATACGGCCAGACGTGCAGCTATTCGGACATCGCCTCCGCGATCGGCCGCCCGTCCGCTTCCAGGGCCGTCGGCACGGCGGTCGGGTGCAACCCGATGCCCATACTCATACCGTGCCACCGTGTGCTGCGTTCGGACGGGAGCATCGGAGGGTACTCCGGCGGGATGGCGATCAAGAGGCTCCTGCTGGAGACGGAGGGACACGTATTCTGAACGGCATCCTTCGGGAGCTCGAGGAGAACGCGGATCCCGCATACAGGAGCTTCGCGTCCTCCCTGATACCCGGGGAGGAGCGCATACTGGGCGTCAGGCTGCCCGTCCTCAGGAAGATGTCCCGCAGGATATGCAGGGGGGATTGGAGGTCCTTCCTGGATTCCGGTCCGGGGACCTCTTTCGAGCACACCATGCTCAGAGGCATGGTCATATCCGGGGCCCGGATGGGCATAGCCGAGCGCACGGAGCGCATCTGGGGCTTCCTGCCCGAGGTGACGAACTGGTCGGTCTGCGATTCTTTCTCCTGGAAGATACCTGCGGAGGAGCGCGGGGAGGCCTGGATGTTCCTCATGCGCTGCCTCGACACCGGGCGCGAGTTCCATATGCGCTTCGCGGTGGTCACCATGATGTTCCAGTTCCTCGACGAGGAGCACATAGACCTTGTGCTGGAGACAGCAGCCTCCCGTCGCAGCGAAGGGCACTATTACAAGACGGGGGTCGCGTGGTGCCTTTCCTGCTGCTACATCAGGTTCCCCGGCAGGACCGCCGATCTGCTCCGCGGGGACAGGCTCGACGACTCCACCCGCAGGCTTGCGATACGCAAGATAACGGAATCCCGCAGGGTGACCGATGCCGACCGCGCATTCGTGCGGGGACTCAGAAGAAGCTCATGAATCCGAGATCATCCGGATTATCGCGTCGGCGTTCTCCCTTCCCACGCGGGCGCCGACACGCGGGAGGTATTCCCAGCCCATGTCGCGGCATGTCCTCTCGTGCTCCGGGGCGGCCACGGCTATGACCCTGTACATTGGGAGGGCGCACTCCTCTATGAGCACGTCGAGCATGTCCTTGGGCACGCATACGACGATCCTGTCGAAACCCCTGGACACGTACTCTATCCTCCCGGCGTAATCCTTCTGGTCCTGGACCCTGCGGTAGTCGTCCCTGCTGTCGGGGACGTCCTTGTAGGGGAGGATCACGTAGTTGGCCGGAACGAAGCCGAACCTCCCGGTTATTATGCCGAAGGACACGTCGCAGACATCGTCGAGACGGGCCACCAGGTTCTTGACCTCGGTGAGCCTGCCTCCGAACATCTCGAACGCCGAGGCCGCGCCGTTCTTCAGGAACACGGACGAGTCGTTGGTTATGACCAGCACCTTCCTCCTTCCATCGTCGGGAGCGGGGATGGGTTCCATGCTCACACCTTGTTCCTTGAGAAACGGTACGCTATGCTGCAGTTGCCCTCTGCGGAAACCATGCAGGGCCCCTTGGGATTGGTGGGCTTGCAGACCTTGCCGAACAGCGGGCACTCCTCGGACCTCAGTATCCCCCTGAGCACCTCGCCGCACCTGCATCCGGCGGCCTCCTCCTCGACCGTCGGCGTCTTGGACAGTATGTCCGCATGCACCTTGGTGGCGTCGTGGGCGGCGAATTCCTCCTTCAGGGCGAGGGCCGACCCGGGTATCACCGGGAATCCCCTCCAGTCCCTGTCGACGGCGTCGAAGGTGTCCTCCATCAGCTTCCTTCCCAGAGGGTTGCCGTGGTCCCTGACCAGCCTCCGGTACTCGTTCTCCACCTCGCAACGGCCCTCCCGTATCTGGTTGCAGAGCATGTAGACGGACATGAGTATGTCCAGGGGTTCGAAACCGGCCACGACCTGCGGTATACGGTACTTCTCCGCGAACGGACGGAAGGGATCCAGACCTGTGATGACTGCCACGTGGCCCGGCATTATGATGCCGTCTATCTTCACCTCGCCCATCTCGAATATGGCCTTAAGCACCGGAGGGCACGTCCTGTGGCAGCTGTAGACGCTGAAGTTCTCCGGCAGGCCCCCCCTCTGAAGGGGCACGCAGGTGGAGGGGGCGGTGGTCTCGAATCCCACGGCCACGAAGACCAGGGGTCTGCCCCCGTTCTCCCTTGCCATCCTCACAGCGTCCTCTATGGAGTAGACTATGCGGACATCCGCCCCGTCGGCCTTGGCCTCGAAGAGGGAGCCTATGGTCGTGGGCACCCTCATCATGTCCCCGAAGGCTGTGACGGTCACCCCGTTGCGGGCGAGGGTTATGGCGTCCGCGATCTCCTTCCCCGTGGTCACGCACACGGGACAGCCCGGGCCCTGGCTTATCTCTATGCCCGCATCGGTCAGCATCTCCTCCAGGCCGAAGCGGACTATCGTGTCCTGATGGGTCCCGCAGACGTGCATGAACTTCAGGTCCACGTCCATGTCCTTTATCCTGCCCAGGATCTTCTCGGCGGTCTCCCTGTCTCTGTATTTGAACATATTAAGAATCAAGCCTCCTCGAACCTCATGCCGACCACCCTGCAGGACTGCCCCGCGGTGACCTTGACGGGTCCTTTGCACAGGGGGCAAGACAGGATCGGTATGCTGTGCTCGGCGTAATCATCATAGGAGAGGGACTCCGCCGGCCCCTCGAAACCGCAGGGTCCGCAGCTTATGCGGACCTCCTCGCGGCGTATGCTGAGCAGGGAGCCCTCCAGGACCGTCCCCTGGGTCACGATCTCGTAGGCGAAGGACAGCTGCTCCTCCCCCAGGCTTGTCATGTCCCCGATGAGGAGGTCCACTTCCTGTACGCTTGCGACGCTGTAGTCCTCCAGCTCGGCCAATATCGCCCTCACTATCTCGGATACCACGGCGACTTCGTGCATCGCCCGTGAATGGGGTCGTGATATTTTAACGGTCCCCATCGGCGCGGCCGTCGCACATCTTCCTCACGGGACATTCCCCGCAGCGGGGTCGGTTCGGGAGGCAGACGGTCTGCCCGTGCCTGACGAGGTACCTGTTTATGTCGGACCATCTCTCCCGGGGGGTGATCCCCATGAGGGCGTACTCGGTCTCCTCGGGGGTACGGGTGGATACCAGCCCCATGAGGTTGGATATCCTGTGCACGTGGGTGTCGACGCATACCGCGGGTATGCCCATGGCGTACGCCCTGACGCAGGCCGCGGTCTTCCTCCCAACCATGGGCAGGGTCAGGAGCTCCTCCAGGGACTCCGGCACCCGGGATCCGTGATCCCTCACGAGCACCCCGCAGCAGTCCACGATGGCCCTGGCCTTCTGCCGGGGGAATCCGGCCGGCCTGACCAGCTCGGCCACCTCGTCCACGTCCGCCTCGGCCAGGGACTCGGGGGAGTCGTACCTGCGGAACAGGCTGTCGGATGCTCTGCGGGTGTTTTCGTCGCGGGTCCTCTGCGAGAGTATGGTGGCTATCAGGACGTGGAACGGGTCCGGCTCCCACTCGGGGCCCAGCCCCTCGGAGGATCTTCCGGGGTAGGCCCCCTGGCCGTGCCGCTCGGATAGAATGTCTAGTATCTCGCATATGTCCTTCTCAGCCATCTCAGAGCATCTCCTGCCATGTACAGCGAACCCGTCACCAGCACGTGCCTTCCGTCCCCGAGGGCCATGGCCCGCTCGATCGCCGACCCCACATCGGGCTCGAACAGCACCTGGTCGAAGTACCTGCCCACGGTCTCCATCTCCTCCTCCGCGGGGAACGCCCGCTCCGAGTCCGGAACGGTGACGACCACGGTGTCCGCCACGGACGACAGGTTCCTGGCCACGTGCTCCATGTCCTTGTCGCCCAGCATCCCGAACACCAGCACCACCTTCCCGTACATCTCGGCTATGTCCGAGGCCAGGCACTCGGATCCCGACACGGTGTGCGTCACATCGAGTATGAGCGGCAGGCCCTCGATCCTCTCCATCCTGCATGGCCAGCGGGCGGACCTCAGGCCCCCGCGGAGGAACCCCTCCGTCCTGTCCGCCGTCGGGGACGCGCGAAGGGCCTCGACGGCCAGCGCCGCGTTGCGGGCCTGGTGCCTGCCGGGTATCCCCACCTCGAAGGCCTCTCCCTTGTATGTCATCGAGAGGCGGTCGGCTCCGTTCTCCGTCACCTTTATGTCCCCGGGGTCCACCCTTGTCAGCGGCGACCCCTGTCTGGCTGCCTCGGCCGCTATGACGCCGAAGGCCGACTCTGGGTTCAGGGTGATCACCGGGACGCCCGGTTTTATTATCCCGGCCTTCTCGAAGGCTATCTTCTCCACGGTGTCGCCCAGATACGCCGTGTGCTCCAGCCCTATGTTGTTTATGACGCAGACATCCGGGCGGATGACGTTCGTGGAGTCGAACCTGCCACCCATACCTACCTCCGTCACGGCGTATTCGACGCCTTTCCTCTTGAAGTGCAGGAAGGCCATTGCCGTGGTGGCCTCGAAGAACGTGCATCTCCGGCCCAGGGCCGCCATATCATCAACGGCCGGGGCGACCTCCCCGACCAGGGACAGCAGCTCGGCGTCCGTCATGACGCCGTCGCAGGTGCGTATCCTCTCGTTGAAGTCGACCAGGTGCGGCGAGGTGTACAGCCCCGCCCTTATTCCGGAACCGCAGAGGACCGAGAACAGCATGGCCGAAACGGAGCCTTTGCCGTCCGTACCGGCCACATGCATGCTGCGGAAGGAATCCTGCGGGTCCCCGATCCTCCGGAGAAGCTCCCGGGTGTTGTCCAGGCCCATCTTTATGCCATGCACGCTAAGGCCGTAGAGCCAGTCCAGGAGCCCGTCCCTCTCTTCAGTCACGGCATTCGCAATCGTATATCTTGGTTATAAGTCCGTTGACGGTGAGCCCTTCGGACCTGGCGATGCGGCGTAGGAGGAACATCGAGCCCGAACCGTACTGGGCGGCCTTCTTCTTCTTGGCGGCCGCCTCCGACTCGCCGATGAGGACCGCGACCTCGCGCAGCGAGCCCTTCCTGGCGTCGGTGGGGGATATGCGGCCGACGGAGGTCTGTCCCGCGGCTCTCACCACTTCCTCGTCGAGGTACGGGTACAGGACCTTCTTCCCGAAGGAGCAGGATACCTTGGATTCGTGATCCAGCGTCTCGGTCAGCAGCCTGGCCATGTCCTCCCTCATGCTGTCCCGCAGGTCCTCCTCGGACAGGCCGATGTACTTGGAGTATCCCCCGAACAGCTCGTCCGCCCCCTGGCCGCCGATGATGATGTCCTCCCTGCAGTTCTTGGACACGAAGAAGAGAGGTATCTCGAAGGACAGCGTGACCGGGCTGGCAGTGCGGGTTATCCTCATCATCTCCGCCACCCCTCCCAGCAGATTCTCCTCCGATATCCTGATGTGCTCCCAGGGAAGCCCCATGACCTCCGACATCTGCCTGCCCATCTGCACGTCGTAGGCGCCGTCCACGCCCACTGTGTACAGGGTCACCGAATCGGCATGCCTCTTGGACAGAGATGCCACAATGCTGCAGTCGAGACCGCCCGAGAACGCGACAGCCACCCTGCGGCCCTCCACCATGCGGCGGACGGAGCCTTCGATAGCGCGGGCGAGAGAGACGGAGCTTTCCGAGGCCATCGACGGGTCTAAATCATCTTCGTATTTAAACGGTAATGCAGTGCCCGCGGATAAACCGCGCTTTCGACACGGCCGTGCCAGTGCCAACGCCTGATACGCCCGGGGACATCCATCCGGGCTCATGAAAACCAATAATAATGCGTACGCTCATCACGGGCCATATGACCGGAGTCACCCGCATAGGCGTCTCTTTGGAACCGGATCTCCTGGAGGCCTTCGACGAATCTATAACGAAGAAAGGATACGTCAGCAGGTCCGAGGCCATCAGGGACCTGGTCAGGGATTCCCTGGCGGAGAGCGAGTGGAAGAACGATGAAGAGTACATGGTTGGAGTGATAGTGACGGTCTACGACCACACCGCCGGCGGAGTCGGGGAGAAGCTCACCGACCTGCAGCACGAGCGCGGCCACAACGTCAACACCTCCGTCCATGTGCATCTCGATCACGACAAGTGCATGGAGATCCTCATCGTGGAGGGCAAGCTGAAGGAGCTCAAGACCCTGGCTAACGAGATAACATCCGTGAAGGGCGTGCTCAGGGGCAAACTCACCATGGCCTCGCCGTCCACCGGCCACATGCACCACATCGGGCACCGTCACTGAAACGCCAGGTCGAAGGCTATTATGGCCGACGCCGTGCCCTCGGGGGCCTTCACGCCGAAGGCCCTCCTCAGGATCATGTCGGAGGTTGTCGCCGGGTAGCAGAGCACCGCGTTCCTGGCGCCGTCCTCCTCGGAAACCCCCTTGTACTCCTTGGGGAACAGCACGAACCTCTCCGTACCGGAGAACGACACCTCCGAGAACATCACGAAGTCGTCCGACAGCCAGACCACGTCCGTCCTGTCCCTGTACTGCCCGATCTCGCTGCTGGTCAGCTCCTTGCCCATGAGCTCCCCCTCGGAGGACATGAGACATAGGCCTCCGCTTCCCTCATCGGGACCCTGGAAATCGCCGTTGCAGAACACACAGACCGCCGCGTCACGGGCCAGGACCTCTTCGAGCCCCTGGTTGCAGACCTCTATGTTGTTGGAGAAGATCTCCGATTCCTCTTCGAGTATCGTCTCCACCAGCCCGCGGTCCATCGCGTGGACCGACAGCACACCCGGGAGGGACCTTATGGCGTCGATGACGCGGGAAACATCCATGGGAGGGCGGAGCGAGTTACGGATATTTTACGGTGACCTTCAGGTACACCATGCGACCGATACCAGTCTTTAAATAATTAGGCGGATGTCGAAGGTGCCGATGAAGAAACTCATCATAACCGAGAAGGCGAACGCTGCCAGAAGGATATCCACCATACTGTCCGACGGCAAGTCGAGCACCGAGAACAGAGGTGGGGCCTCGGTCATCACTTTCGAGGCCGGAGGCGATGAATACAGCGTCGTCAGTCTCAGGGGGCACATCCTCGAGCTGGACTATCCGGAGGAGTACAACGACTGGGGTTCGGGATCCCCGGTGGACCTGGTCTACGCCCCGCAGGTCAAGACAGTGCGTGTCAAATCCATACTCAACGCCATAAAGGACCTCTCCGTGGAATCGGATGAGATAATAATCGCGACCGACTACGACAGGGAGGGGGAGCTCATAGGCATGGAGACTGTGGTGGCCGCCGGCGCCGACATGCCCAAGGTCAGGAGGGCAAAGTTCAGCGCCCTGACCAAAGGGGAGGTCGAGAGGGCGTTCGCGGACCTCGCGCTTCCGGACGGGCGCCTTTCGGACGCCGCCGAGGCCAGGCAGATTGTGGATCTGACCTGGGGCGCGGTGCTGACCCGCCTCATATCCCTGTCCTCCGGGCAGGTCGGGAAGAACTTCATGTCTGTGGGGAGGGTCCAGAGCCCCACGCTAAAACTGCTTGTGGACAGGAACGAGGAGATCGAGAGCTTCGTTCCCGTCCCCTATTGGAACATCGTCGGGAAGTTCGGGATGCTCGCCTTCAAGGGGGAGCACGAGAAGAACCCGTTCTGGGAGCGGGCGGAGGCGGAGGCCGTCTTCCGGACCTGCGGGGACGCCGGCAAGGCCACGGTGAGGAGCTGCAGCGTCACCTCCAAGGAAGAGTTCCGCCCGGCGCCCTTCGACACGACCCAGATGCAGGTGGAGGCCAACAAGATAGGCATACCCCCCACCACAGCGATGAAACTGGCGGAGGACCTCTACACCGGAGGGTACATATCCTATCCGCGTACGGAGAACACCGAGTACCCCAAGAGCCTCGGGCTCAGAAGCGTCCTGGAGAAGCTTAAGGACTCCGACTTCCGCGAGGAGGCGGAGGAGATCCTGTCCCAGGAGAAGATATCCCCGTCCAGGGGGAAGCGCCGCACCACCGACCACCCCCCGATATACCCCACGGCCGGCGCGTCGTCCAAGAAGATGAAGGGCGACAAATGGAAGCTGTACGAGCTCATCGTCAGGAGGTTCCTCGCCACGCTGGGTCCCAACGCCGAGGCCGAGGTGACCGAGTGCGAGCTGGATGTGGCCGGGGAGACCTTCAAGGCCCGCGGATACGTCCTCAAGAAGGATGGCTGGAAGAAGTACTACAAGAAGTACCTGAGGATGGAGGACACCCGTGTCCCCAAGCTCTCCGAGGGCGAGGTCATCGAAATCAGGTCCCTCATCGTCGACGAATCCGAGACCAAGCCACCGTACAGATACAACCAGGGATCCCTGATCCAGGAGATGGACCGGCTCCAGCTGGGGACCAAGAGCACCAGGCACGACATAATAGGGAAGCTGTTCTCCAGGAACTACGTCCAGGGCAACTACATGGTGCCCACGCCCAGCGGAATCGCCCTTACCAGGTCCCTGGAGAAGCACGGCGGGGGGATAGTCGAGCCGGACATGACCGCCCGCCTGGAGGCCGACATGCTCAGGATAAGCGAGGGCGAACGCACCCTCGGAGAGGTCGTGGAGGAGTCGCAGAACATGCTCCACGGCGTCGCCACCAAGATCTCCGAATCCTCCAAGGACATCGGGGACGAGATACGCGCGGCCCTGCGTTCCCAGCGCCACATAGGCACATGCCCGGACTGCGGGAACGACATGACGATCAAGAAATCGAAGAACGGGAACTTCATCGGATGCGACGGGTTCCCCGAATGCAAGCGCGCATATCCTCTGCCGAGGGGGGCCATGGTCCAGACCCAGGAGACCGTCTGCCCGGTGTGCGGGCTCCCGCAGCTGAGGATAATACGCAAGGGGATGCCCCCGGCCGTCCAGTGCATAGACCCGAAATGCTCCAGCAACGTGTCCAGGACAGACCTGGGACCCTGCCCCTCCTGCGGAAAGGGACGCATAAGGATAACGTTCTCCAGGGCCGGCAGACG
>JAAYZC010000011.1 GCA_012515075.1 Thermoplasmatales archaeon
AGTGGTTGACAGCGTTTCTGCGTTCCCGTACGCTTGCGCAGTACAGTACAGGCAGAGACGCAGGCGGACTTTACTTCCGGGTTCGGGATGGGACCGGGTGTCTCCCCGCCGCTATGGCCGTCATACCAACACCCTCTAGTGCGGTCATGTATTTAAAGTTATCTGAAGTTCCGGCCATCCGTGCCAGCGGCCGGGATCATCTGGCTGCCCTCGGAGGCTCCATTACGTTGTCCACGGCCTCCATCATGTCGGATGCAAGCTTCTCGAGCTCCGTGTAGGCTATCTTGCCGACCTTGGTGTAGGGCAGCTCCTTCAGGAACTCGAACTCCCTCGGCCGGGCGTACTTCGCGATGTTGTCCCTGCACAGGGCCCTGAGGGATTCTATCACCTCGTCCGCGGACATGGTGACTCCTTCCCTGAGGACCACGAAGACCTTGATTATATGCCCCTTTATGGCGTCCGGAACACCCACCGCGCAGGACCTGACGACCATGGGATGAGCGTCGATCACGTTCTCTATCTGGCTGGGGTATATGTTGTAGCCGGAGCTCACGATCATCCTCTTGATGCGCTGTCTGAAGTAGATGTAACCCTCCCCGTCCATGCAGCCTATGTCGCCCGTGTGGAGCCAGGTTCTGCCGTCACCGTGCACCCTGAGGGTCTGGGCGGTCTCCTCGGGCTCGTCCACGTAGCCCATCATCACCGACGGTCCGCATATGCAGATCTCGCCGTCCTCCATAGGATCGGCCCTGTCGGTGGTGCCTATGCGGGCGATCTTGAACAGGGTGTCCGGGAACGGAAGCCCTATGCTGCCCCTCTTCGGGGCGTGCTTCGGCGTGAGGCAGGATGCGGTCACGCACTCGGTGGCTCCGTACCCCTCTCTTATCCTGGCGGAACAGCCGTGCTCCTCCAGGAACCTGTCGACTTTCTCCTTGAGCTCGACAGTGAGGGTGTCCCCGCCGCAGTATATGCCCTTGAGATGGGACAGGTCCGCCTTGCGGGTGTACCTGCTGCAGTTTATCATGTACTCGTACATCGTGGGCACGCCCGCGATGTAGTTCGGCTTCTTCTTGACCACGAGCCGGGCGTAGCTCTCCGGGGTGAATCTGGGTATTAGTATGCAGGTGTATCCGTGAGTGAGGAACATGTGCACTCCCACGCAGAGCCCGAATCCATGGAACATTGGGAGCACGGAGAGGGTGGTGGTGCCCTCGCACAGGTCCTCGCTCATGAGGCCGGTCTGGGTGGACGCGGCGTTTATGTTCATGCTGCTCAGAAGGACTCCTTTGCTGCGTCCGGTCGTGCCGCCGCTGTAGAGTATGGCGGCCGGATCATGGACGCTCACGCTGCACTCCGGGACGGAATCATCCCTTGAAAGCGACAGGAACCTCTTCCAGCTCATGACACCGCCGACGTATTCTGGCCGGGGGTCCTTCCGTCCCTTGACGATATGGTACAGGAACGCCTTGTGGGCGCTGAGGCCGTCCTTGACGCTGGAGACGACGATGTGCGACAGTTCGTTCCCCTCCCCGATCGCGGGGAAGTTGGGATACAGGATGTCCAGCGTGACGGCCACCTTGGCCTTGGAGTTGGAAAGGTAGAAATCGATCTCCGCCTTCGCGGAGAGCGGGTGCACCATCGTCGACACGGCTCCCAGGCGCATCGCGCCGTAGAAGGATGCGATAGCCTGAGGGCAGTTGGGAAGGCAGATCAATACCCTGTCGCCTTTGGCGACGCCGAGTTCGGAGAAGCAGGATGCGGCGTGGTCGATCTCACGCATCATCTCGCGGTAAGTGACCTTGCGGCCTTCGAATTCGTAGGCTATGTTCTTCGGGAAGTATTTCGCCGCGAAGGCAACCTCTCCGTAGACGGTCCTGTCCGTGTATCTGAGGGAGCGGGGCACTGAAGCCCCGTAGTGCTCAAGCCATGGCGCCTCTCCGCTTTCCGTGTTCATTCCATCCCTCCGTCCGTATCGTCCTGTCAGGCATATATTGTTTGCTGGAGGCCTCGCCTGGACTCCCGCCGTCAACCGTCCGGACACCGGGGCGTAAACGATCGGCTTTTAAATCATTTCGCAGGGTACGGAGATCCTTCTCAGAGGCACAGGGCCACGATGGCACCGCCCGCCAGCGCCCCGATGATCTCGGTCGCGCAGTTGTTGCCGTACTTCGATATCATCCCGCGGCGCTCCAGCGTGGCCCCCAGGACGCTGTCAAGCAGGTTGCCGACCATGCCCATCGTCGCGGGCACCAGTATCAGAGGGTCGAGGACGGTCCCGAAGATGAGAAACCATCCCAGCGCGGCGGTGGCCAGGGAGGCCACCAGGGATGCGGATGTGCCGAAGACCGACACGCCTCCGTCGGTTCCCGGGGCGACCCGCTCGAAGCTCGTTATCAGCCACACCCTGGGGTCCCTGACGCCGATCTCGCTGGCCACCGTGTCCGCCGCCGCCACGGCCACGGACGATATGAAAGCCACGTTCATCAGCAGGTCGTAACCGTCCCCGACGAAGAAGGACGCGAGCGCGACGATGCACGGCGGTATGCCCACTCCGAGTATGTTGCGATGGTCGCGCTCCCCGCGCTCCCCCTCCTGCACGCCCCTCTCCTTCTTCCCCGGGAGCCCGATCCTGGTCACCAGGAAGCCTGCGACCGTGAATGCGAGGAGGATTATCAGCCAGCTGAGCGAACCGAACACTCCCACCACGGCCCCCACGAAGAAGGAGGCGGAGGCGCCGCTGCCGGTCAGAAGACCGAATCTGTACGAAAGCACTGAGAGGGAGACGGACAGCAGAAGGGCCGCCGCGATCTCTATGATCGGTTCCACGAACCGGGTATCCCTTCATGTTTAATAAGGGGGGCGGTCACCCTGATATCCTGTTCAGTATGTCCGACGCATACCTTATGCAAAGGTCCCTGTCTTCCAGGGGGTAGAACATGATCTTCCCCTGCGGGTACAGGGTGGTCTCCATCCCATTCCATTCCAGGACCAGGATCATATCCTCCTTCTGCCTGACCGAGGACTCGTCCGCGAGTATTTCCCCGGCGCGGTCCAGGTCTATCTCCAAAGGTTCCCGGGGGGTAGCCATAAGCGCCTTGCCGCCGCAGAGCCTCGCCACGGTGAACCTCACGGCCAGCTCATCCTCCTCAGAAGCCTTTTGGCATCCTCGCGGAAGAGGTACAGGCTCCTGTCGTTGACGATCATCCGATCGGAAAGGGCCATGACCTCGGCCAGGCCCCAGCCTATCTCCCTGGAGTCCCTTGCGCGGAATTCCTCCCGGTCGCGGGGGGCGTCCTCCCTGGCGCGCTTGACCAGCCGCCGGTACCTCTCCTCGGGGCAGGCGTGTATGCCCACTATGCTCACGTCCGGGGTGAGCTCCCGGTATGCCGACACCTCGTCCATGCTCCTGCATCCGTCAACCAGGAAAACCTCCCCCGTCATCCTCTCCAGGGCCCTCCTGGCCCATATGTTCGGACCGTGCCTGTCCCTCTCGGCTCCGGCGAACTGGCCGGTCGTCATCCCCTCGGCGGCGGGCCCCGCCGACGCGTGGTATTCGCGGACGATGTCCCCCATGCGCAGGAAGGGGACCCCCATGCCACGGGCGACTGTCAGGAACTCCTCCTTGCCCGAGCCGGGCATTCCGGCCACTATTATTAGTCTCATCCTCATCACAGGAGGTTGTCGGAGATCCTGGTGAGGATCCTGTCGCAGTACGAGCACTTGAGGGTGGGCGGACGGCGGTTCACGACGTCGAACTCCGGCTCCACGGGCTCTCCCTTGTTGGTTATGCAGTCGGGGTTGCTGCATCTGGCCAGTCCCGTTATGTGGTCCGCCAGGGCGACGTTGAACTTCTCGGCTATGTAGTAGTCCCTGATTATCACGATGGTGGCGTCGGGGGCTATCAGGGCGATTTTGTCCACAGTGGCCGGGTCCAGCTCGCGGTCCTCCACCTTTATGACGTCCTTCCAACCCATCTCCTTCTTCGACTGGACGCGTATGGCCACGCTTATCGTGGAGCCTATGTTGCTCTCGTTCACCCCGAGTATCTTGAGGACGTTCAGGGCCTGTCCCGCCGCTATATGGTCTATCACGGTGCCGTTCCTTATGGGTGCTATCTTGAACTCCTTCATCACATCTTACCTCCCAGAACCGCGCAGAGGAGTGCCATCCTCACCGGTATGCCGTTGAAGGCCTGGTCGAAATACTTCGCATGCGGGGTCCTGTCGACCTCCGGGGCGATCTCGTCTATCCTCGGCAGCGGATGCATGACAATCAGGTCGCTCTTCGCCTCCCTGAGCATCGCGTTGTCCACCCTGTACATGCCCGCCACCTTCTGGTATTCGTCGGGGTCGGGGAACCTCTCCTTCTGTATCCTGGTCACGTACAGCACGTCGGCGTCGTCTATGACCTCCTCCAGGCAGTCTGTCTTCCTGGGGCTGCAGCCCCTCTCTCCGATATGCCTCACCGTGTCCTCCGGCATCTGGAGGGACTCGGGGGCCACGAACGTAAGCCTGGCCCCGAACATGGCCAGGGCGTCCGCCAGGGAGTGGACGGTGCGCCCGTACTTCAGGTCTCCGACAAGGACTATGTTGAGACCGTCTATGGAGCCCTTCTCCCTCCTCATCGTGAAGAGGTCCAGCAGCGTCTGGGTCGGGTGCGATCCTGCGCCGTCCCCCGCGTTTATCACAGGGTTGATGGAGAATTTGGCCGCGAGTCTGGCGGCGCCCTCGTGAGGGTGCCTGAGGACGATGACGTCGCAGTAGGTGTCCACCATGCGTATGGTGTCTGCCAGGGTCTCGCCTTTAGATATGGATGTCATGGACATCTGGGACACGTCTATCACTTCGGCCCCGAGTCTCAGGGCCGCGCTCTCGAAGGACAGCTTGGTGCGCGTGGAGGGTTCGAAGAACAGGTTGCCCAGTATCCTCCCGTCCAGCGGGCGCTTCACCTTGTCTCCGTTCGCGTAAGGTATCATCACCTCGGATAGGTCAAGTATCTGTTCGATCTCGTCCCTGGTGAAGTCCCTGATGGATACGATATCCTTGTCGTAAAAGTCCATGTTCCCTCATTAATGAAAGACGATTTAACAGTTTGTCCGAGCCCGCCGGGGGGCGGCAGCCCGTATGTGGCGACTGCCGCCCCGGCGCGCACCTCAAGTTTAATTAATGCGCTCAGCATGGGAAGGTGCATGCTGGATGTTCTATACCGGTCGCACAGGGGAAGGGTCTGCGAGTACAAGAGGGAGGATGCCTCGATCAGGACGCCCTTCATCATCGGGACCTCTGGTCACCCGGACCCCCTGTGCCCGGCCTGCATCTCCCTTTCCGATGAAGGCAGGGTGCTTCACCTGGCGGGAGCCGAAATCCCGCTGGACGGAGGTCTTATGACCACCGCATCGTCCGGCGAGCACAGGGACCCGGAATGCGTATCCGGCGTCTGCGTAATGAGGATGCCCTTTCCGGATGAGGCCGAAATCCCGGAGGACGCCGAGATGCTGCTGGTCCCGAACGCCTATGAGCTGAGGAGGGACCCGAGGAAGCTGGTCGACGCGGTCATGAGGATCAGGGACATGGCCGGCCCCAACAGGCTGGTCTGCATGCTGGGGATCGCGGAGCCCTCCACGCTGGCGCTCCTGACCTACATGGGAGTGGACGTCTTCGATGCCTCCCTGCCCGCGGCCATGGGTATAACCGGCGTGTCGCTGGTGCCCGAGGGGGAGATTCTCTCGGGAGGGGACCGCTCGGAACAGAACTCGGAGGAGCTCGTCAGGGAGTGCTCGAAGGTGACGGTTTTCACGGAGGCGGGCCGCCTCCGGGAGCTGGTGGACCAGAGGGCGCCGTCCTCGCCGTCCTCCGTCGCCATCCTCCGCATATTCGACCGCGCAGGTTACGCATACCAGGAGGAGGCCTGTCCAACCGTCGGGGGGAGGTTCGCGTGCAACACCACGCAGTCGCTCCGCAGGCCCGATGTGGCCAGATACAGGGATCGGGTATCTGAACACTACAGGAAGCCCTCCCACAAGAGGATCCTGCTTCTGCTGCCCTGCTCGGCCAAGAAGCCGTACCACACATCGAAGTCCCACAAGGCGTTCTCGTCCGCGATACACACCGCGGGCCATGACACCATCGTACACGAGGTCATCGTAACATCTCCGCTGGGCATAGTGCCCAGGGAGCTGGACGTCTTCTATCCTGCGAATTCCTATGATATCCCCGTCACAGGGGAGTGGAAATGCGAGGAGAAGGAGATGATAAGAGGAATGACCGCAAAGCTCCTGGAGCAGGGCTATGACAAGGTCATATCCCATCTGGGTGAGAGCACCGAGCTCGTCCGCGGCCTGGCCGACATGGAGGAGACATGCGTAGGGGATCCCACCTCCCCCGCTTCACTGGCAAAGCTGGACGCCGCCCTCAGGGCCGCCGCCGAAGGAATGCCCTGCGGGGACTACATGGTGGACCGCATGGAGACCGTGCGTTCGGTCCTCTCCTTTCAGTTCGGACCCGAGGCGGCGGACCTGCTGATGTCCGGAGGGGCCTACGCGATAGGCAAGTTCCCCTATTGGAAGCTGCTCCTGGACAAGAGCACCCAACTCGGTATGATGTCTCCCGAGAGGGGGATGTTCTCCCTCACGCTGGAGGGGGCGAATCTGTTGGCCCCTCGCGGGATCAGCACAGTCGAGATGACGGATTTCGAGATGAAGGGCAACCTGTTCGCAGTGGGCGTGAGGGACGCGGACCTGTCGATACGCCAGGGGGACGAGGCCATAGTGGTCCTGGACGGTGCGGTGAAGGGAGTCGGCGTGGCAATGATGTCCGGCAGGGAGATGAAGGAACTGAAACGCGGCATAGCTGTGAAGATAAGGCACAAGGCCAAGTGAGTATTTTCGCCCGTATTCGGAGACCTCCCCTGCTCCCCTTTATATCCACGTAGGCGGATGTTCTATTCGAAGATGAACGGTGCATCCCCTGCACGAGAGTCTTCGATGCCGGGGAGAGAGGAACGATCCCATCCCATTACCATCCCCTCCCTCCCCGGTTTGTACCCCTTCCCCGGCCATCCCGCCGCTTCAGAACTCCCTTCTTCTGAAGAGCAGGAAGGAGGCCAGGGCGGTCGCCGCCCCCCATCCTGCCATGACGGCCGCGTCCATTGCCGCGTCGGGCTCCGAGACGACGGTCATCCCGGTGAGACTGTAGATCAGCTGGTTCATCATCTCCCTGTATCCGGGCAGCACCGTGCATATGGATTCGGAGGCCCGGTCCAGCATCCAGGACGTATCGACGCCGCTGGCCGCCAGCACCTGGGAGATTACCGGAAGTATCAGCAGCAGGGCCACGAACGTGAGTATCGTCGAAGTGCTGGCCTTCTTCATCAGGGAGCTTATCAGCACGGCGATTCCCGAGGTGGCGAATGCATAGACCACCGAAAGCCCGAAGGACACGGCCATGTTGCCGTCCAATCCCCCGGAGGCCGCCAGGGACACGAGTGCAGTGGCGGCGTAGTAAATCCCTATCATGAGCACACTGATGCCCATGGCTGCCAGGAACTTGCCGGCGAATATGCTCCTCTTCCTGACGGGTCTGGTGAACAGCAGGAGGGCGGTCCTCTCCTCGTACTCCGAGACTATGGAGACGGAAGCGAAAAGCGTGGCGGCCATTAGGACCAGCGTCGGAGCGAATGACAGATAGGAGACGATTACCTTCTCCGGATCGCCTGACAGCCCGTGGCCTTCGAAGAGGTAGGGGACGGCGGTCAGCAGGGACAGGACGACCGCCAGCAGCAGTATGTAGATCTGCATCCTCCTGCCGCGCACGAACTTCAGGACCTCGTTCTTCATTATCACGTAGGTCTGCCTGAGATCCCCGGCCCCGCGTCTTGCAACATGCCCATCCATGGTATCACCTCGACTCCTTTACCAGTCTCAGATACGTCGACTCGAGGGCGTCGCCGGCGTCGTCCGCCAGGCTGTAGGCCCCTATGTCGAGTCCCACGACCTGTTCGAAGAACCGGTTCTGCTCCGGGGGCCCTCCTCTGAGACATACCGCCGTTTCGTTGCCGTTGTTCTTGGCGCTGACCACGTCGGGAAGGCCCGAAATCATGTCCAGCTCCTCCTGGGAGAGGGGTTCCAGGGTCGTGAGGGTTATGTTCCTGACGCCGTCGGGGGCGTTCACGATGCCTATGTCGTCGTGGACCAGGAGCCTTCCGTGGTCCATTATGGCCACACGGTCGCAGAGGTCTCCGACCTCATGCAGTATGTGCGAGGACATGAGGACGGTGAGGTCGTCGGAATAGCTCCTCAGGTTCTTCAGGATCTCCCTGACCTCCGCCATCCCCCTGGGATCGAGCCCGGAGGTGGGTTCGTCCAATATGATTATCTTCGGGTCGTCCATGAGAGCCTGTCCAAGGGCGACCCTCTGCCTCATGCCCTTGGAGAACGTGCCCAGTTTCCTGTCCTCCCACTCCTTCATCTTCACCTTCTCGAGTATCTCGTCGGTCTGCGAGGATATCGCCTCCCGGCGCATCCCTATGAGCTCCCCCACGTACCTGAAGGTCTCCCTGGGCGTGAGATAGAGGTAGAACTCTGGCGTCTCGACCACCGTACCCACGTCCTGAAGGGCGCCTTTCGGGTCATCAGCCACGTCGATCCCGTTGAGACGGACGCTGCCCGAGGTGGCCCTCATAAGGTTGCACATGATCTTCAGGGTGGTGCTCTTACCGGCCCCGTTGGGCCCCAGCAGTCCGGTGAAGCTGTTCTTCTCAACCGAGAGGCTCAGGTCGTCCACGGCAGTGAACGAGCCGTAATCCTTGCGAAGGTCCGTGATCTCAATGGGATTCCCGTGGCTCATAACCGGCATCCAATCCGTGTCCCTATTTAAAAAATTGGAATCAGTGGAACGGATACGCGGTATCCTCTCTCCGCGCGAAAGGGCGGCACCATACCGAGGAGAGGTGTCGGAAACGATGAGTGCAGCCGCCGGGATTCGAACCCGGGCAACAAGCTTGGAAGGCTTGAATCCTAACCAACTAGATCACAGCTGCCTAGTGCTTCGGTAATCTAAAGGACGTATTTAACCATGATGTTCTGCGGAACTCCGACCAGGCTTCCGGGGCGTGCATTATTTATCTATCCCAAAGGCCTCCCGTGCTCATGGATCCCGACCCGCCGGTCATCAGGGGCCATCCGGACCTGTCCACATGGAGGAGGCTGGATGCGATAGAGGCCGGAGGAAACAGAAGAGGCCTGTTACGGCCGCCGCAGCTCGCTTCCCTTGCCGAGACGGTCATTGCCCGCAGCGACGCGTCGGATTCGGCGCTGCTCGTCCGGATGATAGGCATGGCGCATTCGTCCCGCATGCCGAACTTCCCGGTCGTGGTGCAGAAGCTCGCCGCCAAACGCAGGCCCTGCGATTGCAGGCCCCCGCTGAAGGCGGCCGAGGTCTTCCTGGACATGGACAACACCGTGGCCGCCAAGGCGATGGCGGATACCGTTTCCGGACGCGGGGACGACCTCCGTTACAATCTTGTCCAGGGGCGGCTGCTTCTGAGGGAGGGGGATGTCGGAGGCGCGGTGACTGCTCTATCGAGGGCGCTCAACGCTGACCGGGGCTGCATGCAGGCCTACGAGCTGCTTCACCGGGCAGACCCAGGAGGCGGCTGGATGTTCCGCAGGAACATAGAGCTGCTGCATCTGGGCAGGAACGTGATACCTTACGGCGGAGGGCCCGAGACCTCTGCGGAGAAGCTCTACGGAGTGTATTGGAACTGGTACAGGGGCAATCAGGATTCGGTCCCGAGATCTCTGCTGGGCTCCAAGGAGTTCAGGGACAGGGACCCCGAGTTCGTGCTTGCGGCGGCCAGGTTCTCGGCAGAGGATCGGGATTGGGAGGCCGCTCTGCCCTTCTATGCTGACGCCGTCTCTCTGATGCCCCGTTCGGGCTCCGTGCTCTCGGAGGCGGCCGAGGTCCTGCGCCAGGCAGGCAGGCCCCAGGAGGCCCTTGCCCTATACGGCAGGGCGGGGAGCACGGACTCGAGCCCCCGGACAGTGGTCGCGGGGATGATGCGCGCCTTCTCCGACATGGGCCTCGGACAGGAGGCATCCGTATACGCCGCCCGCCTGGTGGATATGGAATCGGCGGGCAAGTACGCCCTTGAGGAATGCGCGGACATACTCGTCCGCAACGGTCTGTTCGAGGATGCCAGGAAGATTCTGGACATGCTCGAGGGGACGTATCCCAAGGACCCGGAGATCCAGCTCCTCAAGGCATCCTTGGAGATGGCCTCCGGGAATCCGTCGGCGGCGCTGAGGCCCGCGGCGGAGGCCGTGCGTCTATCCCACGGGGAGACGGAGAGCAGGTGCGTGAAGGCCCTGGCTCTGCACCGCATGGGCAGGACGGACCAGGCCCTCAGGGAGCTGCAGTACGTCCTGGATGCCGACCCCGAGGACACGGATGCCCTCAGGGCCCTCCGCGAGGTGCTCCAGTCCCGCGGGGAGGACGGCCCCGTCAGGGAGATAGACGCCAAGCTGTCGGCCCTGGATCCGGATTACGTTATACTGGCTTCGGAGGACGGCTCATCCCCCGTCTCCGAGATGTCCGTCCTGTCGGAGCAGGGAAGGCACGCCGAGGCGCTCGATGTGCTCCGTGCGAACCCCTGGATCATGAAAGAGCCCGTCGTCATGAGGATGAAAGGCGATGCGGAGTATGCGACGGGGAAGTACGCCGAGGCCTCGGCATCATTCGAGCTCGCCGCGCAGCAGGACCCCTCGCTCTGGAACTCCAAGGCCATGGCCGACGAGATGCGCGGTGACCTGATCTCCGCGGAGGAGGCCTGCGACCGGGCGATAGCCCACGACCAGGATGATCCCAGTTTCTGGATAACGAAATCCTCTATACAGGAGAAGGCGGGATACACCTTCGACGCCATGATATCCATCGACCGGGCGCTTCTTTTGGAGCCCCGGGACCCATGCGCCCTCACGAGGAAGGCATCCCTTCTGATGAGTGCCTCCATGCCCGAGGATGCTCTGACGGTCCTCAACGCCGCGGAATCGGCTGACCCCGGCAACAGGAGGATACAGTCGCTCAGGGATGAGATACTGAGGAGCATGGGTTACAAAATTCGGCCTCCCCCCGGTCCCGCCGAGGAGGCCAAGGCCACGGAGACCTCGCAGAGGACCGGGCACGGGCGCCCGGAACCGGATCCCGTCGTCAAACGTAACGCAGAGAGGCTGCTCAGGAACGCCTACCGCACGGGGATGGCGGCCAGCGATCCGCGTCTTCTATGCGTGATGGATCTGGAGGACGGGGTGATGCGCAGGGTCCTCGAATATCTTGGGGACATATCCGTCTACGGCAGCATAGATCCCTCATCGCAGAGGTTTGCTAGGATGGAGTGTCTTTCCTACAGGGCGATAGTCAGCGCCAAGATATCGGATATAGAAGAGGAACCCCTCATGACCGTGCCCTGCGCCTTCGTCGCGTCCGGGACCGAGGACGTGGACGAGGCCAAGGAGCTCGTCGCGTACGTGTACCAGGCCATGACGTCCACACTGGGCGAACCGTTTATGACCCAGGACATCGAGAGGATGGCGGCGGACGCGAAGGCCCGCGGCAGGCCGACCGTTTACGGGGTCATGAAGGCGTACAAGGTGGGGGTGGTCACCGCCAGGTCGGTAGTGGCCCTGGCTCTCAGGTGACGCGTGGTCTCTCAGTAGCTGTGCATCTCCGATTTCATGAACTCTCTCATCAGGCACGTGGCGTAGTTGCCCTTGGTGAGCGAGAAAGCGACCGTGTACCCGTCTCCGTCCGCGGAGTACCTGAGGTCCCTGACGGGGCAGAGGATCTCCCTCCTGCTGCCCTTGGAGCTGCAGCGGGGCAGATCCGGGACGATGAAATCCTCGTTCCTTATGCCCTCCCTCTCTATGACGGACCGCTCTATGTCTCCCATCTCCCCCTCCGGAATCGAGCTGGCGCTCCCGAACAGGGTTATGGTCACGAAGGCCCTGCCCATCCTCACCTGCCTGGCCACCAGGTCCATGTTCTTCTCGGTCGCGATTATCGGCCTCTCGTGCTGGGGTGTCCCGTCGGAATCCGCAGGGATGACCACGTCCCCGGGCACGGGGGCGTCCAGAGGCATGCCGCGGGACATCCTCTCGCTGAGCATAAGATTGAAAAGGTACGATTGGTAGGCGTGGACGAACATCATCTGCAGGTTCGGGGGCATGGCGCCGATGGCGCCCGCATGGTCACCGGGATGGGATATGAGATGCTCCATCATGATCTTCTCGAAGGACATCCCCTTGGGTACGTCCCCGATGACCGAAGCGTAGTCCTCGGTATCAGCGGCCGCCGCCCTGGCACCTATTATGTCCGGGCTCTCCTTTTCCGAAGGCTCCGACACGTATGCCCTGACGGCGCCCTCCAGATCCCCCCTGACTATGCGTTCGCCCACAATGTGGGTGACGGGACGGACCACGCCGAACCTCTGGACGCCGAAGTAGTTGGGAAATCCTCCCGCACGGGCGATGTCCGATGCCACGGATTCAAGGGTGCCGGGTATCTCGGAAGCCGGCATGTCGCACCCTCTGATGCTTATCTCGAATTCGTTGCCCAAGAGGTCGCCTATGCGCATCCCGCGCTTGGCCCGGTAGGGTTCCTCGATGACCACATCCCTGAGGTCGATCCTGGAGAGCTCTTCCGGCGCGCACTCGAAGGACATGAGCTGCGTTGTGACCGCCCGTTTGTCCTTGGTGCCGGCGAATCCGATCCTCTCCCTGGAGCATCCGAGCTCCCGGGAGAGGAGCCTGACCAGACGGTTGGTCTCCCAGTTGGTGCTGGTGACCCTTGCTATCGTGAACCTGCCATCCTCCGCGTGGGGCGGCGGGGAGGATATCTCCCTGACCACGAAATCCCGGGGCTCCGTCTTCAGTCTTCCGCCGGTCCCGTCGTAGTGGCTGAGATAGTACCGCATGCCGATGTCGGCTTCGGCGGTCCGGCAGATACGGTACACCATGTGCTCTTTCTCTCAGATCCCGGAGAAGTATTCGGAAACGGACACCGAGGCCTTCGACAAGGTCTCCATCGGATCCCCTTCCCTGACCTTCAGGTACAGGGCCCTGTCCTCAAGTTCGGGGTGGGATTCTATGAACCTGACCAGCTCGACGTTGGCGTCCCTGCGGAGCTCCCTCATCAGACTGAAAAGGAGGGTCACGTCGGCGTCCCTGAAACGGACGGTGACCGAGTCATCTGTCCTATCGGCTATGTAGGGCTGCATGATGTCTCGAAAACGATCCTGTCTATAAATCTTTCGTGCAGGTCGACCGGTTTCACTCCTCGGAGGAGGGGCCCTGCAGCAGGTACATCTCCTCGATCTCCCGGGTGCTCGTGCTCTGCTCCGGGGACTTGTCCTCCCGGACCCTGCCCGTGAAGCGGGGGAACCTTATCCCGAGCCCGGAACCCTCCTTCACGGATCCCATGGCCGCCGTGTGTATGGGGCTGAGACTTATCTCCGCGCCCACGACCTCCAGGACCACGGCCGGTTCGAACCAGACGTCCGGAACCATCTTCGAGGTGACGGAACGGGGGCGCTCGGTGCTCCTATGGTCCTCCAGAAGTTCGGGGAGATTCTTCAGGAACGCGTCGTCGAAACCCGTTCCCAGTTTACACACGGTCTCGAAAACCCCGCTGTCCGGATCGTAGGCGGCCATCAGCAGGGCCCCGTACACGCCCGCCCTCTTCCCCATGCCGTAGAACGCCCCGACCACGGCAAGATCGAAGGAATCCGTCATGGACGAGTGGTAGTCCTTCTTATACTTGATCCAGAGGAATCCTCTGGAGCCCGCCCGGTAGACGGAGCCCTCGTCCACCGATTTGGCCATTATGCCCTCGCATCCGGCATCGAGGGCCTCCCGGAAGAAGTCCGCCCCCTCCTCGGGGGATCCGACGACCCTCATCACCGACATCCCTATGCCGTCTGACACATCGAAAACCCCTGCGAGGCGGGACCTCCTCTCCAGGTAGGGCCGCACGGTCAGGTCCTCCCCGTCCGCGAAAAGGCAGTCGAACATGAACATCCTGACCGGATACTCCTTGACCGCGCTGTCCATGCCGTGCTTGCGCCTGCGGTGGGTCACGTTCTGGAAAGGCTGCATCCGACCCGTGGAGGTGTCCACGGCGACGCATTCCCCTTCGATTATCGCCTCTTCACCCTTGAATCGGGACCTCAGGGATTCGGCCACGTCCGGGAAGTTCGAGGTGAGGTCCTCCAGTCTTCTGGAGTACAGTTTCACCGAGTCCGGACCGATGTGGGCCTGGACTCTTATGCCGTCGTACTTGTACTCCATTGCGCACCTCCCCCCCATCTTGGCCACCACCTCGGCTATCGAGGGGAGGCGTTCGGCCAGCATAACCTTGATCGGGTTACCGACCTTGACGCCGATTCCGCGGACGGCATCCATCCCGCCGGAGGCCATGGTCATCCCCACCAGACCGAGGTCGCAGGTGATGTTGTAGGCCCTCTCTATCTCCGGACGGTCCTCCTTGGTGGAGAACGCCTCGGCGAGGGCGTCCAGGATGGTCATGGCTGCCGCACCGACCCTCATCCTGCCTGTCACTATCCTGCAAAGGTACCTGGCCTCCAGCGGACCGGAGTCATGGAGGAGGTTGGCCAGATGCTTCATCTTCCTCTCCTGCGATTCCCTGCCGTCGGAGCTCTCTATCGTACGGAGTCCTGAAAGGACCCTGTCCAGGGTGAGGGGCTCCGAGAACAGTGTCATCTGCTTCTTCTTGGCCACAAGGACCTCCGCGACCCTGCCCGGGTCCCCCGTGTCCACGGCCAGCCTCTCCACCTCCTCCTCGGGAACCCCCGTGGTGAAGGAAACGGCCCTCAGGACGAGCCTGTCCGCCATCCCCAGCTCCTCCGGGCAGAAGTCCGGACGGAGCTTGCCCTGGGACAGGTAGATTATGTGGCGCAGGTCCTCGGGGGTGGACTTCCTGAACAGCTCGGCCAGCACGGTGGTCATCTCCAGGCGGCTGCTTGTGGACTCCGTCCTGTCGAAATACTCTGAGAGCTCGGAGAAGAGCATGGAGGTGTGATGGGGATGTACGATATAATGCATATCTTCAGCGGAAATCCGCCAGGCTGTGCTGTTCCTTGTCTGCGGTCCTCTCCCGGGATATCTCCCGGTTCAGCCTCTCCATCCTGGAGCGCATCTGCTCCTCGCGCTTCTTGCTGGTGCTCTCGAAGACCTCGTCCATGGTGCCCTTGGCCACCAGAACGTAGACGTCACCGTCGTTCATCCTGCCGGTGCGCCCCCTCCTCTGTATGGTCCTTATCTCGGAGGGGACGGGCTCGTAGAATATCACCGCGTCCGTGCTGGTTACGTCCAGGCCTTCTTCGCCCACGGAAGTGGACACTATGACGTTGTACTCCCCGGACCTGAACATCTCCAGCAGCTCCACCTGCTCCTTCTGGCGCAGCCCCCCGTTGGACTGTCCTATGAGCTTACCGACTCTGGCCCCATCGATCTTGGACAGCCTGTCCACCAGCAGGTCGCAGGTGTCGCGGTACTGGCTGAACACTATCACCTTGGATCCGTTACGTGAAGACAGGACCTGGCTGACCAGGCTCATCGCCCGGGACACCTTGGGATGCTCCACGTTGGTGGACCTGACTATGTCCGATAACGCCCGGTACTCGGGACGGCCTATGAGCTCCTTGGATCCTTTGCTGGCCTGGGAAATGCCGCCCTCCCTGTCAAGCTTCTCGAGGTATGCGCGGAGCGAGCTCATCCCCTGGGTCTCCGCCAGGTTCAAAGCGTGCATCAGCTTCATGCAGACGGCCTGCACGGTGAGCCCCCGGAAGACAGTGGGGGTCTTCTGTCCTCGGGACAGTCTGGCCTGCAGGTTCTGTCCGACCACCAGAAGGTGCTTGGTGGAAGCCGGCCAGTTGGGGTCCATCAGCCTAAGCTGGGTCAGCTCCCTCACGTACTGGTCCAGCATGGATCTGAGGAGCCCTATCACGTCCGTGAGGTCCTTGGGCATGTTTACCTCGACCCTGTTTATGTACACGTCGTGCACATAGGGGGACACGTCCGGGTCGTCCTCCGACCTGAGTTCGATGTGCGTCAGGCCGAGGTTCCTGCAGACCTCCTTTATCTTCTCGGGATCGCTGCCCGGGGACGCGGTCATCCCCATGGTGCGGCATCCGGGGTTATGAGCGGCCACGGTGACGTAAGCATAGTTCCCCACTCCGCGGTGCGCCTCGTCGAACACGATCAGGCCTATGCCGTCGAGCCCGTACCTTCCCGCCTCCAGGTCGTTGGCCACCGCCTGGGGGGTGGACACGATCACGTCATTCTCCATGATGACCTTCCGTCTGGTTTCCGGGCGCATGTTGCCGTTCATCGCTGCGATGTCGGCCCCCTCGAGCATCTCCGACATCGTCGAGCGGTGCTGGTCCACGAGGGGCTTGGTGGGAGCCAGCATCAGCACCTTCCCTCCCTTGTCCAGCGTCTCCGCGGCGACGTAAAGGGCGACGACGGTCTTGCCAAGGCCGGTGGGGAGGATAAGCAGCGTGTTCTGCTCCAGGCAGGTAAGGGCCATGGACATCTGGTATCTGCGCTCCTCGATGCGTTCCGGCAGGATGCGGGGATGAGATACGAATGCCATGGGATGATGATAATACGAGAAATTAAATAGGTTTACCAAGGGGTCGCCGAAGACCCCGAAAGTACCCGGGGCGCTTAGTGGCAGCTTCCGCCGCAGGAGGCGCAACCGCTGAATCCCGGGTCGCGTATCGTGAGGCCGGTCCCGAAGTTGGGATCGTCTATGAACTCGATAATGCAGCCGTCCAGGGTCTCCTTCGTCTCGTCATCGTAGAACAGAGAGAGCGACTCCACTGTCTCGGTGGTCTCGTCCTCCGCGGCGGTCTCCTGGAAGGACATCCCGAACTGAGGTCCGGAGCAGGCCATGCCGGCAAGATAAATCTTGATACCATAGCCCTCCTTCCCGTTCTTCTTGAGGAGGTCTTCGATGAATTGAACAGCATCAGGTGTTATTGTTACCATGGTCTATTCCTCTGAGAACATGATTGGGCCTAGGGGTATTTAACACAATCCCTTGTACTTAACATTGTTATTATTCATCCGGAAAACGCTCGCTGAGTCTCCTGAAAGCGTAGGACTGGGAGCGTGTCATCGCCATGTACGAACCGATCATCATCGTCTCCATCAGCTCGTCTTTGGTCGCTCCGGCTTTTATCGCGTGTTCCATCTGCACCTTGATGCAGTGCTCTCCGCCCACCGCGGTGGCGGCGGCCACCGCGGCAAGGTACCTCGTCCTCCTGTCCAGATCCCCCTTGCCCTCAAGGACGGCCTTCCCCAGTCTGACGGCCGGTATGAACATGTCCGGGCGTTCCGAGAGGACCTCGTTGACCAGGGGCACGAATCCGTATAGCTCCTCTATCCTCTTCAACATCCTGTCCGCGGCGATCCTCTCTTCGGGGTCTTCCTGCATGGGAGGGCGAACGCGATGGGAGGGTAATAACCTGCCGAGAGGAGGCCCCGGCAAGACCTTCGGCCGCGGAGTCTACCCTGTCGGCTAATTGTAATTGTCCTTTTTATCCACGCATCCGCAGTCATAATGATCCGATGGCAAGACCGTCAGGAGATTGCAAGATGAGTTCTGATGATGTCCTCAGGGAGACGTTCTCTGAGGTGGGGAGAGGTTTCGGGTACGACAATGTGAACGCGGAGTTCGCAGCCTTCAAGGAGTTCAAGGTCCGCTGGCAGAGATCCTACAAGTGGGCCGATTTCAAGGTTTCCGACTATATGATGGACGCGCCCCGCGAAGCCGTGGAGGCGCTGGCGGGGACGCTGTTCTCGAAGATATCCGGGAAGGGGGAGGAGCCCTCATACCCGCGGGAGATGCGCGACTACGTCACAGACCCCGATTTCGCAAGGTTCAAGCAGCCCATATACCTGAGGAGGGCCAGGAACCTCACGCGCGACCCCAGAGGGGAGGTCAGGGACCTGGAGGAGAGCGTCGGGAGGCTGGAGGACCAGGGGCTCCTGGTCCGGGACCCCCAGGTATGTCTCACCTGGACCAAGGAGCCGAATGTGAGAAGAGTGGGCTACTGCTCTGTCCTGATGAAGGTGGTCGCGGTGTCGAAGATCTTCGACACGGAGATGATACCGGAGTTCGTGCTGGATTACGTCGTGTACCATGAGTTCTGCCACCTGATGCTCGGTTTCGATCCGCATGGCAAAGGGCACGGACCGGAGTTCAGGGCGCTGGGCGAGAGATACCCCCGCAGGAAGGAGGCGGAGGACTGGCTCAACCGGCTTTGCCTGTATCTGTAAGGGGGCCGCCGGGAGAGGGAACCGGTGTCTCCCGGCGATAACACGCCTTCTCATCGTCCGCCGATGACGGCGGCCTCGGGGCACTGACCCCGCCGGGAGTGGGTGTCGGATCCCGCGTTGGCTTCCGGTCATGGCAGGCGATGACACATCGCAGCTACCGCAAGGGCCCCTAAGAGGGGACGGGATCGCTGTCCGCCGCACCGTATCCTTGGCGTTCACGATTCGCGCCCCTCGATCGGCCCGGCCCGCCTCCCACGTCGCCCAGCCTTATATAGATATTCTATAGGACGAACAAGGTTTCGGAGGCCGAAGGGCACCCTGAGCGACGGGTTGGCAGGTTTAACGCCCAGAAAGACGTTATCTGTATACGTTAATCGTCGAATATGTAGGGTTTTATATGCCCAGGGAAGGGGGTTTTTGTATAGCGATTGCCGTATATCGTTCATATTTTGCCGTATATCGTAGTTAAATCCACGAATAATGTGTATATTCCGTCCATTTTACAACGTTTTTCCGAGAAACCATAGAAGGCTTTATCAAATGGAAGTTTATACGCCCGAACATGCAGGATTTCATCGATCCCAAGTCTGTAGCGATCGTCGGGGCGACCGACGACCTGACGAAAGTAGGCGGCCTGATCATGGCCAACATGATCCGCGGAGGATACTCAGGCAAGATTTTCCCCATAAACGCCAAGAGGGAAACCGTCCAGGGATTCAAGGCGTACCCGTCCGTCGAGGATGTCGGTGAGCACATAGACGTCGCGGTCTTCATCGTTCCCGCCAAGTACATACTGGAGGAGATCGAGAAGCTCGGCAGGATAGGCACCAAGGCCGCCATAGTGCTCACCGCGGGCTTCAAGGAGATCGGCCCCGAGGGGGCCAAGCTCGAGGAGGAGCTCGTGGCCACCGCCAAGAAGGCCGGCGTCCGGATAATGGGACCGAACTGCTTCGGGAACATAAACGTGTTCTCCGGGCTCAACACGACGTTCAACATGTACGTGCCCCAGCCGGGCAACATAGCCATCCTCTCGCAGTCCGGGGCCGTGGGCTCCTCCATACTCGACTGGGGATGCAACACCCCCAGCATAGGCATGTCCAAGTTCATGACCTTCGGCAACAAGTGCGACATCGACGAGGCGGACTGCATCGAGTACCTCGGAAATGACGACCAGACCGGGGTCATAGGCATGTACATCGAGGGGATGGGCGACGGCATGAGGTTCGTCAAGGCCGTGGAGAGCATGGACAACAAGAAGCCCATGGTGGTCTTCAAATCCGGTAGGACGGCCGCGGGATCCAAGGCGGCATCCTCTCACACGGGCTCCCTGGCCGGAGCAGATGAGGTTTACAACGTCATATTCAAGAAGCTCAACATATACAGGCCCAAAGACCTGGATGAGATGTTCGACGTCATGACCGTCCTGTCCCTCTGCAAGCCCATGGAGGGAACCGGAGTGGCCCTGATAACCAACGCGGGAGGTCTGGGAGTCATGTCCGCGGACGCTTCGTTCAGCGATGAGTACATTCATGCCGCGGAACTCTCCGATGCGACCAAGCAGCTGATAATAGACGGCGTGCCTACCATAGCGAGCGCAGCCAATCCCGTGGATGTCAGGGGAGACGCCAAGGCCGAGTACTTCAAGGAGGCCATAAGGGCCGTCGCGAAGGACCCCAACGTGGCCGCCATCGCGGTCATGTCCTCCCCGCTGGACACCGCCGACCTGGACGCCGTGGCCCACGGTATCGTCGAGGTCTCCAAGGAGATCGACAAGCCCATGGTCACCTGCTTCGCCGGCGGGCTCAAGTGCTCCACCGCGATCAAGATCGCCAGGGAGGGGGGGCTCGCCTGCTTCCCCAGCCCCGACAGGGAGCTCCGCGCGCTCTCCGCGCTCAGGAGGTACTACCTCAACCACGAGGCGAAGAAGACCCCGATGCACATACCCGATGCAAAGGGAAAGGACGCCGCCAAGGCCATACTCGCCAAGGCCAAGAAGGAGGGCCGCATATCGCTCTCCGAGTCCGAAGGGAAGAAGATCCTGGCGGCATACGGGGTGCCCACCCCCGGCGAGGCGGTGGTGAACACCGCGGACGATGCCGTCGCTGAATGCGAGAGGATAGGATACCCCGTGGTCATGAAGATCCTGTCCCCCGACATACAGCACAAGACCGACGTGGGAGGTGTCGTGGTGGGCGTCTCCAACGCCGGGGCCGCGAAGGACGCGTTCTACAAGATTATGACGTCCTGCAAGGCCGCCAAGCCGGAGGCGAGGCTCGACGGGGTCTCCATACAGCAGATGGTCTCCGGCCAGGAGGTCATACTCTCGGTGGTCAGGGACGAGAACTTCGGTCCAGTCGTGTCCTTCGGTCTCGGAGGGATATTCGTGGAGATACTGAAGGAGATCTCCCAGGCCCACATACCCCTCACAGAGGAGATGCTGGACGAGATGATAACCTCGACCAAGGCGTACAAGCTCCTCATAGGGGCCAGGGGCCAGGCCACGTCCGACATAGAGGCGCTGAAGGACACCGTAAGGAGGATAATACTCATATCCATCGAGAACCCCGAAATCCATGAGCTGGAGATAAACCCGGTCATCGTCGGGACGAAGGGCAAGGGCTGCTGGGCGGTGGACGCGCTCATCACCCTCGTGGAGTGAGTCCGAAAGGGCCGGGGCATGCCCCGGCCTTATTTTCTTTTCCTTTCAACGGCTGATTGCCCGGATCCGATACGCCTCAGGATCATGCGGACACGTGCCAGCACGGCGGCTGCTCCCGAGCCTGCCTCGGCAGGTCGTTCACTGGTCTTCCAGTATTTCCCTGGGGGCTCCCGCGAAGTAAGCCAGGGCGTAGGCCTCCATGAAGTGCAGGTCCCCCGGAAGGATCAGGGTGTGCAGGGGCTCCCCCAGGTCCATCTTGAGCAGGTCCTGCGGATATCCTGCGAACAGCCTCTCTTCGGATGATCCCACCTTGGATGCCACGCAGAGGAGGGTCCCGTCGGTGATGAGCCCTCTGCCCCACTTCCCCTCCGCCTCTATCAGCCACTCCACCGCCTGGTGGGCCGTCATGTACCTGAGCTCGTCCGCCCGTATGTCCAGCAGTATCATGGTGTGGAGTCCGCGCTCCCTGTTCTCGCATATGTGGTCGTAAGGGGATCTCGGGTGGTACCCGTCATCGATGAAAGGCAGCGTGACGGTCCTGCCGAACTTGTAGGGCTGGAGGCCCAGAGACGAGGGGCACGCGGAGAATATGGAGATTCCGTGGAAGACCCTGACGGGTATTCCCTCCTCTTCGGCCTGTATCCTGAGGTCCACATGGGTCGTGGCGGCCATGGTGTCCCCGGCGGTCACGAACCCCACCCTCATCTTCTTCGCATCCCCGATGATGTCGTCACCCTCCTCTACCTGGGCCCTGTAGACGATCTTGACAGGTCTGCCGACCGCCGCCTCCAGGTCCGAGACCTTCGCGTCCAGGAGGGAAGAGGTGTAGAATTCGGCGTATATCCTGTCGCATTCCTTCAGCGCGCCTAGGGCCTTCACGGTCATTCCGTCGGTCCCGCTGAGTCCGAGTCCCACGAAGATAAGTTCGGATGTCATCGCGACCCCTCACGCGTCACCCCGATTTAAACGGTTCTGTGCACGCGGAAGCATAAGCCCTCGGACACGATTCAGCGCCCGACACGGATACGGTTTTTATGCGCGGAGGCCAATCCCGGCCGGAAGGCAGGGGCCTGGCGCGGGGCCGCGGGCGGTGCCGACGGCCGGTAATATGTAGGATGTCGGCGATACCCCACTGCTGGATGAGCATAGGGAGGATCGGACTTGGAGGATGAGCATGCGAACGCTTACGCCATAACGGCGGATGGCCTCACCCGCAGTTTCGGGCGGGGGCCCGGGGAGAAGACGGCGGTGGACGGCATAACCTTCAGGGTCCGCAGGGGGCAGATATTCGGTATCCTGGGCCCCAACGGCGCGGGCAAGACGACCACCGTGAAGATGCTATCGACCCTGCTTCTGCCCACCTCGGGAAGGGCGACCGTGCTGGGGGTGGACCTCTCCGATCACAAGGCCGGCAGGATGCTGAGGTCCAGGATAAACACGGTGTCCGGCGGGGAGCGCGGCCTCTACTACAGGCTGTCCGGCAGGCAGAACCTCCAGTTCTTCGCTGACCTCTACGGCATACCCAAACGGGACCAGAAGACCCTGATAGACGGGCTTCTCGACATGGTCGGCCTCTCTGATGCCGCCGACATGAAGGTAGAGAACTACTCTCGCGGCATGAAGCAGAGGATACACATAGCCAGGGCCCTCGTGAACAGCCCGGAGGTGCTTTTCCTGGATGAGCCCACCGTCGGCCTGGATCCCGAGATATCCCGGCAGATAAGGGCGCTGGTGAGGAGACTGGCCGACGGGGGGACGACGGTCGTTCTGACCACTCATTACATGTACGAGGCGGAAGAGCTCTGCGAGGAGACGATAATAATAAGCCGGGGAAGGATAGTGGGCTCCGGAACGGTGGGCGACATCAAAGGCATCGTGTCCGAGTCCACGGTGGTGAGGGTCGTAACCGATGCCGACCCTCTGCCGGCGGCGGAGTCCGTGAGGACGTACCCGGGGGTCAGGAGGGTGTCCGTGCAGAGCGTCGGCGGGAGGTTCGATGTAAGGATCGATACTGACGGCGAGGACGGTGCGTCCATGAGGCACATAGAGGACCGGTTCCGTGAGTACGGGATAAGGAGCATAGGCTACGACGAGCCGACCCTGGAGGACGCGTACCTGCGCCTGGTGGAGGGCGAGCCTTGAGGCCCAGGGCCGTCGTCGCGGCGTTCAAGCAGCAGGCAATACATTTCATATCGGATCCGCAGTGGATAATCCCGAGCATACTCTCGCCGCTGCTCTTCACGGCGGTGATGCTGATGCTCTACAGGGACCTCACTGGCCCGGTGGTCCTGCAGGCCGTGCTCGGCGGAGGGGTGCTGGGGATGTGGGCCAACACACTGTTCTCCTCAAGCTACTCCATATCCTTCGACAGGTACAACGGCACCCTGGAGCCCCTGCTGCTGTCCCCCTCGGAGATAACGGACATAGTTGCCGGAAGGGCCCTTTGGAACGCCCTGATAGGTTTATCCAACGCCCTGCTGGTGTTCCTGGTCTCGGAGCTGGTTTTCCACACAGAGGTCTCCCTCCTGGACCCGGTCATGTTCTTCCTGACGCTGGTCCTCACCCTGGTCTCCCTGGCCGTAATAGGGATACTGCTTTCCACAGCCTTCGTACTCTCCAGGATGGGCTCTGTCGTGGCATCGATGGCGGAGTACCCGATCTACGTGCTCAGCGGCGCCCTGGTGCCAATAACCATCCTGCCTTCCGGCCTGCAGTACATCTCGTACGCGCTGCCGCCCACCTGGGGGGTGGACGCCGTGAAGCTGGCGGCGGTGGAGGGGTACCAGAGCATGATGGGAGCGGACATGCTGGTAGACATAGCGATGGTCATACTGCTTACGGTGCTGTATTTCCTGATCGCCAGGTTCCTGTTGAAGAGGATCGAGCGCAGGATACTGGAGACGGGTTCTTCCACGGTGTACTGACATGAGATCGAGTTATTCTCTCCAGGTGCTGTCCTCCTCCTTCCGGAACTCCGTGGTCACGAAGTTCACCGTCACTCCTGTCTGGCTATGGTTGCTGAACATGATGGTGGTGTCGTTCTTCACGATGTTCTTCTTCGCCGCTCTGGCGGATTACGTCTCCAACCCCGACGTATCCGTGGAGTACGTGGTGATCGGGAACGCGGTCCAGTCCGTGGCCGTGACTACCGTGTACTCGGTGGCCACCGTTCCCGGCATACAGAAGCATGTGGGCACGCTGTCCTCCGTCGCCTCCACCCCCGCCAGCCTTTTCACGGTCTTCCTGGGGATGGGGATCATAAACATCATAGGCGGGTTCGCCGCGGCCGCGGTCTCCATGACCTACGCCTCGTTGCTGTTCGGCGTCAGCTTCGCCTCGGGCAACATACTCTCGGTGGCATCGGTGATGGTGCTGGCATGCCTTTCCCTCACAGGAGTGGGCATGATGATAGGCAGCATCGGCCTGTACCTCAGGACATCCGAGATAATCGCCAGCGTGGTGGCCTATATCGGCCTGCTGCTGTGCGGCGTCAACTTCCCCGTATCGTATCTGCCGGAATGGCTCCAGGTCCTGGCGTACTGCAACCCCATGACGTATGCCGTGGAGGCCACCCGCGGCGCGGTGGCCGGGGCCGCTCTGGCGGACCTGTGGGAGCCACTGGCGGCTATGATGTCTCTGGGGGTGCTTTTCTTCGCGGTGTCGTGGTTCGCGTTCCGTCTCTTCGAGAGGCTGGCCGCGCGCAGGGGCACCATGGAGTCCTTCTGAGAAACCTCTTTATGTCCAACCCCTATTGATGACCCATGGGCATCCTATCGGACAGGGACATAGTCGAGAGCCTGATGACGGGCTACCTGGGCATAAGCGATTACAGCGAGAGTGGTCTGACCCCCAACGGGTACGATCTCCGGATAGCGGAGATATCCGTCCGCGGCGGGGAGGGAATCCAGAAAGAGGGCACCGTCGCCGTTCCTCCGGGGACGATGTTCTACGTCTCCACCGCAGAGAGGGTCCGTCTGCCCCGGGAGATATGCGCCCAGCTCTGGCTCAGGACCACCTGGATAAGGAGGGGCATCATGGGGGCGTTCGGAAAGGTCGACGCGGGGTTCGAGGGGACGCTGACGCTCGGAGCCTTCAACGCATCCGCGGAGACCGTGGAGATACCGATCGGGGAGAGGTTCTGCCAGATGGTGTTCGAGACCCTGAACTCCGAGACCGTCAAGGATTACTCTGCGAGGTCCGGGAACTACCAGGGCCAGACAGGTGTCACCCTGGATGCCGTCAAGAAGAATTAAC
>JAAYZC010000012.1 GCA_012515075.1 Thermoplasmatales archaeon
ACGGAGGAGACGACCTCCGTGACGGAAGGGGATAGCGTGACGGACCTGTAGGGTTTGCCGTGCCCGTATATGGACCTGCCCGACTGATCCGTACCGACGGAAGGGGTCTCCGAAGAGGAGCAGTAAGCCCATGCGGCCAGGGTGTACTCGGAGAGGTCCGTGCCCACGGGGCCCTCCGCGAGGTTCCAGACGGTGCTTCCGCTGTTTATCAGCCACAGATGCCAGGACCTTCCCTCGGGATCCGAGAAGCAGCCGTCTATCTCCTCGACCTCACCGGTCTCCGATACCCCGAGGGAGAAACCGTTCAGGTAGCAGACCTGCTCCAGCGCCTCGTAGGGGTCCGTGAAGAGCGACAGGTCCAGTTCCGTCCAGACGACGCTCATGTCGCCGAAGTCCAGGGCCAGGCCCTCGGACTGTTCCGCAGAGGACGTGTGCCCCGTTCCCACGGATGCGGTCAGGAGGGCGCCGGAGACTATCAGCGCTGCCGTGAGGATGACCTTGAACCTTTCCGAATCCATGTAAATTCACTCTGGGGTCGCTTTGAATGCCTGTTAAAGGGTTTAAAGGGTTTGAAGGTCCGGGAAGGTTCGAACCGTCAGGCGAAGGGCCCGGTGGTGCTCCATACAGAGAGATCCGCGTTGGGATCCAGTAAGTACTCGTAAGAAACGGGGTCGTACTCGGTGTATCCGAGATAGAACACGTTGCCTACGGTTATGTCGAAACCAGAGGAGTCAATCCAGTTGGGATACTGAGGAGAAGTCCAGGAGGCATCATAGACGGTGGTGTTCCAGAACCAGGAGCCCCAGGACATGTTTTCGTCTCCGCCCACTCCTCCTATATCGACTATCCACCCGGTCCCGCTCATGTTATATCCCATGCCCGTCTTGTCGAGAGCCGCCCTCAGAGCGCTGAGGGGGCTGTTCGAGGACACCTCCACCCACTGGTCCTCGACGCCTTCGCCCTCGTGACCTCCGAAGTCCAGATAGAACCAATACGTCTCCGAGTCCGACCCGGAACCGCCGTGGAAAGCGATGTACCCTATGCCCACGCCCACCGCCGCTCCCACAACGAGAGCCGCGACCGCATAAACCATCATTTTGCTGTCAGCCATTGTGTCACCTGTTGGATTAAACATCCAATAGTTTGTGACCCATCTATCCAGATATAACTTTTTCTGAAGAATGGATGTATCCTCCCAGCGATGCCTCCGAGGAACCGGCGGAAAGGGGCGAAGACATCGTTAATATACGACGAACCGTTGATGAATGCATGGTCATGTGCATCCGCGTCCCCAAGAAGGAGGGCGAGACCGTACGTTCCGCCCTTGCGGAATCCGGGATACTCCGTTCGGACCACCGGATAAAAGCGGAAGGGGGATTCCTCCTCATGCCCGTGAGCTCGGACCCCGGAGGGTGGGAGCTGACAGAGGCGGACCTGGAACCCCAGGAGGCCGCGGAGAAGGACTACCGGGCGCTCTCGGAGGTCCCCGCTGAGCTCAGACACCTTCTCCCCGGCTCCTACGACATCATCGGGGACGTGGCCATAATAAAGCTGGAGCAGGAGCTGCTGCCATACAGGCACTCCGTGGGCGGGGCCCTCCTGCGCGTGTCCTCCAATCTCCGGACGGTGATGCTAGATTCGGGTGTGAAGGGGGAGTTCAGGGTCAGGGACCTGGAGAGGATAGCCGGGTCCGGGACCTCCGAGACGGTGCACAGGGAGTTCGGGCTCAGGATGGCTACGGACCCCGCCAAGGTGTATTTCAACCCCCGCCTGGCCACCGAGAGGATGAGGGTTGCCCGCCTGGTGAGGGAGGGGGAGATCGTTATCGACATGTTCGCCGGCGTGGCCCCTTTCCCGCTGGTCATATGCAGGCACGCCAGGCCCGGGAGGGTCTACGCCATAGACCTGAACCCTGCGGCCCGGGAGTTCGCACTCCGGAATATCGAGATGAACCGCATCGACCGCATAGAGTACATAACCGGTGACGCCAGGGAGGTCATCGGGGGTCTTCCCCAGGCGGACAGGATAGTCATGAACCTCCCCCAGATGGCATATTCCTTCCTGCCGGACGCCCTCGCCCGCACCAGGACCGGGGGCACGGTGCACATGCACGCCATACTCGAGCGCACGGAGGCGGGGGCGTTCGCCGATTCGCTACTGGAGGGGATCCCTCATCCCGCCCGGCTGGACCGCGTCAGCGAGCTGAAGACATACTCGCCCACGATGAGCGTCTACGTGCTCGACATAGTCCGGTGTTAATTCTTCTTGACGGCATCCAGGGTGACACCTGTCTGGCCCTGGTAGTTCCCGGACCTCGCAGAGTAATCCTTGACGGTCTCGGAGTTCAGGGTCTCGAACACCATCTGGCAGAACCTCTCCCC
>JAAYZC010000013.1 GCA_012515075.1 Thermoplasmatales archaeon
GCGAACGTCTCGCAGGCCGAGTCCTTGAATATGTTCAGAACGTAGGACCTCATCATGCTGCCGCCTATGAGACCTCCGCCGTTGCTTTGATCGGGAGACCCTTCGGCGAAGATCCATTCCGAGGCGGCATCCGCTATGCGCTGCCAGGTGTAGTCGCTGTTCTGAGTGTCCGTTTTCCAGGGGGTCTTGTCCGACACGCTCCCCGAGGAATCCCTCAGTATCACGCAGTCCCCGTTCCTCCCGTTGCTGGATGCGTTCACCAGGACCACTTTCGTGTCCAATTCCACAAGAAGCCTTCCCTTTGCGGGGATTTTCTCCCCGATTATCACCTGTAACTTCTGCTCTTCGTTGCTGCCCGCATGCAAAGTCCACCCTGTCAGGTCCACGGGACGCTCGGTGGAATTGTACAGCTCCACCCATTCGAACCCCGTATCGGATCCGTAGGGGTTCGATTCGAATTCGTTTATCAGCACACCTCTCTCGAAGGGTACGTTGTACTTCAGATCCAGTCCCGCGTCTATGCTTCCTTTCAGACCCGGTATGGGCAGCGGTATGTTCGAAAGGGCGGCCCCCACCCCCGGCAGGTCAGAAAGCGATACCGTGAGCTCCTCGTACTGCACCAGTTCGGGGAGGGTAATGCGGAAGTCGGTGCCCCCGACGCTGCCGTCCACGGACACCAGATGTTTGGTGGATTTCATAAGCGGGTCGAAATCCACATCTATGTCCCAATCCTCCCCTCTGACCTCCGCGGAACCCACGATACCGTATTTTCCGGAGGAGTTCTTGTCCACCGTCAGCCCGCATTTCAGCCCGATCCCGCAAACCTCGCCCGCCAGCGACACCTTGAGGATGGTCTTCGTGGACTTCATCCACGTCTGGGCCTTGGTGGATATCATGAGGGTGAGTCCGAAGAACCGCACCCCGACACCCTGTTCGCCGGAGCTTATGTCCACCAGGGGCGCCAGGGCATTCTCCGCGGCCCAGCCCACGGTATCGAGCAGCGCCCCCTCTATCAGCTCGCGGAGATACTCCATCGGTTCCATTATCGCTTCGAATATCTCTGAGACGATGTCTGCGACGTACTTGGAGATCTCCACCAGGGCGCAGGACAGGGCCCTGACTATGTCCATAAGCATCCCGAAAGCCTTGCGCAAGGGCTCCAGAAGGGGCTCCAGCACCTCCAGCAGGAGGTTCCAGGCATCTCCGAGGAGGGTGTTGCTGGGAGAGTAGCTGACGCCTGCCAGGGCCCAGGAGCTCATCACCGGTATGTCGACCGTCAGGTCTATCGTCACGCTTCCTGAGATGCGGCAACTCCCAGCCCCCAAAAGATCCAGCAGGGTGTTGGAGGAGTCAACGGAGTACGACAGGGAGTCCTTGACGCGAACTGTGTACACTGATGAATACGAGGCACCGGAATCCTGCATGAAACCCACGTAGTGAACGCATCTGCCACTGTTGTTCCAGGGCATGCCCACGTCTGCTTCCGGGGAAGATTCCCTCGAGAGCCTCATGCGCTCCTCCGTTATGCGGCCCGACCCGTCGGTCATGCGGAAAGAACCCTCTCCCGGCAGCTCCGTGATCCCGGAACCGTACATCGACATGTTTTCTGAGATCTCCTTCAGAAGGGAGGACATCCTCTCCTTCATCAGGACTTCCGCGTCAGGAGACGAGAAGCCGGAATCCGCCACCGCCGTGAACACGGTCCTCAGCGCGCTGTCCCCCTTTTTAACATGAACTATCGACTCGAGCCTCTCCATCCTCTCGTCCACCGTTTCCCTGTATCCGTCTAGTATCTCCCTCGTCCGTGCCTTGGACATCATGACCTCCGTAATGTATGCCAAATCCTCCTCGGTGGCCTGAGGCAAAGACCTCCTGAGGGAGCTGGTCACCGCCCCGCGGACCGAGGACTCCAGTTCCGATATGCCGAAGATCTCGTCCCTGCAGTCATCCATCCTCTCAAATATGGCCCCGCAGAGGGGGTCCAGGACCTCCTGGGACGTTGCGCAGCTACCGATATCCCTGAAGAAGGACTCACCGCCGTCCTCCATCACGCCGGAGACGGCTCTTCCGAGCGTTGTCAGGAAATCCTCTCCGTCCGAAGGGTCCGCGGCAATCCGTATGGTGCCCATGGTATGCCTCTCCGATATGTCCAGGGCCACGCCTCTGACGAATCCGCGGAAGGTCTCCCTGATGTTGTCGGTCGCGTCCCTGTATTCCGCCAGGAAACCGTCCAGGCCGCTCCAGGCGATCACATCCACATCGGGGTAGGCGAAATCTCCCGACACCCCGACCTCCACCGTCCCCCCTTCCAACGAGAAGCTGCAGGGTTCGATGTCTATGCTGGAGACCGTGCCGTTTAGGAGGTAACGGTAGTCCTCCTCCCGATGACCCATCAGCTGCATGGCGTCGGCCAGGTAACCCGCTGCTGATTCCGGGTTTTCACCCGTGAGGAATCCGGTTATGCAGTTCCAGAGTCCGACGGCGTGGTCCCCGAGGATCTCCAGTGAATCGATTACCGCCCCGGCTCCGCTGTAGTCAACCCATTGCAGAAGCAGGTCGTCCAGGACGGACACCATGGCCTGGGCGTAGACCGAACCCAGGTCTATCACGAGATACCCGTCGTCCAGGACGGCCATGTCCGCGAGGTCGACGCGTCCCGAACCGGAGATCAGTTCGTCCGAGGAATCGCGGAAGCATATCATCCCGATGGCAGCAAGCGATACACGATAGGCCTCCTCCGCATCCTCGGGCGTGAGTACGGCGGAGGTGCCCATGTCCCCGTACTTGGATTCGGAGCCGTACCCGTTGATCACCCTCGTCTGAGCAAGGGATGAGAGCTGATAGGTCATCATCTGGGACAGTACCGAGACTCCCTCGGTCAGCGATTGTTCGAAGAGAGAGGTCTTCTCTAAGACCAGGGGCAGGGCGTATGTCCCGTCGGACCGGATATCGACGGTCCTCAGGCTGTATCCCGAAGGGGACCTGAACTCGGCTGTGAAGCTTCCCGTGGCCGTAAGATAGGATGGCACGGAGCCGGATCCGAGTTCAACGGCGCCCGCCATCCTCAGGGATTCCACCCCGAGCTCCGCCCTGTAGTCCACGAGCGTGGCTGTCACGCATCCGTCGGTCATCGGGAAGTTCTCTCTCATCCAGTTGCCCGCACGGCGGGAGAAAGTCTCCGAGCGTTCCTTCAGGACGCCCCCCGAGGGGTCCCTGCTTATGTCGCCTATTATCTCCCCGAGGCCCCTGTTGACGAAGCCCCCCATCTCCCCCATGGCCTCGGATATTGCCTCCAGCTCCGTGCCCAGGTTCCCAGCGTTGTCCGATGCCCGTTCAGTCATCGCGCACACGGCTCCGCAGGCCGACCCCAGTATCAGAAGCGTCACGGCGATTACAGCGAACGGCATCTGACCCCCTTTCGAACCCCCAATCCTGCCGATCATATGCGGGCCCTTCGGCCTGTACGGAGATATATACGGGGCATTACAGTTACGATAAAGGCCCTCATCCGCCCTGCGTAAACCATTATAACGGAAGAGGCAATTCCCCGATAGGAATTGGGTATTATGGCTGCAACCGCGAAAGAGTATGCGCTCCCGAAAGGTCTGCCTAAGAAGACAGGTTCCATCTGTCCCGACTGCGGCAGGATCCTGGAGGCGACCCTTTATGAAAGGGATGGGAAGGTTTACATCGACAAGGAGTGTCCTGAGCACGGTAAGTTCAGCGATATATACTGGTCCGATGTGGAGTTATTCTTGAAAGCGGAGGAGTATGCCCTGGACGGCATAGGGCTCCATAACAACGCTGACAGAACGTTGGGGGACGGTGAAAACGTCCACATAATGATCGACGGCCAGAGATTCGACATGTACTCATGCACCGCGCTGGCCAACATCGATCTGACCAACAGATGCAACATGAACTGCCCCATCTGCTTCGCGAACGCGAACCAGCAGGGATACGTCTACGAACCCTCGTTCGATCAGGTGGTCAAGATGCTTAGGGCCCTCAGGGAAGAGGACCCCATAAGGTGCACCGCCGTGCAGTTCTCCGGCGGGGAGCCCACCGTATACCCCCGGTTAGTGGATGTCATCAAGGTAGCCAAGGAGATGGGATTCGCCCAGGTCCAGGTGGCCACCAACGGGATCGAGTTCGCTAAGGACTTCGAGTTCCTCAAGGCATGCAAGGCGGCGGGTCTCAACACGATATACCTTTCATTCGACGGTGTCAGCGACGACATATACCTCCAGGCCCGCGACAGGAAGATGTTCGACGTGAAGCTCAAGGTCCTGGAGAACCTCAGGAAGCTCGAACGCCCGCCCTCCGTGGTGCTGGTTCCCACCGTTGTGAGGGGGGTCAACGACCACCAGATAGGCGACATAGTCAACTTCGCTTTCGAGAACTCGGACGTCATACGCGGAATCAACTTCCAGCCAGTGGCCTTCACGGGCAGGATAACCCGCGAGGAGCTGACCAAGGGCAGATTCACGCTTCCTGACCTCGTCAGGGAGATGGAAGACCAGACCGGTTACGCCGAGAAGAGGGATTGGTATCCCGTGCCAGTGGTTGCACCCATATCCAAGTTCGCCTCCATAATCATGGGCGAGAACAAGGTCACCTTCACCGTGCACCCCCACTGCGGCATAGCGACCTATCTGTTCCGGGACGACACGGGGAAGGTCACCCCCATGCCCAGGTTCATAGACGTGAAGAGATTCGCCGTCGGACTCAACCAGCTGGCCGACAGGGCTGACAAGTCGAAGTTCAAGAAGCTCTATCTGCTCAGGGTCCTGAAGCTGCTCAACAGCTGCCTGGACGAATCCCAGATGCCCGAGGGTCTGACGAAGAAGAAGCTGGTTCAGCTGATGAGGGATGTCATGTCCGACAAGTCCAAGAAGACGCTTGCGGCTTTCTCCTGGAAGATGATGTTCGTCGGAGGTATGCATTTCCAGGACGCTTACAACTACGACATCGAGAGGGTGAGGCGCTGCGCCATACACTATGTGACCCCGGACTGTCGTGTCATACCCTTCTGCGCTTACAACGGAGGCCCCGAGTACCGCGCGGAGGTCGAGAAGAAGTTCTCCGTCCCTCTGGCCGAGTGGAAGGAGAGGAACAAGGAGGAGGCCAGGAAGCTCGAGGAGGCCCTGATCGTCCCCGAGGACCAGAGGCCCGAGGCATGAAGGTGTTTCACATGATTGTAGATGTGGACAGATGTCTTCACTGCGGCGGTTGCGTAGGCTCCTGCCCGGTCAATGCGATATTCCTCAACGATTTCATCCTTGAGTTCAGCGACAGATGCAACAGATGCGGCAGATGCGTGAAGCTCTGCCCGGTTCAGGCGCTATCTCTGGAGGCGGGGGCATGAGGACCATCGAGTGCGACGTGGTCGTCGTCGGCGCGGGTCCCGGCGGCAGCATGGCAGCCAAGTACTGCGCCCAGGGCGGCCTGGACACAGTCATGATCGAGAAGAAGCATGAGATCGGGGCGCCCCTGAGATGCGCCGAAGGTGTTTCGAAGAAATGGCTGGCGGAGGTCGGCATCGAACCGGATCCCGTGTGGATACGCGCGGACATGGTCGGCGCGGTCATAAAGTCCCCCAGCGGTTACGCCTTCAAGCTCGACGAGAGCAAGGCCGGATCCGAAGTGGGATACGTTCTGGAGCGGCACCTTTTCGACAAGGCCCTGGCCAGGGATGCCGTGAAGGCGGGCGCGAGGATAATGATGCGCACCTACTGCACCGACGTAATCAGAGAGGCCGGGAAACTGGTTGGCATCAGGGCCAAGAGCATGGGCGAGCCCATGGAGATACGTGCGAAGTGCATAGTGGCCGCTGACGGCTTCGAGTCCCAGGTCGGGAGATGGGCAGGCATAGACACCAAGCTCGCGCTCAACGACCTGTGCTCCTGCCTGCAGTACAGGATGGTGAACTGCGATGCGGACATGGAGTACTGCGAATTCATAATAGGCAGGTCCGTGGCACCCGGGGGGTACCTCTGGATATTCCCCAAGGGGGGCGGCATCGCCAACGTGGGCATAGGCATAATGGGCACCATGGCCAAGAGCGGGGAGGCGAAGACGTACCTTGACAAGTTTATATCTGACGACCCCAGGTTCAAGAAGAGCCAGGCTGTGGAGACGGTCGGCGGGTTCGTCTCCACCTGTCCGGGGCTCGACTGCGCCGTGGACGACAACATAATACTGGTGGGGGACGCCGCCAGGATCATAGACCCGATAACGGGAGGGGGCATCTGCCACGCCTGCAGGACCGGCATGTATGCCGGGCAGGTCCTCACCGAGTGCGCCAAGAAGGGAGATTTCTCCAAGGGGGCCCTGATGCCCTACGAGAAGATGTGGCGCGACAGGATGGAGGACAAGCTCTACAGGAACTGGATGGCCAAGGAGAGGCTCGCGGAGCTCGACGACGAGACTATCGACGAGCTTGTAAGGCTGATCTCCACATCCGACATCAAGGAGGTCAACGTGTACAACCTCCTCAAGGTGATCAAGGAGAAGTTCCCCAAGGTCGTCGAAGGCTTCGAGGACCTGATCTGAAACATAGGGGGCGCACCCCCTGCTTCATTTTTATTGAAGGATCTCCGAGACCCTGACTCCTTCCTCACCCGTACGAACCACGAACGGCTGTCCCCCGCGCAGGGCGATGGCCTTGCAGACGGCCTCGGGATCGTCCGTCAGCGCCACCATGCTCCCGCCGCCTCCTGAGCCGGTGAGCTTGGCACCGTAGGAGTGCCTCTCGGCGGCATTGACAAGCTTGTTCAGTTCCTTGCAGGATACCCCCAGGATGGACAGCAGCTTGTGGTCGTGTGTCATCAGGCGGCCGAGTCCCTCGACATCGTTGCAGTCCAGCGCCCCGATCCCTTCGAGGGCGGTCTGCCCGATCTCGTCTAGTATCTCGGCCGCGAAACGGCTTTTCGCCCGATACTTCCTGACCTTCTCCACCTGCGGTCCGGTGGGGGCCTTTATGCCTGTGTAGCCGACGACGAAGGTCATCTCCGGGACATCGGTCTCGGAGACATCCCAGGTGTTGCTGTTCTTGGATATGGACCAAAGGGGTCTGTCGCCCCGGGGCCCGTTCACGACCACGCCGCCGCCATGGGTGCTGGCGGACGCGTCCATGGGACTCGCCCTCCCCTGGGCGGCATACTCGGCCTCGAAGGCGTCCACAGCTATCTCCCTCTCGTCTAGCTCCCTGCCGCATAGCGCGCGCACGGCCGCCGAGAAAGCGGAGGACATGGCCGCGGAGGATCCCAGACCGGAACCCGAAGGTATCTCGCTCTCGGTCTCCAGGGACACGGGGGGGCAGGAGTTGCGCCCAATTATCGTGTCCAGGTGAAGGTGCACCCCTCTTTCGAAAGGCCTACCGTTGACGTTGGGACGCGAACTCCTCCTGACCCTGCAGGTGAATCTGCGGTCCACTGCCAGGGCGACGGCGGGCTTCCCGTAGACCACCGCGTGCTCCCCCAGAACTATGAACTTGCCCGGGGCGGAGGCGACTATGTCTGACATCTGACCTTACTCTGAGAGCTTGTATTTGGCCATCATCTCGGTCACAGCGTCATTGGGGTTCCGGTGATCCAGAAGAGGCTGGGGTATCCCCCACCAGGCCTCCTCGGCATCCATGAGCCCTTTCTCGTAGGACACATCGTCCGGGAAGTCATCCCTCTTTATGCCAAGGAGGGCCTTCTGCATCTCCGAGAAGAGATCGGTTCCGTACTTCTTGTTCGTCAGCGACACCGCGAGGAACGTATCGAAGCAGTAGGTCATCTCCAGTGCGAGCTCGTCCGGAACGGACTCCATGATCATGTCCATGACGCTGTTGGCTGTCATCATGAACACCATCTCGCGTTTCTTCTCCTCGGGTATCTTGTCGTCGTTAACGACCTCGTCCAGTTCCCCGTACCAGAGGTCCTTAAGGGCCGCTGTCCTGCGGGGATTCTTCTCCCACAGCTGGTCCTCCAGCGCTATTTCTTCCTTCTCCTCTTCAGATCCTCCGAAGAGGTCCGCGTTGGGATCGTATTCAGTCATCTTGGATCATCTCCTAATCTTCTTAACGGTGGCCGCCAGTATGTCCATACCCGCTTCTATCTTGCTCTCGTCTGCGGCGTAGGAGAATCTCAGGTGCCCCTCTCCGTACTTCCCGAAGGCGGATCCCGGGGTGCATATGAGACCCTCGCGTACCAGCATCATGGCCAGATCCGCCGAGCTGATGTCGCAGTCGAAGGACGGGAATGCGTAGAACGCCCCTTTGGGCGGGGTGATGCACATGCCCGGTATTTCGTTTATCCTGTCCGATATGAGGTCCCTCCTCCTCTTGAAGACGGTCCTGGCGTTCGCAAGGTACCCGTCCAGGCCCGGCATGGCCTTCAGTATGCCGTACTGCGATGGCATGGCAGGGCTGGCGCAAAGGTGGTACTGCATCTTCACGAGGTCCTCCATCGCATCCTCGTTCGCGATGGCTATCCCCATCCTCCAGCCGGTAACGGCCATGGTCTTGGAGAACCCGTTGATCACCACGGCCCTGTCCAGACGGGGTATGAAGGAACGGTGTACACCCTCGTAGACGAACTCGTTGTACACCTCATCGGCCACGATCATCAGGTCCCTGTCATCGGCCAGGTCAAGAAGTGCCTTGTAGGGTTCCTCCTCCAGAACCCCGCCTGTCGGGTTGGAGGGGTTGTTCACCATCAGCATCTTGGTGCGAGGGGTTATCTTGGCCTCGATATCCTCGATGTCCGGCTGGAAGTCACCCTCTGTCAGCCGGTATTCCACGCCCTTGCCTCCCGCAAGGACCGCATGCGGACCGTAGATTACGAATCCCGGGCTGGGTATCAGGACCTCGTCGCCCGGATCCAGGAACGACATCGCGACCTCCAGCAGGGCCGAGGACCCGCTGGGGGTTATCATGACATTCCCGGCGGTCAGGTCTCCGAACCCGGAGAACCTCTTCGCAACTGATTCCCTGAGTGCAGGTATCCCCGCGGTGGGCCCGTACCTGTTAAGTCCCGCCAGAGCCGCCTCGTTCATTCCCTCGACGGCGGCCGCTGGGGGCTCGATGTCCGGCTCTCCCAACCCCAGGTTGATGGAGTCGGGGCGGGCCAGGTCGAACATCTTCCTTATCCCGGACATAGGTATGGAGTCTAGCCTATGGGAGGTCCTCATGCTCCGGTGAACTGCGTACGAGTATTAATTATTACAGAACCACGGGAGGGCGCATACGCTGTATTATTAACATGGTAAGCGGTTGGAAGGGTCATGATGCACCGGATAGGAAGGATATCTGCCCTGACGGCGCTTGCCGGCGCGGTCGTCATGACTGCAGGGGCTCTCGGTTACACGGGGGCGTACGGAGCGGACAGGACCGCCTCCTTCATAGCGTTCGCCGTCGGTGCCGTCGCGATCTGCGCGGCCTGCGTGCTTTTCTATGTCATCCCCCGCTGGGCCCCGGGTCTGCTGAGGCCAGGGGAGTGAGGGTTGCATATGGCTAGAGCTCTCGACACGGATCTGGTTTACGCTTTCTTCGATGCTTCCAACATGCACAGGTGGAACGACCACCTGCGCCCTCTGGATCTGACGGAGCTCGACAAGCAGGCCCACAAGGCCGCGATAGCCTGGGTCATAGGTAAGTACGAGGAGGATGCAGGCAATCGCGTGGACTGGCGCAAGCTGATAGAGGAAGCTATGTTCTCATTCATGCAGAGGATCGTCCTCACAGACCTAAAACCAGAACTGTTCCACCGCATGAGGAAGGAGAGGGCGGGGGATATGAACCGCTACGTCCTAGAGGAGTTCTCCAGACGGGTCCCCGACATGGAGCCGGGCCTGAGATCTCGCTTCGAGGCTTATCTGTCCGCGAAAGTTCCGTCCCGGGAGGGGGGCATAGTGGGAGCGGCCCACTATCTGGCTACCCGCTGGGAGTTCAACCTGATATACGAACATAACCGTTCGATGACCGGCATAGGGGAGACCCGGGCGGCCATCGAGAAAGGAGTCAAAGCCCACTCAGGCCTGATCGGTGTGGAGAATATACTGACGGACAGCACCTTCGGTTTCGTGGACCTCATGGGGCAACTCAGGTTCCAGCAGCGCTGGGCCAGGACACCCAGGGTGCCCCAGACCACCGTCCTCGGGCACTCTCTGATGGTGGCGCTTATGACCTACCTCCACGACCTGGATGCCGGAGCGGGGGACAGGCAGGTGTACAACGATTTCTTCACGGCCCTGTTCCATGACCTGCCGGAGGTCCTGACCAAGGACGTGGTCGCGCCGGTGAAGACCAGCGTGGGCGGGCTGACAGAGCTCCTGGACGAATACGAGCGCGAGCTCATGGAGAGCAGGATGATGCCCCTCATCCCCGAGAAGTGGAGGGAGGAGTTCAGGTTCATGGTCTACGAACCTTTCACTGACAGGGACGATCCGATCCTGGGCCCCAGGCGCGGCAGGGACATAAAGTGCTGCGACCTGATGGCCGCGTACATAGAGGCGTACGTCTCCCGTAGGTACGGGATAACCTCCAGGACCCTCGAGGACGGGGAGGACAGCCTTCGCCGGCGTCTCAACGAGATCGGCGGGAGCATCGACTCCACGGGGTTCATGGAGAGGCTGGACCGGATGAGGGTTTAACCTATCGTCTCCTGCCCCTTCATGTAGGGCCTGATGACCTCGGGGACGGTGACCGTCCCGTCCCTGTTCTGGTAGTTCTCCAGCAGGGCCACCATCGTCCGGGGCAGGGCCAGTCCGGATCCGTTGAGGGTGTGCACGAATTCGCTCTTCAGGTGCGGCTCCGGCCGGTACTTTATCCTCGCCCTGCGGGCCTGGAAGTCCGTGAAGTTGGAACAGGAAGACGCCTCGAGCCACGCGTCCTTGCCGGGGGCGTAGAGCTCCAGATCGTAGCATTTGGAACAGGAGAAGCTCATGTCCCCCGTGCAGAGCAGCAGCACGCGATAGGGCAGACCCAGTCCCACTATGAGCTCTTCGGCGTCGCCCCTGAGCTCCTCCAGCACTCCGTAGGAGGCCGAAGGTTCCACGAAGCGGACCATCTCCACCTTGTTGAACTCATGAACTCTTATTATGCCCTTGGTGTCCGCATGCTTGCCGACCTCCCTCCTGAACGAGGGGAGGTATGCGGTGTAGAGTATGGGGAGCTGCTCCCTCTCCAGTATCTCGTCCTGCAGCAGATTGGTGACCGGGACCTCAGCGGTGGGGTTCAGCCAGAGCCCGTCCCTCTCCATGCAGTACATGTCATCCTTCAGGTTGGGGTATTGGCCGGTCCCCACCAGGGCGGCAGTGTTAACGACAACGGGCGGGAAGACCTCCGTGTATCCCTGATCGTGGTGGACATCCAGGAAATAGCTGACCAGCGCGCGCTCCAGCCGGGCGCCGTCACCCTTCAGGACATAGAATCCGCTGCCGGCGACCTTGACGCCTCTTTCGAAGTCTATGATGTCGAGGTCCTCGGCGATCTCGAAGTGCTCCTTGGGTTTGAAATCGAACTTCCTCTTCTCCCCCCTCTCGTAGACGACCACGTTGTCTCCCGAATCCTTTCCCAAGGGCACGGAGGCGTGAGGTATGTTCGGTATGTTCAGGACGCATTCCGTCCTCGTCCCGTCGAGCTCGGCCAGACGCTGGTCGATGCTCTTGATCTCCTCGGAGACCTTCCTCATCTCCGTTATCTCGGAATCCTTCTCCGGCCCTTTGGGCATCGAGGATATGCGGAGTGACACCTCGTTCCTCAACTTCTTGAGACGGTTGCTCCTGTCGGTGAGCGACCTCCACTCGCTGTCTGCCTCGAGGAAGAGGTCCAGGTAGGCGGGGTCCTTGTTCCGGTCGGCGATCATGCGCCTTATGCCCGCGGGATCCGCTCTAATAACGCTGACGTCAAGCATCCGCGGCACCTTCAGAACTTCTTCTGCGACAGCGAGGTCCAAGTCCTCCTGTCCGTGAGGATTATGACGCTTCCCCTAACATCCACCACAACGGAATCGGTGGCGGCGGCGATAGTCTCTGCCGCCTCCCCCGAGGTGCTGTCCGTGTTCGAGAGCACCTTGATCTTTATCAGCCTGTTCTTCTTGAGCTGCGTGTCGATCTCTTCGTAAAGACTGTCCTTAAGGCCGTCCTTGCCCACATGCACGGTCGGATCGATCTCCACCGCGCGTCTCATGAGCTCTTTCCTGGCTTCTTTCTCTGTCATTCTCTTTGCTCCTTCAGATAAGGCCTGCGATATATCCGGCCGCATTCCGTGCAGCAGGCGGTTATGTGGTGCTTCCCCATTCTGACCCTGCAGTTCACACCCGGCATCATGGGGAGCAGGCACCCTTTGCATATCCGGACGTCGTCCGGCATCCTGGTCCGGGTCTTCATCCCTATGCGCCTTGCCAGGTCGGCGTACCTGCGCGCCCTGTCCGGGCGCCCCTCCCTGACCGACTGCTCAGAGAGCACCAGGAGGACCTTCATGCGCTGGGCGCCGATCTCCCCCTTCCTCTGTGCGGACATGCGTCTCTTGGACATATCGCTCCGTTCTCACGAAAGACGGACAGGATATAAATATGCCTGTAGGAAGTCCTCAGACATCCTCTGCGGACACAAGCCGGAGGAGTTCGGAGCGTACCTCCTTCTCCTCATCCCCTAAGCCCTCGCCGGCGGCCGCGGCATAGGTCTCCCAGAGGAACATGAAGTAGTCATGGAAGGCGGTCACGGCAGAGTCCCAGTCTTTTTTGGTGACGGATATGCCCAGGGCCCCGCTGGAGAATCTCCAGCCATCCCGCACGTAGCTTATTTCCGCCACCGCCGGAACGGACAGGCGGACATCCCCGTTGGGACCGATCATCCTGCGGAACTTCATGGTCTCCAGCCTGGAGGGTTCCTCGGCATCCTTTATCTCGGCCAATCTTCCGTCCCCGGAGTATGCCAGCATGCCGGATACCACCGCCGGCACGTTGCCCAGGAGGCCGTCGGCGGCCCTCTCGGCGCGGTTGCCGGAGAACACGACCCTGACGCGTCCTGAACCGTTGCCGAGGTGATACATCGTCTTCTTGGACCTGGTGTCCGTCCTTTCCAGGATGCCCGATGTGGCTCCCGGCACCGTGCGGCTGCAGTCCTTGATGTACCTTCTCAGTCTGTCCGTGTCCGAACCCGAGAATCTCACGGGCCTGTCCTCCTCCCCGAAGACGAGGGTGCATCCTCCGGAGCGCAGCGTCTCGGAGATCCGCATCAGGTCCCCGGCTATCGCCGTCCTGTGATGGGGGGTGGAGTAGTTGTCGTCTATCCAGTAACCTCCTGCGCCGGACCCGGCCGCCTCCAGCAGAGAGCCCATCATCGACAGGGCATCGTCCGTGACCGAACCGTGACCCGTCACGCCGGGCACCTTCGAAGAGGAGCTGATCGTTATCCCCCCCGACGAATCCAGATACAGTTTGAACCTTTCGTCGAGGGCCGGGGGCACATCTCCCTGTATCCTCAGCTCCTTTGCGACTATGTAACCGCCGATGCGGGAGTACAGGCTCTGTATCCCGACCATGATGTTGCCCGCCGCGGACAGGGGCACGCGGGCACACCCCTCATCCGGTACAATGTTGATGTTGAACTGCATTCGCATCCCTGCTCTACCGATGGTTTAGACCGTATATCAATTTGTTCGACAGAACGGGGTGTCGTCAATACCCAGGGTGCCCGAGCCACCTGGGGAGGCGGGGTCCCGGGAGGAGAAGGCGGGTGTTGCCGGGAAAGAGAAAGCCTTATATCCGATGTATCAATGGTTGGGTTCGGTCAGAGTACCTATTTGGCAACAGTCTTTAATATAAGTTGGAGACTGTCTGCCCAATTACCGATCCAATACAGGGTGGTGCAAATGGCAAGAAAGCCCGCAGTGATGTACAGAGAGATAAAAGGACAGGCCTATACTCGCAGGGAGTACATGGGCGGTGTCCCCGCAAGAAGAATCAGCCAGTACGATATGGGTAGCAGCAAAGAGGAGTTCCCCATAACGCTCACATTGAAGGTCAAGAACCGTGTGCAGGTAAGGCACACGGCGCTCGAGGCCGGCCGTATCGCGGCCAACAGGCTCCTCTCGAAGGAGGTCGGCGTCGCGAACTACCACCTCCGCATAAGGGCATTCCCCCACGTCGTCCTCAGGGAGAACAAGCTGGCGACCGGCGCGGGTGCGGACCGTGTTTCCAGCGGTATGCGCAACGCGTTCGGCAAGGCTGTCGGGACGGCGGCAAGGCTCGAGTGCGACCAGGCCATAATGACGGTCAGATGCAACAGGGACAAGCTGGAGGTCGCGAAGACCGCTCTCTGGAAGGCATCCATGAAGTTCCCCACCCCCTGCTACGTCGATGTCGAGAAGGGAAAGGAACTCGTCCAGTAAATGTTCGACCTCGAGATCGAAAACATCACTGCATGGATCCGCGACAGAGGTTACCCCTCTGTCGCCCTCCAGTTGCCCGAGGGCCTGAAGGTCCGGGCGACCGGAATCGCCGAGGAGATTCGCCGGGCGACCGGCGCTGACGTTTTTATTCTGGGCCAGCCCTGTTACGGTGCCTGCGACCTTTTCACTGATTACAAGAAGGTGGCCGGGGCCCTCGTGCACTTCGGGCATTCCCCGATTCCCTCCATGGGTGCGGACCCCGATGTGCTGTACGTCCCCGCTTTCGACTCCCCCGACATATCGTCCGCCCTTTCCGAGGCCGCGCCCTCCCTCCCGGGCAGGATAGGTCTCCTGGCCTCCGTCCAGTACGTCGGTCTCATACCTCGCGCGAAGGAGATTCTGGAGTCCTTCGGGAAGACGGCCCTGGCGGCCGTCGGGGACAGCCGGGTCGTGTATCCCGGTCAGGTCCTGGGATGCAACTGCAGCTCCGCGGAGGCAGTGGCCGACCGCGTGGACGCCTTCCTTTTCATAGGGGAGGGGGACTTCCACCCCCTGGCCGCGGCCTTCGGGGTCGATAAGGAACTCAGGGTCCTGAACCCCGTCACCGGGGAGATGCGCTCCGTGGAAGGAGTCAGGGACCGCATACTCAGGAGACGCTTCGCCGCAATAGAGTCCGCAAAGGATGCCGGGTCGTTCCTTGTCATAGTATGTTCCAAGGCAGGACAGGACCGTTCCCCGGAAGCCGAACGCATAACGAGCATCATACGCTCTTCCGGCAGGTCCGCCCACAAGATACTCCTGGACGAGATAACTCCTGAGCGGTTGCAGCCATACGCCGTAGACGCCTATGTGAACACGGCCTGCCCCAGGATAGCAATGGACGACTCCGTCAGATACGCTCGCCCGATGCTGACGCTCACGGAGACAGAGATAGTGCTGGGTCTTCGCTCGTGGGATGAATACGAGTTCGACGCAATAAGACCCTGAACAAAGACCTTCAAATAATCCGAACGCATGGACGGGTACGAATGTTCACATCAGAGACGCTTCTCAAAGGCGAGCTCCCCGACGTAAGCGTCGGCATCGGCCGGGGCACTGACGCGGGGAACGTGGAGAGGAGCGTAGCGGCGATGTCCGGCCACGATGTCAGGGTCTATTCGGACCCGGAGGCCCTCGCCGAGGACCTTGTCCGCGGGAGGATAGACGCGGCCGTCAGGGGGGACATGTCCTCCTCCAGGCTCCTGCCCGTGCTGAGATCCAGTCTGGGGCTCCGGGAGATCGAGAGGGCAGTCTTCATGGAACCCACGGGAGGGAAGCTTATACTGGCGGCCCCGGTGGGGATCGACGAGGGCTGGACCGTGGAGCAGAAGCACGAGATGGCCGTAAGATCGGTGGTTCTCATGCGCAGGCTGGGCATGGGCACCCGGATCGCGGTGATGTCCGGAGGCAGATGCGAGGACTACGGTAGGAACCCCGCGGTGGACGCCACCATGAGGGACGCCCTGAGCCTGGTCGAGATTCTGGTATCGGAAGGATATGACGCATATCATTCGCAGATACTCATAGAATCCGCCGTTCGGGAGGCAGATCTCATAATAGCGCCGGACGGGATAACCGGGAACCTCATATTCAGGATAATGCATTTCATAGGCGGCGCCAAGGCATTGGGCGCGCCGGTCATAAATACTGACAAGGTCTTCGTGGACACATCGAGGGTCAAGACGGACTATGCTGACTCCATAGCCCTGGCCATGAAGCTCACAGGAGGCAATATATGATTCTAGAGATCGACGGCGGGTATTCCGGGCTCAGGTTCTCGGCATGCCATTTCATACCCAGGCACGAGAAGTGCTCCAGGCTGCACGGACATTCCTACATAATTCGCCTGAGGCTCGAGGGGGAGATAGGCGAGGACGGGATGGTCATGGACTTCGTGGCCATGAAGAGGAAGCTGAGGGAGCTCATAGAGATATTCGATCACAAGACCCTGCTCCCGTCCAAGTCGGACACCGTGGGCATAACCATAACGGACGGTTCCGTCGAGGCCGTGTCCTGCGGGAAGAGGTACGTGTTCCCGATGGAGGACGTCGTCCTGCTGGACATACCCACGACCACAGCAGAGGAGATGTCCCGCCTCATGGTCCAGCAGATCGCAGGATCGGTGGAGTTCCCGTCCAACGTGAGAAGCGTCTCCGTGGGCCTGGACGAGGAGAGGGGTCAGACCGCCTGGTTCACGCAGGAGATATGAGATTGTCCAAAGCCGTGGTTCTTCTCTCCGGGGGCCTGGATTCGACCACCGTCGCAGCCGTGGCCATTGCCGATGGCAGGGAGGTCACCGCCCTGAGCTTCCGCTACGGTCAGAGGCACACGCGGGAACTGGGATCGGCCGCCGCCGTGGCCCAGTACTACGGCATCGATCACGTGGTGATAGATCTCGACCTGAGGTCCTTCCGTTCCGCCCTGACCAGGGAGGACATGGAGGTCCCTCTGGACCGCCCGGGGGACCTGGGAGGGGAGATACCCGTCACCTACGTGCCTGCCAGGAACATAGTCTTCCTCAGCATAGCCGCGGGCCTCTGCGAATCTCTGGGCGCCGAAAGCATCTACATAGGTGCCAATGCGGTGGACTATTCCGGTTACCCGGACTGCCGCCCGGAGTTCTTCGAGGCCTACGAGAGGATGATCAACGTGGGGACCAAGACGGGCGTAGAAGGCCGCCCGATAAGGATAATGACCCCGATACTCCATAGCTCCAAGGCAGACATAGTGCGCCTGGGCAAGAGGCTGGGAGCCCCCCTCCATCTCACCTGGTCCTGCTACAACGGAGGGGAGAGGGCCTGCGGCCGCTGCGATTCCTGCAGGCTGAGACTCAAAGGCTTCGAGGAGTCGGGTTACAGGGACGAGATAGATTACGAGTGATGACATGAGGGTGTGCGAGACGTTCAGGTCCCTTCAGGGGGAGGGGCTGATGATCGGGGTCCCGACCTTCTTCATAAGGACGGTCGGTTGCAATCTGGCCTGCAGCTGGTGCGATACCGGATACGCTGCGGAGGAAGGAGAGGAGATGTCGGTGGAGAGCATCCTGTCCCTGGTGGACGGCTCCCCCAGCATATGCGTCACCGGGGGGGAGCCTCTTCTGCAGGAGGACATGCCGGAGCTGATCGGAGCCCTGCTGGAGACCGGTCGCACCGTGGTTCTGGAGACCAACGGATCGCTGGACGTTTCCCGGGTCCCCAACGGGGACAACCTGATCATAAGCATGGATATCAAGTGCCCCTCGTCCGGGATGTCGGACAGGATGATGGTCTCCAACCTGGAGCACCTGAGCGGCAAGGACCAGCTGAAGTTCGTGATAGGGTCCGAAGAAGATCTGGAGTCCGCGGCCCGGTTCCTCCGCGATCACTCCGTTCCGTGCCCCGTGATACTCAGTCCCGTCGGGGGGATGGACCTGCTCCCCCTTGCCGAGGGGGTTCTGTCCAGAGGGATGAACGCAAGGGTGCTCCCCCAGCTTCACAAAATCATCTGGGGGGACAAGAGGTCAGTCTGAGAACCGCTTCTGGCGCTCGAGCCTTCTCATGAAGTCCCTTATGCTGTCCTCCGCCGTCCCTTCCTCGTCGAAGGACACCTTGATACCGGCGGCGGTGAGGGCCTCGTAGCCGTGCGGGCCTATCCCGCCGGTTATCACCGCGTCGACCTTCAGAGCTATGATAGCGTCGGCCACCTTCATCCCGGCGCCTTCGGCGCCCACGAATTCGTTGGACACGACCTGGTAGTCCAGGGTCTCCGGGTCGACGATGAGGAAGTAGGGGGCGTGGCCGAAATCCTCGGCCACGAAGGATTCAAGGGTGTCCCCTTCAGAAAGCACGCCTATCCTCATTTCCCCTCCACACTCTCTACTATGTTGTCGATTATGGAGAAGAAGGCCTTGGCGGATTCGGACTCGGGGGAGTCCACGATTACCGGGAGGCCCGAATCCCCCGTGGTCACGACCCTCGGCTCTATGGGCACCCTGCCGAGGAACCTAACGTTCATATCTTTGGCGGTGGCCTCTCCCCCGCCGGATTTGAATATGTCCGTGCTCTTGCCGCAGTGGGGGCAGACGAATCCGCTCATGTTCTCTATCAGTCCGATGACGGGTATCTTCGTCTCGGCCCCGAACACAACGGACTTCCTGGAGTCCATCAGGGCAACGGACTGGGGCGTGGTGACTATAACGATCCCGTCCGCCTGGGGTATAAGCTGCACTATGGAGAGGGCCTCGTCACCGGTGCCAGGGGGCATGTCGACGATCAGATAGTCCAGATATCCCCATTCCACATCCTCGATGAACTGTTTTATCGCTCCCATCTTAACCGGCCCCCTCCAGAGGACCGGGGAGTCCTTGTCGGGGAGCAGGAACGCCATGGACATTATCTTGAGTGAAGGAGGGTATGCTATGGGTATCAGCTTCCTGTCGCCGCTCACCTCCAGCTTCGCATCCTCCACGGCGAACATCTTGGGTATGTTCGGTCCGGTTATGTCGAGATCCATCAGGCCCGTCTGGTAACCCCTCATGGAAAGCGCCAGGGCGAGGTTCGAGGACACGGTGCTCTTGCCGACGCCTCCCTTGCCGCTCATCACGATTATAACGTGTTTGATTCTTCTGAGACTGTCCTGCAGACGGGTCTCCTCCTCGATCTCCTTGCCGCTGATCATAGGTTTCGACATTGATGCACTTCCGTGATGGCCGATATAGATTAACGTCCTTAAAAAGCGTATGGGAATGGATTTATCCTCGGTATGCGTTGACACCGGTATGCCCCTAGGCGACCCCAACGGAGGGATGTTCGAATACACCGCGGAGGGCCTTCCGCTGTCCATAGCTGCGGCGGAGATACCTGTGACCGACCTGCCCAGAGCCCTGACCTTCTACACCGAGGCCCTGGGCATGACCGTGTACCACAAGGACGCCCGCGCCGCGGTGGTCGGCGGCAGGGGATACAGGCTACTCCTCAACAAGAGGTTGAACGCGGGAGTCGAAACCGGATTCTACATGGGGGTTGAGAACCCCTACGACATGCACCGCCGCCTGATAGACGAGGGCGTGGTCTTCATCAGGGATCCTGCCAGGGGGCCCCTGGGTCTGACGACATCCTTCAAGGATCCGGACGGCAACATACTCCACGCCGCAGAGATGCCGGACAGAGTCTGAAACCCTGCAACATATGGAATAGGACGGGGGGAAGGCCCCCCGGAAGGTTTCATGATCCGAGGTTTGCCTTGGCAACCGCCTCGTCTATCTCCTTCTTCAGGTTGTCCGGCAGGCCCTTTATGCCTCCCACCAGGAATCCCCTCACGATCATGCTGACCGCATCGTCCTCGGTCAGGCCGCGGGACATGAGGTATTCGATCTGATCCCGGGCTATCTTGCCGACGGCGGCCTCGTGGGTCATCTCCACGTCCGCCACGCTGGATTCAAGCTCCGGTATGGCCAGGGTCACGCCCCCGTCGTCCAGGATTATGCTGCGGCATTCCAGGTGGGCCTTGGCCCCGTTGGCGTTGCCCACGAGCCTGCCGCGGGCGATCATCCGCCCCTCGCCCTTGGTTATGCTCCTGGACATTATCTCGGCGCTGGTTCCCCTGGCGTTGAGCACTACCATCCCTCCGATGTCTATATCGGAGCCGCCGTGGGCAAGGCACATGGTGTTCTGCGTCGCGCTGGCACCCTCTCCGTTAAGGTAAGCCCCGGGGTAGCTCTGCATGCTGCCCACCGGGTTCAGCAGTACGTAGTTGTTGATGTATTTGGCGTTCTTCCCCAGTATCGTGTTGGTCCTGGGCCGTACGCCGGTGGCCTTGCCCCAGTTGTGTATCATCGAGAACGAAAGCGAGGCGTCGTCCTTCAGGTATATCTCGGAAACGCCGACGTGAAGGGACTCCTCCGCGTTCTTCTTGGTCGTGCATCCGGTTATGATCTCCAAGGACGCGCCCTCCTCGACTATGATTATGTTGTGGAGGTTCTGTATGGCCTTGTTCTTGTTGATCAGCATGCATGTCTGAAGGGGGTCCTTGACGTGGTATCCGGCCTTGACGCGTATGAAGTAGCCGTCGGAGTCCTCCAGGTAGCTCTTGGCCGTGAACTTGTCCTTCGAAGGGTCCACGGCCTTCCAGCTGTACTCGCTCAGCCAGTCGTGTTCGGCGAGGGCGTCGCGGGTGCTCATGAGCTCGAGCCCCTCCTGAGCCCTGTTGGAGCAATGGCACATGCCGTTGTCGATGAACATTATGGTGCCGGAGCGGGCTTCCTCGGAGGGCATAACCCCCACGTTGACCATGCGGTCCTTCAACTCGGACGAGACATCCTCCAGGTCATCGACCCCTTCGGGCTCGTACGTGCCCTCGTCGAAGCTGTCGATGTCTATGTCCGGGCCGAAGGCCGCCTTCTTCTTGAGAGCATCCTTGACCGCGTTCAAATCTTTACCCTTCTGCATTCGATGCACTCTCCGTATCCTCTCTCCTTGATGTCCTTCAGCATGTCCATTGGGCGTCCGGAGCAGCGTATCTGCCCCTCTCTCATTATATAGGCCGTGTCTGCCCCTATGTAGTTCAGTATCTGTCCGGTGTGGGTGATGACCAGCGACGAGACGCGTCTCTCAGAGGGGCAGCGGCTGTTCGATTCGTACAGGAGGTCGTGGACCTTCTTGCCTATGAGGTCTATGCTCTCCAGGTCCACTCCTGACTCCGGTTCGTCAAGAAGGATGAACTCCGGCTTCTGCGCGGTCAGCTGCAGGAGTTCCGATCTCTTGATCTCTCCTCCGGAGAATCCCACGTTGACATCTCTGTCCAGCAGGGGCTTCATCCTGAACTCCCCCGCACGTTGAAGGGTGCCGCCGTCGCCGCCGGAGGCCGCCTTGACCAGGTCCCCGAGCTTGACCCCCACGACGTTGGGGGGTCTCTGCATCATCATGCCTATCCCGAGCCTGGCGCGCTCGTCCACGGGAAGGTCGGTTATGTCCTCGCCCTTGAAAACTATGTTCCCTTTGGTGACCTTGCAGGTCCCGTAGCCCATGATTGCGGACATGAGCGTGCTCTTGCCGGAACCGTTGGGGCCGAAGAGCACACAGGTCTCCCCGTCCTTGATGTTGAGGTTGACCCCTCTGAGGATCTTCCTCCCGCCGGCATCCACATGCAAATCTGAAATCTCCAACATGGCTTAACCCTTCAGCTTATGTAATCCGCGACTCTGGTATAATACAGACGCACCGTCATGGTTTTTGGGTATTAAACCGTATTCGGTCACGCGGATGCGCATCGAAGGGGTTTTATCGGCACCCCGCATTGACGGGGACATGAAGGTCGTCGCGATCAACGGCAGCCCCCGTCTGATAGGCAACACGGCAAACGCCGTGGGGGATCTCTTCGACGAGTTGGAGAAGGAAGGAATCGAGACGGAGCACGTGCAGATCTACGCCGATCATCTCTCCCCATGCAACGACTGCAGGTCCTGCGAGATGCGCGGCGACGGAAGATGCATCATAGAGGATGACCGCCTCAACGAGATCGTGGACATGATGGCGGAAGCTGACGGCATAGTGCTGGCCTCCCCCACCTACTACGGGTCCTGCACGGGTCAGATGAAGATATTCCTGGAGCGCGCGGGCCTGGCCACGGAGACGGGCGGTCTGCGGCTGAGGAGGAAGGTTGGTGCGGCCCTGGTGGTCCAGGCCCACGAGGGCGGATCCATGGTCTACTCCGAGCTGGTGAACTTCATGCTACGCAACCAGATGGTGGTCTGCGGCTCCACGCCCTGCACCATACTTACGGCCAAGGATACCCCCGGGTATCTGAAGGACGAGGCGGGCATGAGGGCCCTTAGAACCCTGGGCCGCGAGATGTCCTGGCTCCTGGGATCCCTCTCCCGCTGATCCCGCGGATCAGAAGAAGTAGAAGCCGCAGCCCTCCTCCGAGGAGATCCTGGCGACTGCGGACAGGCGTTCCAGCGGCCCGCTGTAGCGTCTTACCATCATCTTCCCCTCCGATGGTAGCGCCGTCGCGAGGACCTCCGTCTCCCTGAGCATCTCCCGGGCCTCCGAGGGGGTGTACACCCTGCCCGATGCGACCCCTTCCGGCACGGAGGCGATTATGCCGCAGCCGTGTCTGGCCGCTATCTCCGGCAGCAGGCTGCCGTCGGGCCCGAATGACCCTATGCATCCCCTGCCCTTGTCCCAGGACAGGGGGCACCCGGAGCATATGCCGTTCATGGTGTCAAAGTCCAGGAGGTCCCATCCGGTGACGCGGTCCTCATTCTTGGATGATTCCAGAGCCCTTCCGGCCCTTCCGGGGTCCAGGGCCGGGAAGTCCACCCATCCGGTGGGGGTCCTTTCCGCCAGAGGCTCCAACCTCTCCCTGTCGTCCGCGTTCTTCACCTTGTCCATGTACACGGCGTCGGTCTCCGGGTTGATGCGGTTCCTCCTGAGGAACGCCTCCCAATCCGGGAACTCGGTCATCGCCCTCTCGAGCGGTACCTTCTCGTCATGTTCGGCGGCATCCTCGAAGCCCGCCGTGTCCGTCATCATGATCCGGCGTATGTCGGTCTTATAGGAGCGGCAGGCCGCGGAGGGGGCCTCCAGCTCCTTGATCCCTATGCTTATGCCCAATTCAGTCCCCCTCGTGTCTCCCCTTCACCCTCACCGTGCGGTCGACCCTCTCCTTGCGGTCGTCCTTGGGGCCGTTGATGTACTCGTCTCTGGCTCCCTTGAATTCCGCAACGGGTATCACGAGCTTCAGAACCATGAGCCCCATCACGACCCATATGAATCCCGACATGTCGGCGGTCATGGTAAGTCCAGTGATCGTGCCCGAGCTCATGGCCCCGGCCAGGTCCGTGGCGTCGACGACCAGTACGCCGCCTTGGGTGAACATGTACACCCAGAATATGGCGTACACGCCGCTTATCAGGCAGAAGATCATCCTGGAGTAGCTGCCGGGAGGGTAATAGCCTATCGGTATCCTCAGAACCAGCAGCGGAAGGCCGAACAGCATGTACACCACGAGGACGGACCTCAGCAGGGCCAGTATCTTGTCGAAGTCCTCCTGCTCGAGCCCTTGGATCATGCCGGCCATCCATGCCGCGATCTCCCCGGAGTAGTAGTACAGGATCAGGGGCAGCACGAGCAGCACCAGGGCCCCCCAGGTGAAGCTCAGCAAGGACCTGGCCCTGCTGCCCCTGCCCAGGGCGAAGTCCTCCCTGATTCCCGTCATGCGGATCCCTCCCCGGCCGGGGTCCCGTATATGGCCTCTACGATGGCTATGAGGTCGGCGGCATCCTCGGCCGTGATGGTGAACGTCTCGGTCGGATCGCCCGGGACGGTGACCTCCGCGGTCATGGTCCCGTCCTCATTGAGCGCGCCCCTGAGCGCGCCCGCAAGATACAGGTCCCCCACCGTGGACGTGACCATCTCCAGCGTGCCCTGGGCCGGGACGGAGAAGTTCACTTCGATGTTCTGGCCGCCATCCTGCCCCAGTATGGTGGCGTGGGTCCCGTCCGGCAGGCCGTCGAACATGCTGCCCTCCAATCCGGTCATCCTGCACGACAGGACCTTCGGGTCCTCCGAGTCAAGGGTCACGGTCCCCGTCGAGGATATCGGGACCTCCATACTCACCTCTACGCTCGCTCCCAGCATCCCTGCCATGTAGTACCCCTGAAGCCGCAGGGACATGGGCATGGCTATCCCCTCTTCAGAGGATTGGCCGTTGTAGTATGAGAGCACCATTATGGTGTCGAGGAGCCCGAAGTCCCCCTCTATCTGGAGGGACGTCTCCTCTCCCTTCTTGAGCGTGATTCCCATCTGCTCGTATACGGCAAAGCTGACCCCATCTCCGGCATCCAGGGACATCGACAGGCCCACCCTTTCGAAGTCATATGGCATGTCGGAGTGTATCACGATCGGCTGGTTAGCGGATATCATGAACCTGATGGGATCGGCCGGGTCCTGTTCGATGCCGATTTCCAGACCTTCGGTGCCGCTCACCGAGATACCGTTCTGAGTCAGAGGGACGAATGCCATGACGATCATCGCTATCACCGCGACGGTCACGGCCGCCAGCCCCAGGCGCGCCAAGGCCTTGGCTACGTTCATGGGTACCGTATGCGAATGCTGACTTAAAGAATTGCAGGCTTCCAATGCAAAACACTGATAACGGCGGAGCACATATTCCAGGCGATGGCAGACATAATGATCCGCAAGAGGAAGAGGATGCGTTCGAAGGAGATCAAGGCCATCTCCGAAGAGCTGGAAGCCGCCCTCGGGGTTCCCGTGTTCGGCGAGACGGACCCAGTGGACCTGGCCGAGAGCAGCGAGTTCAACGTTCTGTTCCTGGGCGGCGACATAGTCGGTCTCGTCCTCGAGGGGCGCCCCTTCCTGACCGTCAGGGGGATATTGAAGTACAAGCCCTCCAGGAAGGCTGTCACCGTCGACATGGGGGCCGTCCCGTATGTGACGAACGGGGCGGACGTGATGGGGCCCGGCATAATGGATGCCGATCCGGGTATAGCCGAGGGAGACCTGGTCTGGATAAGGGACGTCAGGAACCTGGTCCCCCTGGCCGTGGGGATATCCCTGCGTTCCGGGTCCGGACTGATGAACAAGGAGAAGGGCAAGGCCATAAGGACGATACACAACGTCGGCGACAAGCTCTGGAAGACCGGCGAGTGAGAGGATGTTCCGCAGAAGAGCCACCGCCGAGGAGGGGCCCCGGGCCTTCGTGGACCTCGGAGAGGCCGGGGAGGCCACCGCGGGCACGTACGGGCACAGGCTGCTGGTGGCCGAGGTGCTGGAATACGGGGACATGAAGAAGGTCATGGACAGGGCGTACAAGGGGAACCCGGTCGTGGCCGACATGTCCCGCTTCTCCTCAGGCGACGATCTGAGGCTCCGGGCGGCAGGGGACCTGCGTCAGGTGGCCAAGGACACGGGCGGGAGCATGATGTCCGTCGGCGACAACCTGCTCGTGTACTCCCCGCCGGGGACCGGACTGGAGAAGCTGAGGGTGAGATGAGATGGGCGCAAGGAAGATGATACAGGACCCCGTGCACGGGAGCATACCGGTCGACGGCCTCTTCCTGGAGATTCTGAACAGGCACGAGATGCAGAGGCTCCGCAGGGTCAGGCAGCTGGGGATGGGCAACATGGTCTTCCCCGGGGCGAACCACACGCGCTTCGAACACTGCATGGGCGTGTTCCACCTGGCGGGCAGGATGGCCTCCAACATAGGTCTGGAACGGGAGGACTCGGACACGGTCAGGGCCGCCGCGCTACTGCACGACGTGTGCCACCCCGCCTTCTCGCACACGATGGAGGACATAATGGAGGACCGCACCGGGATGGACCACATGGGCCTGGCCCGCGCGCTGATAACCGGGACGGTCCCGAACCGTCTCTCCAGGGACCGGGACCTGGGGGAGGAGCCCCCACCCATAGGCGAGGTCCTGGAGGGCTCCGGGATATCCGCCGACACAGTCTGCGATCTCATATCCTACCCTGAATCCAGGACCTTCAGCCTGGAGAGCTTCGCCGAAGGGAACAGGGCCTCCTACTTCCCTTCCAAGGATTACGTGCACCAGATAATACACGGGCCGGTGGACGCCGACCAGATGGACTATCTGATCCGCGATGCGCACTACACGGGGGTGTCCCACGGGTCCATAGACACGGACCGTCTGCTCAACACGATGCGCGTCCACAACGACCGCATCGTGCTGGAGAAGGGGGGCATCTCGGCCGCCGAGGGCCTGATGGTCTCCAGGGCTCTCATGTACTCCTCCGTGTACTACCACAGGACCGTGAGGCTAGCGGAGATGATGCTGACCAAGGCGGCGGACACGTCGGGCCTGGACCTCTCCGAGATATACCTGATGTCCGACTTCGACCTGACAAGCGCCATAATCTCCTCGGGAGGCAGGTCATCCAGGATCGTCCGGGACCTTCTCGACCGCAGGCTCTACAAGAGCGCCCTGGTCCTGTACACCATAGACCTGGACGAGGACACCTCCACGGTCCTTCAGCGCTACCTGCCGTATCACAAGCGGCGGGCCCTGGAGTGGGAGATCGCCGAGGCGGCGGGGGTGGACGACCAGGACGTCCTTGTGGACATACCTCTCAAGTCCGCCCTGATGGACATGGCGAAGATAGGCAAGACCGACGTCTCCATACTGGACCGTGAGGGCCGGGTTCGTTCGATAACCAAATACTCCCCGATAGCCAAGGCCCTTCAGACCCGTGACACCCTGGACTGGGCGATGGCCGTGTCCGCCCCCAGGGGGAAGAGGGAGGCGGTGGAGAGGGCGGCCCGGAAGGTGCTCAGCCTTTGACCACGCCCATGGGCGTCAGCTTGGCGACCCTGGCGGTGAGGCCCGAGTCGCATACCACCGATATGACCTCGTCCACGTCCTTGTAAGCCTGCGGGGCTTCTTCCAGAAGGCCCTCTTCGGACCCGTTCCTCAGGTATATGTCGAGGTCGGACATGCCCGCCCTGATGTCTCCGGCGCGGAGGCTCTCGGTTGCCGCCTTGCGGGACATCTTCCTCCCCGCACCGTGGCAGGTGGACCCGAAGGTCTCCTCCATGGCCCCCTGCAGCCCCACCAGCACGTACGTCCCCACGCTCATGTCCCCGGGTATGATCACGGGCTGGCCCACGTCCCTGTACATCATCGGGACCTCGGGACGGCCGGCGCAGAAAGCGCGGGTGGACCCCTTCCTGTGCACCAGGACGTCCTCCTTGTGCCCCTCCACTTCGTGGCGCTCCTTCTTGGCGATGTTGTGAGCAACGTCGTAGACCACGTCCATGCCCATGTCCTCGGCGGATCCGCCCAGGATCCTCTCGAAGGACTCCCTGACCCAATGCGTTATCATCTGGCGGTTGGCCCAGGCGTAGTTGGCGCCGCAGCACATGGCGGCGTAGTAGTCGTCCCCCAGACCGGTGTTCAACGGGGCGCAGGCCAGCTGCCTGTCCGGAAGGTCCACGCGGTTGTCCTTGACATAGCGTTCCATCTGCTGGAGGTAATCGGTGGCGATCTGGTGACCGCACCCCCTGGATCCGCAGTGGACGGTGACGGTGACGTCGCCCTCCTCCAGTCCGAATACCTTCGCGACCCTCTCATCGAATACCTTCCCGACCACGTCGACCTCTAGGAAGTGGTTGCCGGACCCCAGTGAACCCAGCTGGGGCAAGCCCCTCTTCCTGGCCTTGTCGCTGACCTTGGTGGTGTCGGCGTCGGTCATGTGGCCCTTCTCCTCGGTGACCTCCAGGTCGCGCTCCCAGCCGTATCCGTTCTCGACGGCCCACTCGGAACCGTTGGACAGTATCTCCTCCAGCTCCCTGTTGCCCACCTTGGTCAGGCCCTTGGATCCGAGGCCGGAGGGCACGTTCTTGTAGAGCTCGTCAACGAGGACGCCGATGCTCCCCTTTATGTCCTCCGCCTTGAGACCGGTCCTTATGAGGCGGACCCCGCAGTTTATATCGAAGCCTATGCCCCCCGGGGATATCGACCCCTCGTTGGAATCGACGGCGGCCACACCTCCGATGGGGAACCCGTAGCCCCAGTGTATGTCGGGCATGGCCATCGAGCTGCCGACTATCCCCGGCAGGCAGGCGACGTTGGCCGCCTGCTGGGGGGCGTTGTCGCCGCATATCTGCGGTATCATGGACTCTTTGGCGAATATGACGGCGTTGGTCCTCATGCCGGATTCCGGGTCCCGGGGGATCTCCCACCTGTGGTCGTCTATCCTCTCGAGTCTTCCTTTCCATGCCATGACATCACCTAGCGCGCGCAGAGTATTTCAGAAGTAGGGGCCGGGACCGAGATTTGAACCCGAGTCAAGGGATCCACAGTCCCCTAGGATAACCAAGCTACCCTATCCCGGCCATACAATAGGGGTGCCCATCACGTCGACATAAATAAACGTTTTCCAGGTCCGGGTCGCGGTCTCCGCCCCCGGCGGCCCTTCGCCGGCCCGGAACGCCCCGTGTCCCGCGGAAATTATGCGGAGTGTTTGGGCATAGTACAAATATGGAGCGGTGATAGGCGGTCAGGGAAGCCGTCCCGGTGATAGAAGATGAATCAGAGATACGGTCTGAACAAGGAGCTGGCCCAGATGCTCAAGGGCGGGGTCATCATGGATGTAACGACGCCGGAGCAGGCGAGAGTCGCGGAGAGCGCCGGAGCGTGCGCCGTGATGGCACTGGAGAGGATCCCGGCGGACATACGCGCCGCCGGCGGTGTGTCCAGGATGAGCGACCCCAAGATGATAAGGGGCATACAGGAGGCCGTCTCCATACCCGTGATGGCGAAGGTCCGCATCGGGCACTTCGTGGAGGCGCAGATACTTCAGGCTCTGGAGATCGATTTCATAGACGAGAGCGAGGTCCTCTCGCCCGCGGACGATGTCCACCACATAGACAAGACGGCCTTCGACGTGCCCTTCGTGTGCGGTGCCAGGGATCTCGGCGAGGCCCTGAGGCGCATAGCCGAGGGGGCTTCGATGATAAGGACCAAGGGGGAGCCCGGCACGGGGGACGTTGTGCAGGCCGTCAGGCACATGCGTGCCGTCCGGTCCGAGATGCGCAGGGTCGCCTCGCTGGAGGAATGCGAGCTTTTCGAGGCCGCCAAGCAGCTCCAGGTACCATTGGACCTCCTCTCCTACGTGCACGAGAACGGCAGGCTGCCCGTGGTCAATTTCGCGGCGGGAGGCGTGGCCACCCCCGCGGACGCCGCCCTGATGATGCAGCTCGGCGCGGAAGGCGTGTTCGTGGGCTCCGGCATATTCAAGTCGGGCAACCCGGAGAGGAGAGCCGCCGCGATAGTCAGGGCGGTGACCAACTACCGCGACGCCAAGGTGCTGGCGGAACTATCCGAGGACCTCGGTCCGGCCATGGTGGGCATAAACGAGGAGGAGATACGCACGCTCATGTCGGAGCGCGGTCAGTGATGATCGGGATCCTGGCGGTCCAAGGGGCCTTCGCTGAGCACGGGAGCATGCTGGACAGTCTGGGTGTGGACAGCTTCGAGATACGTGCGGCCCGTGACCTCGGGGAGAGAATGGACGGCATGATAATCCCGGGAGGCGAGAGCACCGTCATGGGGAAGATACTGGACGACCAGGGGATGACGGGGACGATCAGGGAGATGATAGGCGGGGGCCTCCCGGTCTTCGGCACCTGCGCCGGGCTCATTCTCCTCTCGGAGAGCGTTCAGGGGGGCCGCCCCTGCATCGGCACCATGCCCATACAGGCGGTCCGCAACGCCTACGGCAGGCAGCTCGGGAGCTTCTCGGCCCAGTCACACTTCGGGGGGCAGGGGCCGATACCGATGGAGTTCATCAGGGCCCCTGCCATATCCAGGACCGCGCCGGAGGTGGAGGTGCTGGCCGAGGTCGGAGGAAGGCCTGTGGCTGCCAGGTACGGCAGGCAGATGGTCACGGCGTTCCACCCCGAGCTAACCGACGACACCTCCGTGCACCGTTTCTTCCTCGAATCGGTGGTCGGCGGGGTCCCCGGTGCACACCAGCCGACGGTGTGTGAACGATGCCGAACACTTTCTCCTCTTTCGGACATCCTCCGCACGTGCCCGTCCGTTGCCGAGCATAAGGGTTATTACCCCCGATAATAGATAACCGGGCATGACGAAGAGGAATCTGATCTCGGTCCTTGACATGAAGGACGACATGCCGGAGCTTGTGGATCTAGCTATAAAGCTGAAGGCGGAGCGCGGCAACCACGACGCCCCCCTGAAAGGCAAGACACTGGCGATGATCTTCGAGAAACCCAGCACCAGGACCAGGATATCCTTCGACGTTGCCATAACCGAACTGGGCGGCCACGCCCTCTACCTCGATTCAAGCAACATGCACATGGGCAAGCACGGGGAGACCGTGGAGGACACATCCAAGGTGATGAGCCGGTTCGTCCACGGCATAATGTACCGCGCATACGATTACAAGGTAATGGACCGTCTCGGAGAGGCGACAACGGTTCCCGTCATAAGCGGCCTGGACAACCTGGAGCACCCCTGCCAGGCCCTGGCGGACATGGTCACGATAAAGGAGAAGAAGGGCGGTTTCCGCGGCAGGAAGCTGGTCTATCTCGGGGACGGCAACAACGTCTGCAACTCCCTTCTGTACGCAAGCGCCATAATGGGCATAGACATGATCGCCTGCTGCCCCGCCACCCGCATGCCCAACGCGGAGATAATGCTGAACGCTTCACGCATAGCGGATGCAAACGGCAGCAAGATAGTCGCCTCCCACGAGCCCGAGGTGGCATGCGCGGACGCAGATGTTCTGTACACCGACACATGGATATCAATGGGTGACGACACATCCAAGGAGGCGGCCCTGAAGCTGTTCCAGATGTATCAGATAAACAATGGCCTCCTTTCCCTGGCCAAACCTGACTGCATTGTGATGCACTGTCTCCCAGCTCACCGCGGCGAGGAGATAACAGCGGAGGTCATGGACGGGCCCCAGAGCGTTGTCTTCGACCAGGCGGAGAACCGCCTGCACGCCCAGAAGGCGGTGCTGTACACGCTGCTCAGATGAGCTGGGAGGATATTATGTCCTCGACGATGTCGAGGAACTCCTCCTTCCTGTCCGGAGGTATGGTGGCCCCGGCGGCCACATTGTGCCCGCCGCCGTAACCGCCCACAAGCCCCGCCGCCGTGCTCATCACGCTGGACAGGTTCAGCCCCCTCTCTATGAGCGAGCGGTCGGCCCTGACGGAGACCTTGGTGCCGTCGTCCGCGTCCGCGAAGGCCAGCATCGGGAGGTCCCTGCGAGCGGAATCCGAGTTCAGCATCATGCCGGCGACTATCCCGACCACCGTCTCCCGTATCTCGTCACCCGAGTCGAAGTACTGTATGAACCGCCTCTCCCTGATCAGGCGTCTGTCCTTCACGTAGGACAGGGCGTAGGATATGTTGCGGCGGTGCTCGGCCCTGTTGCGCTTCGCGTCCCGCAGGGCGGAAGGGTCGCCCATGCATATGCGCATCCCGGTCTCCGCGTCATCGTAGCGTCCGCAGGAGTTCAGGAGGGTGGCGAACTCCTTGGCGTCCCTGAGGCCCGAGCCCTTCCGGTGCATCGTTACGGAGTAGACCTCCCCAAAGAGGCGGCGGGCGGCCTCCGGCGTCCCCGCAAGCTCCAGCAGGGCGGATGTGGCACGCTCCCTCTCCTCATCGTCCAGATCGCACCAGGACCTCCGTCTCCCCCCGTCGCCCAAGGATATACCGAGTCCCGCCAGGAAATCAGCGCACCCGGCGCCGTTCTCGGTCAGACCCGGCAAAACCGGGTCCCCGCTGTACTGGAGGAACTGCACCAGGTTCCTGGTCTCCCTTCCGAACAGTCTCACATCCTCCTCGGAGAGGACAAGTCCCAGGCCCTCGGCCTCTGCCAGTATGACCCGGTTGTACCCCACCAGACGGGACTCGTCGGAATCCTGGAAGTCGCCGCACGCGCCCACTATCGCCAGGTAGCAGAGGTCCGCGTTGGCGGGATCAACGGCCTTGGACACGACATACGTCATCCCGGCCCCGCAGACCTCGCGGGAGCCGTCCATGCCGTAGACGTGGGGGTTCACGTGACACACGTCCTCGAAATCGTCCAGCACTGTCTGTTTCCTCCTCCATCTGGGGTCCGGAACGTGGTGGTCGGTGACCACGATGCCCGGCCGGGAGAAATCCGACAGGTATCCGCTTCCCAGGTCGCATATCCAGACAAGGTCCTCCGGGGCTCCGTTTATCATCGAGACAGTATCCTCGGACATCTTCTTCTCGAATCTTATGCGGTACGGCTTCCCGAGTCTCGCCAGAGTCGTGGCGGCTATGGATCCGGCGGTTATGCCGTCAGCGTCTATGTGGGAAACTACGAGCACGCTCCCGGCGTCCCTTATCATCCCGGCCGCCTTGCGGGCGTCGGCCTCCATGCGTTCAATCCGCATAGCAGAACCCCGCATGCTCCCTTACCAGCTTATCGTACACGGTATCGGCTATCGGACGCAGGTCCAGGGTGTCGGCGCGGTTGTACTCGAGCAGCGTCTCCAAGGCTCCCCGGTCCCCGCTACGCTCCCACCTTCTCCAGAGACGCACCGCCTCCATCCCGTCAACCTCCTCTATCCCCTCCGGTCTGGTTATGCCCATCTGCCTCTCGATGGTCTTGAGGCCTCCGCGATAACCAACCTTCCTGCAGGCGAAACGGAGGTCGTAATGAGGGAGGCCCAGGTCCGCGTCGGGGAAGCTGTTCCTCAGAACCGGCACGTCGAAGCAGCTCCCGTTGAAGGTCACGAGGAGCTGCGCCCCGCGAAGCGCCGAGGACAGGGAGTCCGAGTCCAGGTCCCTGCCGTTCACCAGGGTCGCGGTGCCACCGGGGCCTTGAACGGTGACCACGGTCACCAGAGAGTCCCGGGCGAGACCGTCCGTCTCTATGTCCAGGAAGGCGGCCCTGTCCGCGAAGCGGCCGTAAAGCCTCCACTGCTCCCCCCGGGGGAGCATCCCGCCGAGGGACCTGCCGTCCCCCTCCGAAAGGAACACGGAAGCCGTCTCCAGGACGGAATCGCATACGGACTTGGATCCGCATGGGATCCCCGGGACCCGTTCGGAGGACAGGAAATCACTCCAGCTCATGATGCCGGCATCCCATATCCCCTTTTCCTTCCTGGGTCCGACGGACGGTATGATCCGGAACGTCCTCTCTATCATGCGACCCCCATCATCGAGCCGTAGAAAAACCTTGTCGGATGAACAATTTTTACCGATGAACGTTGTTGACGGTGCATGGATTCCATCGAGATCTCCGAGGGCGTGAGGATCACCAACGACAGGTGCCTGCTCCTGGACGGGGGCTCGGTGGCCGTTCTTGGCGATCTTCATCTGGGGTACGAGAAGGCCATGGAGGAGGAGGGGCTCTACCTTCCCAGGATAAACACGGGATCCATAAGGGACGCCCTCAACAGGATACTGTCCAAGTACGAACCCTCGACCGTGGTCCTGCTGGGTGACATCAAGCACGACTTCAGGCGGTCCAAGTTCGAGGCCAGGAACGAGGTCAGGACGGTCATCGGCCTGCTGGACGATGCGGCGGAGGTCGTTGTGATAAAGGGGAACCATGACAACTTCCTCCAGAACACGATCTCCGACATGGGCCTTCTGGCAGTCGACCACGCGGACCTGTGCGGCCACAGGCTGGAGCACGGGCACGTGGACAGCGGCGTCCGGCCGGTCATAATAGGCCACGAGCACCCCTCGGTCAGGATACCCGGGGCGATGAGCGGAGGCATGAAGCTGCAGTGCTTCGTCCACGCGAAGGCCGACGGTGTCACGGTCCTGCCTCCCTTCAGCCCGTTCTCCTCGGGCAACGACCTTTCATGCGGATCCGATTCGGTCATGGCGCCCGCCCTGCGTTGCTCCAACCACGGCGATGCGGACATATACGGGGTGACCGAGCTCGGGCTCCTGCCGTTGGGGAAACTCAGGGATCTGATGGACATCCGCATATGATTTCGGGGCATCCCGCCCCATGACAGAGGCAGGAGGCGCGGACGTGCAGGTTAAATAAAATGAGTTCATTCTCGCTTACAAGGAGAATTTATAATGTCAATGACTCCCAGAGAAAGAGTACTTGCAGCGATGAAACAGGAATCCCTCGACAGGCCCCCTGTCGCCATATTCACCCAGTCTGCCACCATCGGGCAGATGGAGAAGGTCGGCGCGGCATGGCCCGAGGCCCACAAGGATGCCAACCTCATGGCGAAGCTCGGTGCCGCACAGGCGGATGTCTTCGGCTTCGAGTGCGTTAGGGCCCCCTTCTGCCTGACGGCGGAGGCCGAGAGGCTCGGATGCACCGTCCAGGTCACCAAGAAGGATGCGTCCCCCATGCTCAAGGAGCACCCCCACAAGTTCGATCCCATGACGGGAGAGTACGACGAGCCCAACCTCATGGACCCCGCCGAGTTCGTCGCAGGCGGAAGGCCCGCCGAGGCCATAAAGGCCATGGAAATCCTCAAGAAGTCCCACGGCGAGAACTACTGCCTGGTCGCAGGCAACACCGGACCCTTCACCCTCACCGGTCACCTGGTCAACACCGAGAACATGGTCTTCGGTATGATGATGGCCCCCGAGGAGGTCTCCAAGTGGGTAGATGCCGTGTCCCCGATATGCAAGGCATACACCCAGGCCCTCTCCGATGCAGGCGCAGATGTAATCCAGATGTCCGAGCCTTCCGCATCCACCGATATGATCGCACCCGACATGTTCCAGGACGCTGCAGGCAAGTACATCTCCGATGTTCTCGCCTCTGTAAAGGACGCCTTCTCGGTTCTCCACATCTGCGGCGACACGGCCCCCATAATACCCAAGATGATCGGCACCGGAGTCACCGGTCTCTCCATCGAGGAGAAGGTCAACCCCGACAAGGCCGTGGACATAGTCGCCGGCAAGGCCGTCCTTGTCGGTAACGTCGGATCCGTCAGACCTCTCTTCCAGGGAACCCCCGAGGAGGTCGCGGCGGCGGCCAAGCACTGTGTCGAGGCAGGATTTAACGTCATATCCTCCGGATGCGGCATAGCGGTCTCCACGCCCGACGCCAACATGGAAGCCCTCGTCAAGGCCGTCAAAGGCTGAAGGTCGGCAGACCCGCGGGGACATCCAGAAACCATTTAAAACCAAATCCTTTCCTTTTTCTGCATATCTTTATACGGCCAGGGTGCTTTTTCCCGCCTTGTATGACATCCAAACTGGAATCCAACGCCCGGTACGCAGAGGAACTCAAGAGGATACTGGGACTGAGGCGCGAGCCCGTGGCCGTCAAGCTTGTACGCGAGGAGGAGGACTACCCGGAGGGCTACGTGGTCCCCGAAGGACAGCTCAGCCACTGCCAGGCGGTGTCGCGGGCTTCCAAGGGCGAATGCCTGAAGGTACCGTTCGAATCCCACAACTGCCACGTCGGGTCGGCGGTCCTGGGGATGGTACAGGCACCGGAGAAGATAATCTCGGGAGAGTTCCACGCATCCATCGGGATACATGACGGTCCCGAGGCGGCGGCCAGGATGATAGCGGACCGCCTGGTCATACCTTACAAGACCAAAGGCGAGATAATCTGTCCGCTGGCTAAGGTATCCTTCGATCCGGATGTGGTGGTTTTCGAGGACATGCCCGAGAGGATATACTGGTTCGTCGCCCTCATGACAGCCGAGAAAGGCAACAGGGCAGAGTTCAGCACCGCACCTTTCCAGTGCGTCTGCGAGGATTCGACGACCATACCCATAATGACGGGCCGCCCCAACATTTCCCTGGGATGTTACGGGTGCAGGAAGAGGACGGACATGAGGCCCGACGAGATGGCGATCGGAGTCCCCTATGATATGATCCCGGGGTTCGTCGAGCGTTTGGCGAAGTACGAGGAAGGGGTCTTCAAGAAGGCCAAGAGGGACTGAAATCCCCGTGTTTCCTTTCAGGGGCGGTAGGCCCCGTCTCCTGTCTCACAGGGTTAACGGGATTATATACTGTGCAGGATGTTACTTAACCGGAGGTGTCGAGTATTAGGGAGAAAGGCTTCATAATGGATGATCTCAGGATATCTGTGGAGACCTGGGATATCAAGCTGGCCCAACGCGTGGCACGCGAGGCGGTGGATTCCGGGATCCCTCTCAAGGAGATAGTGGCCGAAGGGCTGGGCGCTGGCATGGCTCGCATCGGGGAGATGTTCGGCGAAGGCAATCTGTTCCTGCCTCAGGTCATAGCGGCTTCCAAGACCATGGAAGCCGCCCTGGAGGTGCTCAGGCCATATATGGAGGCCGGGTGCGACGCAATGCGCGGGACCGTGGTCATGGGGACGGTCAAGGGCGACATACATGAGATAGGCAAGAACGTCTGCTGCGCCATGCTACGCGGCGCAGGTTACCTGGTGGTTGACCTGGGCAGCGACACGGGGGAGGACGAGTTCATAGACGCGGCCGCCGCAGAGCGGGCGCAGATCGTCGGTTGCTCGGCGCTCATGACCACAACCCTGAAGGCCCAGGAGTCCGTCGTCAGGTATTCGGACGAGGCAGGCAGGGGCTTCCTCATAATAATCGGAGGGGCGCCCTGCAGCCAGGAATGGTGCGACCAGATACATGCCGACGGCTACTCCTCGTCCGGCGCCGAGATCGTGGATCTCGTCAACGGCCTGATGGAGAAGTTCGACCCACCGGGTCGCGGAACCAAGTGATCAGCAGGTGTTCCAAGGCGTCCGATTCCGGGGTTAACATCATTTAAACAAATTTTTAAATACGAATTGATGTAGGGAATTCTCGGATTTCGCTTCTGTATTATTATGGCTGAGTTTGGTTTTTAATCAAAAACAATGAATTCCAGCGACTTTTACACACTCTTTATATTCAACTAGGAGATACACCAAACCGCAAGGGGGAATGCGGAGAACGTGTGTTTTCCGCCACTTTATCGAAAAAGGAGGTATGAAATGCCAAAATACGAGGACGTAATCGACTTGTATGACGACCGCGGAAAGCGCATAGCTAAACAGGTTCCGCTGGAAGCCATCAGTCCGTTGCGCAACAAAGCGATTCAGAGGATCGCGTCTCTCACCGAGAGGACCATTGCAGTCAGCCTTGCGGGCATCGAGAAGAGTCTCAAGTCCGGATCCGTCGGCGGCGCGATGATCAAAGGGAAGGAGATAGACATCCCGCTGGTCGCCAACGCAGAGAAGATCGCAAAGGCAGTCAAAGAAATGGTCCAGGTATGTGATGGAGACGACACCGTCGTCGAGGTAAAGTCCGGCGGAAAGAACCTCGTCATCGTCATCCCTGAGGATAGAATGAAGGCGGGTATCGAGTACACCACCGGTTTCACCGCCGTAGCGGCAGCCGTCACCGAGGCAATCATCGACGAGTTCAACATACCGATGTACAAGGCCAACATGGTCAAGGCGGCTGTTTGGGGAAGATACCCCCAGACAATGACATTCACCGGTTCCAACGTCAAATCCATCCTCGAGGTTCCCCAGAACAACGAGGGTGCGGGTTACGCCATAAGGAACATCATGGCCAACCACGTGGTCGCACTGGTCGACAGGAACGCCATGCAGGGCACCGCCCTGTCCGCTATACTGGAGCAGATGGGTGCCTTCGAGATGGGAGACGCGATAGGTCCCTTCGAGAGGGGACATCTCCTAGCGCTCGCATACCAGGGTCTGAACGCCAACAACATGCTCTACACCATCGTCAAGAAGAACGGCAAGACCGGCACCGTCGGTACCGTCGTCGAGTCCCTCGTCGAGAAGGCAATAGAGGATGGCGTCATAAGGGTCAAGGAGACTCTGCCCTCGGGATACAAGGTCTACACAACCGATGACCTTCCCCTCTGGAACGCATACGCAGCAACCGGAATGGTCGCAGCGGTGATGGTCAACGTCGGTGCCGCAAGGGCCGCACAGGGAGTCCCCGGTACGATCCTGTACTACAACGATATGCTGGAGCACGAGACCGGCCTGCCCGGTGTCGACTACGGAAGGTCCGAGGGAGTGGGCGTAGGCATGTCCTTCTTCTCCCACTCCATCTACGGAGGAGGAGGCCCCGGTCTGTTCCACGGGAACCACGTCGTCACCAAGCACTCCAAGGGTGTCCTCATACCCGCGGTGACCGCAGCCAACTGTCTCGACGGAGGCACGCAGACCTTCTCCGCAGAGGCCACATCCAGCCTCTTCAAGGAGGTCTTCGGAGATATGAAGGAATTCAGGACGCCTATCCAGGTCGTCGCGGCGGAGGCCAAGAAAGTCGCAAAGAAGCTGTGAGATGATCCTACATGACGAGTAACGAACCTACCGTAGATTATGCCGGGATACCTCTTCCCGAGGTCATGATTATGACCAACCGCCTGCTCAAAGCAGAAACGACCGAGAAGGTACTCGACGCGCTCGCTACGGTCGGCCACATAAGGCAGATAAACATGACGGGCGAGAGCCTGCCCAAGACGATAAACAGCGGACCCAACAAGGGTCTAGATAACAACCATTCCGAACGCAAGGCTATTGAGTTCAACGGAAAGGAAGTGGAGCTCCGCCATCTGGTAGGGGCGTTCTATCTGGAGCTGGACGTCGAGGACGAGGACACGCTCGATGCCACGGTGGCCGGGATCAAGGAGGCCTGCGACCGGACGATACCGTTCGGATACGACCTCCAGGTCGGCAGATACTCGAAATACAGGACCTCACTGCATGATTACAGAGGTGCATAAACATGGCATACAAGAGACAATTCTACCCTGGAGCCACCACACCTGCCGTCAACAGGCGCAGGTACATGGACCCCAAGGTCAACCTGAAGAAACTCCGCGACGTCTCCATGGACGACGTCGTGAGGATCATGGGACACCGCAACCCCGGAGAGGACTACAAGACGATCCACGCCCCTCTCGACGAGAACCCCTACGAGACCCTCTGCCCCATCAGGGCGCTGGTCAAACCCATCGAGGGTGCAAAGAGCGGAGACAGGATAAGGTACATACAGTTCACCGATTCCGTCTACTTCGCCCCCATATCCCCCTACCAGAGGGCATGGATGTACCTGTCCAGGTACAGGGGTATCGACACCGGCACCCTTTCCGGAAGGCAGATCATCGAAGTCAGGGAGAGGGACCTGGAGGTCCTCGCCAAGGAGATGATCGACAACGAGACCTTCGACCCCGCCCTCACCGGCATAAGGGGTGCGACCGTCCACGGACACGCCTGCCGTCTCGACGAGAACGGCCTGATGTTCGACGGCTGGCAGAGGTACGTCTGGGATGACAGCAAGAAAGAGGTCGTATACGTCAAGGACCAGGTCGCACTGCCCCTCGACAGGAAGATCTCCGTAGGAAAGCCCGCCTCGATGTCGGACCTCCAGAAGAGGACGACCATATTCAGGGCGGACGGCGTTGACATGAGGGACGACAAAGAGGTCTCCATGTACGGACTCAGGATCCACAAGCTCAGGACCCTGGGCGGATACCAGCCCTTCAAGGTAAAGGGGGTGTAAAGAATGGCACAGAAAGAAAAGCTGTTCATGGAAGCATGCAAGAAGAAGTTCAAAGAGGACCCCACGGACATGTCCACCAAATACTACTGCTACGGAGGCTGGAAACAGTCGAAGAGCAAGGTGGAGTTCCAGAAGTCCGCAGAAGCGATAGCCAAGGAACGCGGGTTCCCCATGATGAACGAGGACATCGGAGTTCCTCTCGGACAGAGGTCCTGGATGCCCTACCAGCTGTCGCACACAGACATCTTCGCGGAGGCGGATGACCTCCACTGCGTCAACAACCCCGCGATGCAGCAGGCATGGGACGACATAAGGAGGACCGTCCTCGTCGGCCTGAACTCCCCTCACGAGACCATAGAGAAGAGGCTCGGAAAGGAGGTCACCCCCGAGACGATCAACAACTACCTTGAGATCGTCAACCACACGATGCCCGGAGGGGCGGTCGTTCAGGAGCACATGGCAGAGGTCAACCCCGCCCTCGTCTACGACTCGTACGTCAAGGTCTTCACCGGCGACGACGAGCTCGCCGACGAGCTCGACAGCAGGTTCCTCATAGACATCAACAAGCTCTTCCCGAAGGACCAGGCCGAGCAGCTGAAGAAAGCGGTCGGAAAGAACCTGATGCAGGCTGTCCGCGTCCCCACCATAGTCGGAAGGCTCATGGACGGAGGAACCGTTTCCAGGCACGCCGCCATGCAGATCTCGATGGCCTTCATCTCCGCCTACAAGCTTGCGGCCGGAGAGGCAGCCATCGCCGACTTCGCGTACTCCGCGAAGCACCTGTCTATCAACATGGGAACCATGATGCCCGCAAGGCGCGCCAGGGGACCCAACGAGCCCGGAGGAATACCCTTCGGATTCCTGGCAGACATGACCCAGTCCGACCGTGTGTACCCCGATGACCCCGGACGCGCGGCCCTCGAGGCCGTCGCACTCGGTGCGGCAGTGTACGACCAGATATACCTGGGAGGCTACATGTCCGGCGGTGTCGGATTCACCCAGTACGCCACCGCGGCATACACCGACAACATCCTGGAGGACTACGTCTACTACGCCATCGACAGGATAAAGGACAAGTACGGCGGCTTCTGCAAGCTCGACCCCAACAACATGGACGAGCTCATGAAGCTCGGCGACGACGTCAACACGTACGCCCTCAGCATGTACGAGAAGTACCCCGCGATAATGGAGACCCACTTCGGCGGATCCCAGAGATCCACCGTCGCCGCCGCCGCAACCGGAATCGCCGGTGCGATGGCAACCGGAATCGCCGACTGCGGTGTCAACAGCTGGTACCTGTCCATGCTACAGCACAAGGAGAGGACCGGAAGGCTCGGGTTCTACGGATTCGACCTGCAGGACCAGTGCGGTTCCGCCAACTCCTTCGCCTACAGGTCCGATGAGGGTCTGCCCATGGAACTCAGGGGTCCCAACTACCCCAACTACGCAATGAACGTCGGTCACATGTCCGGATACACCGGTATACCCAAGGCGGCACACGTCGCCCGCGGAGATGCCTACACGGCCAACCCGTTCATACGCGTCGCATTCGCCGACCCCAGCCTCATCTTCGACTTCGCCAACATAACGAAGGAGTTCGGGCGCGGAGCTCTCAGAGAGTTCAAGCCCGCCGGAGAGAGGACTGCCGTCATAAAGGGATGAACGTGACCGAGAAAGGAGACATACTGAAGTACACGCCGACTTCCACGGTGGGGAAGGTAACGGATGTTCGCGAGAGGGACGGCAGGGTCTGGATAAGGCTCGACGTCACCGACCTCTACTACGACTCCGGCCTTCTGATACCTGCGGACGCAAGCGAGTACAAGGCAGTCTCCTTCAAGGAACGCGAGCAGTCCCAGCAGACCGCCAGGGAAGCCATCGAAGCCTCCCGGGATAAGGCCCGGGATGTGGACATAAGCGAATTCACCCCCAGCGGCGGCGGATGACTCAGGCATAAACCACTTACCTTTATCTTCTTTTTTTTCGTCGCACGGTCGCTCGGGCGGATGCACCCGTCGTCATCCTCTTCCGGTCCGCGTACGCGGAGGGCCGGCGCGCCGTTGATTTCAGGAACGTCCCAGGATATCCATGGTCACGGTGATCGAATCCGGGCCAGGGTTTTTATTGCACAATGCCCTGACCAATCCCGTGCTTGTTCTGGAATTGGACATGTACCAGACTGCCGGCATGGCCGCCGCGGTGCTGGTGGTAGGCACACTGCTGGTCAGCAGATCCAGCCTGTTGCGTAGATATTGCATACCTGCCGCTGTGATGGGCGGGCTGATATTCGCCATGATCCACCTGGCTCTTCATTCGGCAGGGGTCCTGGAGTTCGTTTTCGATACGACCTTGCAGACCATGTTCATGATAGTCTTCTTCTGCTCGATAGGTTTCATGGCTTCTTTCCGCAGACTCAGGAGCGGAGGGAAGCTGGTCGTGATACTGCTCGCATCCACTGCCCTTCTGGTGTTCATGCAGGATGTGATAGGGACCGGCCTCTCGGTGATCATGGGCATAGATGGGGGGCTGGGCCTGGCCATGGGATCCATGAGCCTGATAGGCGGGCACGGCACCGCAGCCGCGTTCGGTCCTCTGCTGGAGGATGCATACGGGGTGCAGGGCGCGACTGCTGTGGCCATAGCATCCGCGACCTTCGGACTGGTTATCGGGGGCATAATCGGAGGCCCCCTGGCCAAGAGGCGCGTGGAGAGGTACAGTCTAAGTCCGTCCGACGAGGATGTCAAGGAGTCCCTGGAATACGGAAGGCACGAGGCCTTCGGAGCGCAGATAGACCAGAACAGGTTCCTCAACGCGCTGGTCCTCCTGGCGATAGCGATCGGCACCGGAACTCTTGTCACAGGGGGCCTCGATGCTTTGGGGGTGACCCTCCCGATCTACATAGGGTCCATGTTGATCGCGGTTTTTTTCCGCAACGGCATGGACAAACTGGGATGGAACATTCCATCCAAGGAGATCGAGACGCTCGGGTGGATATCCCTGGCAATGTTCCTCGGCATGGCGCTGATGAACATGAAGCTTTGGCAGATCGCCGACCTGGCCGCGCCCATGCTCGTCATCCTGATAGCACAGGTCGCATTCGTGGCGTTGTTCGCGTACTATCTGATATTCAGGATAACCGGGAAGGATTACGATTCCGCGGCGATGGTCACCGCCACATGCGGTTTCGGTCTCGGTACGACCTCCAACGCGATGGTCAACATGGATGCCCTCTTCGAGAGGTACGGCGTTGCGCCCAAGGCCTATTTCGTGGTCCCTCTGGTGGGAAGCGTATTCATAGATCTAATCAACATCGCGATCATAACAGGTTTCCTTTCGATACTTTGAAACGCACCTGTCCACGGTGCCTTCGCAGTCCAGGAATATGAAGCGGCGGATGTCCTCACTCAACTCTTTTATGCGAGCTGTGCGATTCACTTCCATGGCCACTAGGACGCTGGACCAGTTCTACGGGATGGAGGTGGCGACAATGGACGCATTCCTGATGGGCTCCGTCTTCGATCTGAGATACAATACGAAAGACTGGAAGGTGGCAGGCCTGATGGTCAGAGGGTCGAAGAGGGTGATGTCTGAGGCGCCCTCATCAGCATCGGGTTCCGCCATCCTGCTGAAGCCCGGGAGGTTCGTGATGAACGATATCTGCATAGTCCCGGACAGGATGGACCGGGCAATCCGGGAGATAACCTGGGACAACGGGCTTCTCCCCCACGCCTCCACTCTGATGGGTATGAGGGTGGAGACCAAGGACGCGGTACTGCTGGGGGCCGTCGCGGCTGTCGAGATAGATGTGGATTCATGGAAGATCCGCTCCTTCAGGGTCAAAATGGAGAAGGATGCCATGAAAACGCTGGGCATACGGGGTCTGTTCTCGAAGACGGCCTCCGGCGTGCTCACGGATTTCGTATCCGCGGTAACCGACCGGGTGGTGCTCAGGAGGACCCTGGACGGTCTCCGCGGAGACCTGGTCCTCTGATCAGACCTTGTTGTACGCGACAATTATGGAGGCCAACTTGGGGTCGTCCTCCAGGCCCCGGTGCTGTTTGATCATCAGGTCGCAGGTGGGAGCCGGGCTGCAGGATACGACGTCCCTGCATCCATTCTCTCCGTTAAGCTCGGGGAAGGACACAGGAGGCATCAGGAAGGTCTCTCCGCCGCCGGTGCCACGTACCTGCGGGAACACCACGAAACCATCGGACAGCCATATCACATCCTCCCTTCCGAGGTATTCTTTCGAGGTATGTGGGAAGACCTCTGTGCCGAGGATCTCCCCGGTGCTCGAAACCAGGACCACCGTGGGTTCAGGCGGGGGCCTGAACCTGGGATCCTTTATTATGCATATGACCCTGTCGCGCTGGAGCGCCTGGTTGAACCCTTCGTTGATCACCTGGATTCCGCCTGCCGCGCTAACCTTGGCCTCTTCCTCTCTTATCCTCCCGAGGATCTCATCATCCAGGTAGAAGGCATGGAGGACGCCCCTCATGTTCCTCACGATACCCAAGGGTATGTCAACGGTCTCATCGGTCATACTACTCGGAATCTACGATTCCTTATAAACACTTAGCGACCCCCCGGCCTTAAGGGCACCCCGAGGTCATTCAATTTCATGATGGAATACGTCTGAGGTCCGTCCTCATTCGTTGTCGTCGCTCCGGAGCCTTATCAGGTTGTTTATGCCGGCCATCGACCTTATGTCGACCACTCCGATTGCCGCGATTACACGGTTGTCGAGCTCCACGGGCGTCACGATTACGCGTATCCCTTTGTACGGCCCGTCCACGGCTATCTTCCTGATGGTGGTCCCTACGTCGATGACCTCTTCCAGCACGAGTCCGGTGTAGGCGTTGTCGATGACCGCCCCGTTCTCTATCCTTATTCCCAGGTTGTCCCTGCTCTTGGCGCAGACCGGAAGCCCTCCGACCAGGTCGTGGATTGCGAACGCCAGGGACAGAAGCTCGTTCCCCGTGCTCCGGGGAGTGAGTATGTCCCTGAGCTCGCGGTTCATCTGGAGTCCGCCCACGAGCTTTATCCCCGCCGTCACGGCTCCCACCTCTGCCTGATCCACCTCCTCCGCTGTCCCGATGATTATGACGTCCTCGTTCCTGATATCGAAATTGTTCCTGAGGACGGACTCCACCTTCTCCTCAACTGGGAAGTTGGATCCCGGGAACACCAATCTCCCGCCGCTGCAGACCAGGGTGGTGGCCCCTGTCGCGCCGGCCTTTATCGCAATATCCCTCTCCTCGCATCCGAAGCTAATCTTTCTGGCCATCTGAGGGACGTGGACGACGCAGTCGTAATCCCCGATTGTGATGTCTGACACCTGTATGCGCTTGATTTTCATGTTCACGATGCTCTTGGAATCCTCTCCCTTCTTGGTGAGCCTTATCCCGCTCTTGTCTATGGTTATGAGGCTGTGTTCCCGGAGCATGTTGAGAATCGTCCGTGTGCTGCCCTCCCCTATCTTCAGGTCCGATGCGAGCTTCTTCCTCCCCACAGGTTCCGTTTCGTCGAGCGTCGTGAGGGCCTTCCATATATGGTAATCGCTGAATTTAGGTACGGGTCCGCCTGTACCAGCATTCCTGGGGGATAGCATATGGTCACATTATCCATCCATGTTTAAAGCGTTTTCGTTCGGCCCAACGGTTTTTCCAGATGCCACGGATCCATCATGTTACGTGGTGCATATCGTCGAACTGGCTTGTTTTAACGGTGATTAAATTAGTCATGTTTTATAATGGAAAACCAACATTAGGTTCCCTATGGTTCCTGAGTCGATAACGCTTCTTACGATAGACAACGTAACGAAAAGATTCGAGGGCAAGACCGTCCTCAGCAACGTGAGCGCGACCATTTCCACCGGACAGATCCTGGGGCTCATCGGTAAGAGCGCGGCGGGGAAGAGCGTTCTCATACACATGCTCAGGGGCAATGAGGAATACGCCCCCGACGAGGGCAGGGTACTGTATCATCTCAACGTATGTCCGAAGTGCGGGCACCTGGACCTGCCCGTCGAAGGTGCGCCCTGTTCCAAATGCGGGAAGGCATCAGAGACCAGGACCATCGATTTCTGGTCCCTGAAGGAGATGGACCCCCTAAGACTGGAGGTCAGGAGGCGCATAGCCATAATGATGCAGAGGACATTCGCCCTCTTCGGGGACCTCACGGTCATGGAGAACCTTTACGAGTCCCTGCCCAAAGGGCTGTCCGAGGCAGAACGCACGGAGAGGGTCATCGAGCTCCTCGAATTCGTCAACATGACCCATAGGACCACCCATATAGCCAGGGACCTGTCCGGAGGGGAGAAGCAGAGGATAGTCCTGGCCAGGCAGATCGCCAAGGATCCCCTAATCTTCCTGGCGGACGAGCCCACCGGCACGCTGGACCCCAACACCGCCGAGATAGTCCACAGGTCTCTCGTCAAGTACGTGCGCGACCACAACATATGCATGGTTTTCGCATCGCACTGGCCGGAGGCCGTGGACACCATGGCCGATGACGCCATATGGCTGGATTCGGGCGACGTGATCATGAAAGGCGAGCCCAGAGCCGTCACCGAGAAGTTCATGGAGGACTACAAGTTCGAGAAGAAGGACGGCAAGGAGCTCCTTGGAGAGCCCCTCATAGTGCTGGATGATGCCGAGAAGCATTTCTTCTCCGTCGTCAGAGGAGTGGTCAAGGCGGTCGACGGAGTCACATTCGACATCAGGGAGAGGGAGATATTCGCACTCGTGGGATTGTCGGGGGCGGGAAAGACCACGACATCCAGGATGATAGCCGGGATGACCCCGTCCACTTCCGGTTCGGTCAAGATACGCATCGGGGACGACATGGTCGACATGTCGGAGTCGGGTTTCATGGGCAAGGGCAGGGCCACGCCCTACATAGGGTTCCTGCATCAGGAGTACAGCCTGTACCCCTTCGACAACGTGCTCAGGAACCTGACCACATGCATCGGCATGAACATGCCGGCGGAGATAGCGAAGGTCAAGGCCATACAGGTCCTGCTGAGCGTCGGTTTCAAGAAGGAGGAGATGGAGAGGCTGCTTTACTCCTACCCGGACACGCTGAGCGTCGGGGAGTGCCAGAGGATCGCCTTCGCCCAGGTGCTGATAAAAGAGCCGAGGATAATCATACTGGACGAGCCCACGGGGACCATGGACCCCATCACCAAGGTCGTGGTCGCCAATTCGGTGCTGAGGGCCAGGGAGGAGCTCGGAGAGACCTTCGTCGTCGTCAGCCACGACATGGATTTCGTGGTGAACTGCTGTGACCGTGCCGCTTTCATGAAAGACGGCAAGCTTGTGATGCTGGGCAAACCCGAGGAGGTTATCAAGGTGTTCGACGGCGCGGAGGATGGATCGAAGTGAAGCAGAGGATAGGCAGGCATCTCAGCTTCGTTGAGTGCAGAGAGGCCATGGGCATGGGGGCCGGCGGGGGTCTGGCCCAGAGGGCCACCATATCGGACAGCGGCAGGGATGTGGTGGCTATAGCCATGGGTCCCGGGAGGAGGCACATAACGAAGCCGGTCTGCGAGATAACCTACGCCCTTAGGGAAGAGGGCATAGACACCAGCGTGCTGGTGGTCAACGCGGGAGGGGGGGTTCCGTCGGATGCTCCCGACTTCTCCACGGGCACCAACTTCGGCCTGGACCCGCTGGAGGTGGAGAGGATACGCCAGTTCAAGGTCGCCCTGATACACCTGGGCAACGTCCGAACCCACATAATCTACAAGGCCAGGCTGATCCTCAGGAACGTGGACATACCCGCCATAATAGTGTCCCAGTGTCCCGTCGATTTCGAGGATTTCGCGGCGATCGGTGTAAAGACGGCGCAGGTCATGCCGCCGGATGACAAGATCAACACCCGCGGGGAGATAACGCACATAGTGACGGGGGTGGTGAGGGGAGTAACCTGTCAGCAGGATAAGCTGGACGAGATAGTCTCGAAGGTGGTCTCGATGCTGCCCAAGGAGGGATCCGCATGAAGGTCACGGTCAACGGCAAACCCAAAGCACTCAGGTCCGGTGCCACGCTGAAGTCGGCCATATCCGGGGAGAGGTACGTCCCGGGGTCTCTGATATCCGTTCACCTGTCCACGGAGAGGATATCCAGGGAGACAAACGATTTCGAGCTCATAACATCGGCCGGGTCCATGGTGCTGCACCTTGATGACAGCGAGGACGCCAGGGTATGGAAGGAGAACCTGTCCAACATAACAGGCGTCACCGCCAGATGGGTGACGGGTAACATAGTGGCCTTCGGGTCCTTCCCCACCGGCATCGAGAAGAGCCGTGAAACGCGCATGTACCGCAGGTACGACTGCTTCTTCTCCCTCGGGGGCATGGACAACTACACCACGTACATGATGGTCGCCCGCGACGATCACCGCGCCTCGTACGGCGCGGGGCCGGGGCGCATCGGTAGGATAACCGTGGGACGTCACATCCTGGACAGGATCCGCGAGGGATACACCATATCCCACATAAGGCCCCTGGTGTCTGAGACCAGCAGCGACAGCGTGATAGTCACCGACGACCTCTCGTACCGTCTGGAGGAGGGGTACAGCGTGGAGACAAACATCAGGATAAAGCTGGATCCCGAATCGCCGATGACGGCGGAGCACGTGCTGGTGCTCTCCTCCAAGGGCACGATGCACATCTCTGACGCCACGGGAAGCTATGTGGCATGCTCGGACGACATGGACGTGGCAATACCGGAGGAGGGCCACGCGGTGAGGGCGGAGGGCGCCATAACGGTCAGGCACTCCGGCGTGGGCACCGGCCGCGCTTTCATCTACAAGGAGAAGAGGCAGGTATCGGCATCCCACAACCGTGCCGGAGAGATAGTGAACGGCAGGGCGATAATATCCGGGGCCAAGAAGGGCGACAGCGTCACCGTGGTGACGGACCCCCCCAGGGCCCTGGCAGTGGGCATGACCCAGGCGGAGGGCGGTAGGTTCCTGTCCGACGCGGGCATAAGGCAGATCAGGACCGGCGACGCGTCCGACTCGGCGGTCATCGTGGAGCAGACCCCGGAACAGACGTTGTCCGTTCTGAGCAAGGGGGAGGCGGAGACCTTCGGCGTGCCGCCCGACAGGATCTTCCGCATATCCCTGGACCGCGCCAAGGACGGCGCGAGCGTCCACTACCTAGAGAAGATCAGCGGCCTCAGCCACAAGCCCATAGGCTCGCTGAAGGTCCAGTTCTCCTATGAAGGGCTGCCGATGGTAACCTTCTACGGGGACGAGATGAGAGGCAAGTCCATATTCCCCCAGGACCCCTTCAGGAAGTGCGTGCGCGGCGACATAGGCCTGACCAACCAGGCCAGACCCCACCACGGGCTCATAGGCATAAGGCTGGAGGACAGCAAGGAGTACGGGCCCACCGGGGAGGAGCCGTACGGCACGAACATCATCGGAAAGTTCCTGGGCGACCTGGACAGGCTCATGGACGGCCTGAAGGACGAGGACGTCATATACATAAAGGAGGAAGAGAAATGAGCGAGGACAGGGAGACGAGGCTGCTCATGATATCGCCCGGTTCCGAGCTGACGCCGGATCAGCTGGCCCGCATGGTCCATTCCATGAGCCCCTCCGTCACGGTCAAGGAGACATGCTACGGATGTCTGGTGGAAGGGCCCCGCGAAGTCGTCAGGGAGGCCCGTGACAGAATCAGGGAGATGTACCCCAACGAGGTCTTCTCCAAGGTCAGGGCATACCCGGCGGGCGATCCGAGGAGGTGCCGCGCACAGCACGGCACCCGTCCCGGCTTCGCTCAGCTGGAGTCGGAATGGGAATTCCTATCCAAGGTACAGCACGGGCTCGAATGCGTGGAGAGAGGAGAGGGCCCGGTGCAAATGGAAAAAGAGGAGAAGCTCCCCGTGGACAGATTCAAGAAGATATGCGAGGCGAACCGATGAAGGTTTTCATAGACCCCCCCAACAGTCTTGTTCTTTTCGACCTGGTAGAAAGATTCGGTCATGAGCCGCTCAGTTCGATGGCGGCCATCCAGGAGAGGATAGACAAGCTCGAGATAGACATGCCGCCCATGAACGTCACCATAGACGACGTCATAAAGGGGCTGAAGTACGCGGGCATCGAGGTGCCCTCCGGCGTCAGGGGAAGACTGGCGCTGTGGGGCCCCCTTATAGACGAGGCGGAGGCGGCCATAATAATGGACGACGCTCCGTTCGCATTCGGCTGCGTGGGCTGCGAACGCACGCAGTCGATGGTGAAGTACCTCTTGAAGAGGCGCGGCATACCTGTGCTGCATGTGGAATACCCGGACACCGACGATGAGGCCAAGAACTTCGTCATACAGGCCAAGGAGTTCCTGGAGGGATTGAAGTGATAAAGATAGCCCAGTTGTCATGCGGAACCGAGTACAGCAGCGTCCAGTACGAGATAGAGAAGGCCGCCCGCAGCGTCGGAGCCAAGGTTGTGTACCCCGATGTCTCTGCGGCGGACATCAACGCCGCCGTGGAGAGGTTCGGGTTCAGGCCCAGGTCCCCGCAGCTCAAGCTGATGATCGCCAGGGCCATCCAGCTCGCCGACGGCCTATACGATGCGGACGCGGTGTTCATAACGACGTGCTTCAGGTGCGCCGAGGGCGCCCTGGTGAGGAACGAGCTGAGAAGGTTCATACAGGAGAACACCCGGCTTCCGGTTGTAACGTACTCGTTCACCGAGAGGCTGAAGGCCTCTCAGCTCCTCACCAGGATGGAGGCCCTGGTCACGATAGTCTCCAGGAAGGAGCTCCTGGCCAGGGAGAAGCAGTCCGGGATAACCGTGGGCCTGGACTCCGGCTCCAGCACAACCAAGGCCGTGGTCATGGTAGACAACGAGATCGTGGGTAAGGACTGGACGCCTTCAGGTGACGTCATCCAGTCCGCCACCTATGTGCTGGAGAACGCGTTGGCCGAAGCGGGGATCAAGCTGAGCGAGGTGGAGGCCATGGGCACAACCGGCTACGGGCGTTACAGCCTCGGGAAGCACTTCAAGGCCAAACTGGTCCAAGAGGAGCTGACCGTGAACTCCAAGGGGGCCGTCTGGCTCGCCGACAGGCAGCACGGGGAGGCGACGATAATAGACATAGGCGGAATGGACAACAAGGCCATCACCGTCCGTGACGGCGTACCTGACAACTTCACCATGGGAGGGATATGCGCCGGAGCGTCGGGACGCTTCCTGGAGATGACGTCCAAGAGGCTGAAGATCGAGGTCACGGAGCTCGGAGAGCTGGCCGACAGAGGGGACTGGAGGAACGCCAAGATGAACTCCTACTGCTCCGTATTCGGTATCCAGGACCTCGTGACGTCCCTCGGGGACGGCAAGTCCTTCGAGGACGTGGCGGCTGCGGCATGCCACTCTGTGGCGGAACAGGTCTACGAGCAGCAGCTGCAGGAGATAGACGTCAGACACCCGATAATACAGGTCGGCGGGACATCGCTCATATCCGGTCTTGTCACCGCCGTGGGCGAGGTCCTGGGCGAGAAGCCAATAGTGCCCCCCAACTCCCAGTACATCGGCGCCGTGGGCGGGGCCCTCCTCAGCTCAGGGTTCATGTGAGGGCATGATATGAGAATGGAGGTCAGCGGTACGGATGAGTGGGGGAGCGAGGCCTACAGGAAGCTGTTCGAGGACATAATGAGCGACATAGGAAAATCCTCGCTCATCGACACGGCGGTTCTGGTCCTGAGAGCGGAGATACCTTTCTTCGTGTTCTCCGTGAAGCTGAGGGCGGAACCGTCCAGCAGGACCGTGTCCGACGTGGCCAGCCTCAGACAGGAGGGCAGCACCGTGCACCTGTCGATAACCGACGAGAAGTATGCACCGGAGATACTGGCCCAGCTCTGGAAGAGATACGGCAGGGGCAGCGTGGTCCAGCAGACCCGCTTCGACCTCGATGCGGAGAACGCGGAGAGGGAGGAGGTCGGATCCCTGGTGGTGTCGTCGGGTGACGAGTTCATGCAGGAGATCATAGGGGCCGTCTGGAGGATAATGCCCGAGGGGATCAAGGCCAGGCACAGCTTCTCGAACGGCGACACCATGACGATAATGGCCACAGAGGAGATAATCCAGCCTTACATGATGGAGGAGGCCCTGAAGATACACAGGGCCCTTCTGGAGAGGGAGGCATCCGATGTTTGAGGTCATGATGTACGACGGCGGGGTCTACCGCTCCGATGAGCTGTTCGAGATGATAGAGGATGTAGGCGGCGTGGTGCTCAACAAGAACAGGAGCGCCCAGATGCTGATAGTGACCATGTCCATACCCGGAGAGGACAAGGCCGCCGTGAAGAAGCTCTGCGAAGCCATAGGGGGCACCGTCAAGTCCGTACCCCTGGCGGGGACGGAGATAGCCGTGGTCGGCCCCACCCTGGGCCGCCACCACATGCCCCATCCGATATGCGACATAGCCGAGGAGCTCAGAAGGTACGGCGCCATAACGGTGGTCATGGGCCTGGCCAGGGGGAGGGGCAAGGCGACGTCCCAGATATCCATGAAGGAGAGGGAGATCATCGAGGAGTACGATGCGGCCATCTTCATGATGGGGAACTTCAAGTCCTGCATCGAGGCCAAAACGGACATAATCAAGGACATACGGACCCCCCTGATGCTGGTCACCGGACCAATGCCGGAGGGCCTGGAGGACACCTGCGAGGCCATAATCCCCGGCGTCGGACGCAAGACCGAGAGGATGAGGCTGCCCCCGGAGAGGACGAAGCTGGACGAGATCGCCGACAGGATGGACGAGATTCTGAGGGAGAAGAGGAGGACCATCGAAGAGGACCCCCTGTTCGTGCACCCCGCCGAGGTCAAGCAGCTGCTGGAGGATTACGAGCCGATAGACATGAGTCTGAGGCCGGCGCCCATCGTACTGCACCTGGACGGTCTCAGGGTCAAGATACCCATGAAGGAGCACTACGAGGACCTCTACAACGTGGAGGTGTACGGACGGAAACTTGGCGAGGTGGCCAGCATATCCGAGTCCAAGATAAACGACAGCAGCACGCTGATACGCATAAAGACCCGTTCCCAGGTGGAGGACGAGGACAGGCAGAAAAAGGCATGATACGCAAGGGCACCTACATTCTTAGGATGGGGTTCGACGAGGACCTGGAAGTCGCCGTCGGTTCCCTCGGGACGTGCCGTCTACCTGCCGGGGATTACTGTTACGTGGGCAGCGCCATGGGAGGTCTGGATCAGAGGATATCGAGGCACATGGCCCCCGACAAGCGCCTGCGCTGGCATATCGACCGTCTAACTACAGTCGCGGACCGGGTGGAGGCCTTCGAATCCGAGGGATCGGTCAATCCCGAGTGCTCCCTCGCGGCCGCCCTGCTGCGTCTCGGAGCCGTTCCCTCGGTGAAGGGTTTCGGGTGCTCGGACTGCGGATGCCGCACGCATCTGTTCATGGTCGGCGAGGGAATCCTGGAAGAGGCCGTCCGAACATTGGGTCTGAAGAGGTTCCAGGACCGCCAGGGACTTCCCGGGGAAGGTTCCAGCGCCCTCCTAGAACATAATCCTTATAACACATCACCCTATTTACACGCTGATCGAAGTCACACTTTAAAGTGGAGGACGCTAAATGAAATCCAACGGGGAAGATAACTTATCGCGCGAGGTAACGCCCGAAATCGTTCAGGCGATCGAGGCTATTGTCGGCAAAGAGAACGTAAACACGAGCGACATGGACAGGATGCTTTACAGTCACGACCTCGCTCCCCTTCCCAAGGAGGCCGGCATGGCCTTCAAGAACGTTCCTGACGTGGTCGTCAGACCCAAGAACGGCGCGGAGATATCCAAGATCGTCTCCCTCGCGTACAGGTCCGGAGTGGCCGTAGTCCCGAGGGGGAATGCCACATGGGGGCTCGGCGGATGCATGCCCACCTGCGGCGGCATACTCCTCGACATGACCTCCAAGATGAACGAGATCCTCGAGATCGACACCGAGGGAATGTTCGTGAAGGTCCAGGCGGGTTGCACGTGGAAGAAGCTACTGGACGAGTGCATGAAGAAGGGATACATCATCGGTTCGTACCCCTCCAGCTTCCCGTCCGGGACCATAGGCGCATGGATATCCACCAACGGGATGGGCATCGGCAGCTACAAGTACGGGTCCGCCAAGGACAACGTCCTCAACATGGAGGTCATAACCTCCGACGGCACAATCCTCGAGACGGGTTACGACCACATCGGCAGCTACATGTCCGGATACAACCTCAATCAGCTGTTCGCAGGTGCCGAGGGGACCCTCGGCATAATCTCCACGGTCACCTTCAGGATCTACCCCATGGGCGTCATAAAGCCCACCGCATACGAGTTCGAGGACCTCAGGGACCTGGCAGGCCCCATAGAGAAGATCGTCCAGCACCCCAGTGTCAAGCCCCTGCACATCGCGTACTCCGATTACCTCCACTTCGCCAACCAGAAGAAGGCAGGCATCGACGCGCCCGACGTCAAGAACATGCTCCTGGTGACCTTCCAGGGAGAGGAGGAGTTCGTCGCTCTGGAGGAGAAGGCCGTCGACGCAATCGTCGCGGAGTTCGGAGGAAGGAAGATCTCCGACGAGATAGCCGCCCACGAGTGGGAGGAGAGATGCTACGAATTCAGGGCCAGGAGGGTCGGTGTCGGGGAGATCCCTGCGGAGGTCATCACCCCGGTCAAGCACTTCGCCCCCTTCATAGACGAGTGCTACAAGGGTTTCGAGGTCATGAAGATGGAGGCCGGAGGTGTCATCGGAGTGGTCGTGGACCGCAGCACCGTCCTGTACATGCCCTACTACTTCAAGGATGACGAGTCCCTGCTTGGCATGACAGCGTTCGCCTTCAACTTCTATCTCGGCGACAGGGCGATGAAGTACGGCGGAAGGACCACCGGGCTCGGGGTCTTCTTCGCATGGAATCTGGACAACATACACGACGCCTGCACCGTCAACTTCATGAGGGAGCTCAAGACCTATCTCGACCCCAATGATGTCATAAACCCGGGGCACGTCGTCTGCGGCAAGACCAGGTTCGGCATAGACCTCAGCAACCAGATAATGGGCCTCGGCAGCAGCCTCATACAGAACGTCAAGAAGCTCCTTCCTGAGAACACGACCTTCGCCGACAACAAGGCGAGGTTCAGATACGACGATCTGGAGCACAGGAAGGCCGAGGACAGGTTCCACGAGCTCGGGAAAGGAACCGAGTGAGCAGGCCCCGCCGCGGACGTTTCACGAAACCATTTACACTTACCCTTATTCTCCGTCATATTGTTCTTCGTCACGGGTCGCCCTGCATCCCGTGGATTCCTGCGAAGGCGCGCGGAGGTCAGACCCGTGGGCTTTTCGGGTGAAATATGAAAAAGTAAGGGGCGGCCGTTCCGCCGGCCGCGTTTTTAAATCCTGTATCAGGCAGCGGGCTCTTCGTTCTTTATGAAGTCCGGATCGTCATCCATTATGATGTCCATCTTCCCACGCGTGAACCTGGCCAGCAGGCCGATCGCCGCGCCCGCGACGAGGGTTATTCCCACGACGCATGCCGCGAAGAACAGGTTGGTGAATGTACCCAGTATCACACATGACAATATCACTCCGACCCAGCCTCCCATTCCGTGCAGGTTGTGGACGCCCATGACGTCAAGGACGCCTATCATCTTGCACAGGCGGGGCTGCAGGTAGATGAAGCAGAGGGCGGACACCGCACCGGCTATTAGACCGACAAGCAGAGCTCCCCACGGATCCACTATCAGCATGGTCGCGCCTATGGCCACGGGACCTGCCAACAGAGCATAGGTGTAGGTGAGGGGATTTACCTTCTTCTCCACGATCATGCAAACCGCATAAGCCGAGATCACGGATCCGATGCCGGCCATGAAGCAGGTGAGGGTTCCCAGCTGCACATCTGCCGAGTCGGTAAGGCCCGCGGTAACGAAGGACGGCCACAGCATCCACAGGAGCATGGAGGCCAGCCACACGAATGTCACGCTGTGCGTTGTCGTGTGCATGGGCTCATCGAAGGCACGTTTGTCCCTTATGGCCATGGCGACTCCGAGACCGAAGTATGCCGCGCACATGTGGACCAGGATGGATCCTCCGGGATCCGCGGCAGCGGCGCCTATTATGTCGGGGTTGGCCATGAACCACTCCACGAAAGCATACACGGGGGCGAACAGCAGACCCACCATCAGATATTGCCAGGATTTGACAGTACCCAGGAACACACCTATGGCTATCACCAGCGTGATGGAGCATATGACGGCCCTCACCATCATGGCCTGGGTTATGATCTCCTCTCCGAAGACGAACTGCTGTATCGCAAGGTATGCGATATAGCTTCCCGCCGCGGACAGGAGAACCGCCAGGGCCACGCCCCACTCGTATTTCTTTATGAACATCATAAGGAAGGCCACAAGCATCAGCATGAACCATATGTCCAGATTCTTGCCGAACAGAGCGCTGGCAGTCTGCCCTATGTCTCCCGTGTCAGCGGCCAGAACGTCTGCGGGCATCGTTGTTAGGACGACGCCCGCCAATACGACCAGACTCAGGATTACCAGTATCCTTTGAACAGTATTCATTTGAACCACCTTCAGAAAGAGAAATTAAAGGGTTTAGGTGGTATCAGACACGTAGGGTCGCCTCAGTGTTTGATATCGAGACCGAGGTCCCTGAGCTTCTTGACCGCTCCGTCGTAGACCTGAAGGTACTCCGCGGTCGGCTTGACGGTGAGAACGTCGTAACACTCGCGGAAGGTCTTTCCTGCAGGGGCGTTGGCGTAGTTCTTCTCATAGCCGCTGACGAGTTTCTCGAGGATCTCGTTGACATCGGAGACCTTCATTCCGGCTGTGGCGATAGCCGCCTCACCCATTATGCGGGCCTCCATTCCGGTGGTCTTGTCCTGCACGACACCCTTGGCGGCCGCGGATCCGGACAGGAGCTCCCTTCCGGAGGCGGTGTCGCTCATTGCCTGCGCGGCGGTCTCGAGGAGACACATCTCCGTGCAGGGTCCGGCCGTGGGGTAGTACTGGTTGGCCAGGAGCAGGTCGGTGTTGGCGTCGATGGCCGCCGCGGTGTGGGCGGCGATCTGCAGGGTCTCTCTGGATGTGGTTATCCCCCACCTGATGTGGATGGGTCCGTCCAGGTGGAAGTTGCCGCTGAACAGGGCGAACGATGCCAGATGGGTGGCGACGTCGCATATGGCGGTCTCCTCCACTCCGCCGCAGTATCCTCCGAAGATGGGCATCTGCTCGATCATTATCATGTCACCGTTGGTTATCCATCCGGAGAGCATGTTGAGACCGGTCATGTCGATCTTCAGCTCGTTGAGCTGGGAGCACTCGTGTGCCTCCCAGGGCTTCTGTCCGGCGTACTGCATGTCGGCCGCGAGCCTTCCCGCTGCGGACAGCGGGGTCTCGGGTCCCTATATGCCGAGTCCGGGGCGACCGGCCCTGATCCTGGCCTCCTTCACCGCCCTGAGCTCGGCCATGGTGGCCTTTATCTCGTAAGGGGTGTTGGTGGTCGCAGGGTGGCCCTCTACGGTCGCCATGACACCGTTCACGATGTGGTCGACGACTCCCTCCTGAGCGTAGCTCTGCATGACCTGGATGAATATGTCCTCGGAGACCGGTGCTCCGGTGGGTCCGCCCTGGATGATGGGCTTGACCGAGCTGTTGCCGCGCCTGGGGTAGAAGTAAGCACTGTCCCTACCCTCCCCGAGTTTCAGCTTCTTGGGGGTCTTCTTTATCCCCTCCCAGACTTCCTCCTCGGTCACGAACATGACGCGCTTGTTATCGCTGTTGTAGAATCCTGTCTTAACGAGCATCTCGAGACCGGCGTTGAACAGGTTGTTCATGGTCTCCTTATCCTCGGGGACGATCTTCTTGCCGAAATCGAGCTTGTATTTTTCCTTCAGCTCGGTGGCGTTTCCGGGAATGATGGAGTAGTCCCACTCTGCCTCATCGACCTTCTTCCCCTTGGCGAAGCGGTCGTATACATCCCAGATGTTCAATGCTCTTTCTGCAGCCATTTTTACACCTTCATCAGTCTGTTGACCAGTTCGATGATCTCCGCGCCGTTCTCGGAGTATCCGCTTGCGCCTATCTTGTCGCACCACTCCTGCGTGCAGGGTGCGCCGCCGAATATGGTCTTGTAGGGCGCTTTGACCTCTTTCACGGCCTCCACCACCTCTGCCTGCACCTGAAGCGTCGTTGTCATGAGTGCGGAGCCTCCGATGATATCTGCTTTGTTGGTATCGGCCGACGCCATGAATTCGTCGGGGGACACATCAGGTCCGAGGTCGATGACGTTGTAGCCCGCACCGCGGAGCATGGCACAGCAGACGTTCTTTCCGATTTCGTGTATGTCCCCCTGGACGGTACCCATTATAACGGTTCCACGCATGGACTGGTTGCCTGCCTGGAGAACGGGCGCAAGTATCTTGAGTGCTGCCTCCATGCTCTTCGATGCGGCGATTACCTGGGGGAGATAGATCTCTGCCTTGTCGAACTTCTCTCCGATGACCTCCATCCCTGCCCCGAGTCCCTTCTCGATGATCTCTTTGGGGTCGAGTTTCGCATCCAGCGCCGCTTTGGTGGCACTCTCAGCGAGCTTTATGTTCCAAGTCTCGACCGAGGTTTTGAGATCTTTAAGTATTTCCTCTTTGCTCATTTCTTCTTCCTCCTTTATCAGAGCCCTGCCCTCCCGGCACCCCGGGAGGACCATACCGTCGCCGTGATTCCTCACCATTGCGATACGTTCGGCGGGGGACATCTTCGCACATCTGCGATCCTCATACCTGTCAGGCGCCTTCCGGTTCTTGGAGCGGCGAGGCGGGAGGGAATCCTCCGGCCGGCCTGCTTCGAATCCTTCACTGCCTTCCATGTTGTCACCGTCCCCCGGAGGGACCCATGCTAAGCACATGGCACTCCGCGGTTCTCCGATGTTATTGACATGTTTTTATGTTATACTTATAGCTTTCGTCCAACAAGGGAATTCATATGTATGTTGTATTTAATATTTTCTATATTTCTATTCACTGTTTAAAACCTTGTATATATAAGTTTGTTTTTTTAGATTTTAGAATATATCCAACACATCAAAGTCCTCGAAAAGCACTGATTTTATAGGTTTTCATCAGATCATCATACATTTCGAAGCATCTGTCGGGCATTCTTTCGAGACGGGGCCTGTTTTTTCCGCCGGAAATCCGTTATATCTTGCGTCGGGTCGAATGCAGAGCGGGCTCTTGCTAGTGAAAAAAGATATTTTTAAATAGTATATTTTTTTGAACACGTTTTTAATAGGAAAAGTTTTAATATAATTTATTTTAAATCAATTTTTTCTAAGAATAACTTTAAATATTATTAATCATCATCTTTATCCATGGTGTATGTGCATGGTCATGCATGTTGCTGCCGTGTGTCTGCATCATCGGCTCCTGCCCGCAAGGGGCCCATCGCGAGCTCGTCTTGCGATTTCCATCCGTCCGCGGGTAGCAAAGTCTATTTCCTCCTCAAAAACAGACAAGGACGGATGGAACCCCTCGGCTCGTAAAATCTTGATGCACATGTTTGACGGGCGAAATTTATGGTAGAGTGATATATTGGATATATGCATAATAGGAGGTTCATTCAGAGGGATGGAGTGCGCGTACCTCGCAAAGAAAGCGGGGTACGGAGTCACCGTTATAGATCGTGACGATTCTGCACCGGCAAGGACCATGGCAGACAGATTCTATGCCATGGATCCTTTAAAGAATCCTGCTTCCGCAAAGGCCCTTTTCAGCGGAGCTGGGGCAGTGGTCCCCGCCACGGGCAACATCGAGCTTCTAAGGGAGATGGACAGGGTGTTCAAGGGGATCGACACCCCCCTGCTTTTCGACGTAGCAGCCTATTCAGCTGCGGCCTCCAAGACGATATCCCGCCGTCTGCTGGATGGCATAGGCATACCCGCGCCGGCCATGTGGCCGGAATGCGGCTTCCCGGCGGTCGTGAAGCCCATGGATTCCCACAGCAGGATACCAACCAGCGTGGTGAACACACTGGATGAGCTGAGGTCGATAGATGAGCATATCGTACTTGCAGGTGATGATTCTTTCATACAGGAATGTGTCCCGGGAACCAAGATGGTCACCTGTGTGATAGGGAACGGGGAAAGGACACTCCCATGCATATCGGGTGAGCTGGAAGTCGATGATGGGTTCGATAAGAAACGCGTACGTTGCGATCCCACCATCAACAGCAGGCCAGCGGCAGCGAAACTTTCCAAGCTGGCCCGCGATATAGCGGAGGCGATGTCCGTTGTCGGCCCCCTCTTCGTCGAAGGCACGGAGATCCAAGACGAGGCAGTGATCCTGGACATAGACGCTTGCGTGGTTTCCATGATGCCCACGGCCATACTCCATTCCACCGGGTTCAACCTGCTCGAAGTGTTAATGGCGGCTCGGGTGAAAGATATTAAACCCGTAGCCCCGCGCGTGAAACGCGCGACGATATGCGAGCACATACTCGTCACGGACGATAGGCTCAGGTTTTGCGGCAACCGCGAGTTCTCCAGGATATCCTGTCCCAGGATACACGAGGGGTTGTTCGGCAGTACCGAGATCATAACAGATTATGCACCGGGACTGAGGACATGGAGGGCCACTTTGGTGACCACAGGAAGCGACATGGGGGACGCGGAGAGGAAGAGGGCGGAATGCATCGAAAACATCGTTTCCGAGTGCGGCATAACTCTCATCGAGGATCCGAAGCCCAGGATAGGAACCTCCAACTGAGTGTTGGCCTCCCGCAAAAAGCGGAGGTAGCCGGGTTCAAAGGACAAGGCGGACGCTTCTGCAAGATGGCAGGGTACATGCATCGGAGGATTCATGACCATACGAATCACGCTAGATACTCTGAATCTAATGCAACCCTGCAGAATATAATTATATATCCATGCATTATAGCGGGATTCGGCATGCCGCAGACATCCTGCAGATGTCGGGTGATATTATGGCTGCGCCCAGACCGGTTTCAATCTTCGAGGCATACGATCGCTTCAACAGAGGTAAGAAGGTTCGTGAGGACACATGGGATTACGTTACGATTCCCACCAACGCTCTCGCAATGAAGGACAGGTACGACATAAGATTCGACAAAGGGATCATACCGGAGGACGAGGGTCTCATCGACCGCCTCTTTCTGGCAGGCATGGACATGCTCGTCACAACGGGGTTCTACTGCCCCGACATCGGACGCACGATGGAGATAACCGAGGAAGAGGTGTATGAGGGTATAAAGAAGGCCCCCACCAGACTCAAGTTGGGGAAGGGCAAGGACAAGGTGAAGATGAAGCCCCGCAGAGGGAATGCACCTTCCAAACCCGTAGTGGAAGGAGGGCCCACGGGGGCCCCTGTGTCCGAGGATATATTCCTTCCCATGATGCAGGGGTATGCCCAGGAGGCCACCGTGGACACACTGGTCAGTGGCGTCCTCTCCACTTTGGACGGACATCCTTCGACCACCAACACACCCTATGAGATAATGGCGACCATGGCGGAGATAAGACTTGTCAGAGAGGCCATGGCCCGCGCCAACCGCCCGGGGATGTGCATATAGGGACCCGAGACCCCGCTGTCCGCGGCGGGCCGTCTGGCTTCAGGTCTTGCCAAGGGGGGGCTTAAACCCTTCGACCTCCATGAGTGTTCGCAGCTCAACGAGATGAAGATGGACCTGACGGGTCTCAACATGCTTGCAGGCTGGGTGGCAAGCGGCGACATAATAATGATAGAGCAGATGCCCATCTTCGGAGGATACTGCGGCGGAGTGGAGGAGACGGCTATATGCGATGTGGCAACTACGCTGGCCTCCTTTGTGATGTTCAATGCAGATACGCACCTCGGAGGGCCTATCCACATCAGGTGGGGGATAACCACTTCCAGGGAGACCCTGCAGATCGCCGCCCACACCGCGGCGGCCGTCGATGCCAACACGGATCTTCTTCTGGGCAACCAATACTACACTCTGTCGGGCCCGTGTACCGAGATGTGCCTGCTCGAGACCGCCGCGCAGGCCATAACCGACACCGCCTCCGGAAGGGAGCTTATATCAGGATCCGCGTCGTCCAAAGGTGTCGTCAGGGACAAAACCTCCCCCATGGAGGCGAGGATGATGGGGGAAGCGGCTATCGCCACCATGGGCCGGGACATACACGAGGTCAACACACTACTTGACAGGCTTGTATCCAGCTACGAGAAGGATTTCTCCCGGGCACCTGCCGGAAAGACCTTCCAGGAGTGCTATGATGTGCAGAACATAACGCCCACCAAGGAGCACATGGCAGTTTATGACGGCGCCGTGAGCCGCCTTAGGAGATTGGGCCTGGAGATAGCCTGAGGTTCCCGGTGGGCAGCACCTCGGCCGTTCGTCATCGGCCTATTGCACCATGGGCCGGACGATCCGGCCCCTGTGCTGTCTTCATCCGTGGAGGAATTCCCTTTCGGAGGATTGGATGAGGAAAGCCGCTCTTGACGCGGGCCTTCCGCATATCATTACCCTTACTTCAATCTCATAAATATTCTGCACGGTTCTTTTTCAATCCTCCTGATCCCCGACACGCCGGTCGCCCGTATATGCCTTCATCAGTCTACGATTCTTGTAAAAGACGCTGCCGATCATTTCGGCAGTAGGTCCAAGGGCCGATGGCCAGGATTTTGTTTTACAGGCATTAACAGGTAAATTAATATAGAACTTAATATGAATCTTTGCATATATAGAATGTATTAAATACTAAATACATTTCAATTCAATAGAACAATAGAAAACATTAAATATTGATTTAATAGATATCAACAACAGAAGCTGAGGAGCGATCCCCGGTTTGCGGATGTGATGAATACGAACGGCAGCGACGACATAAATTTTACCCTCCTTAAGTCACGCCGCCTTGACATCATCTTTTCCGCGGGAGGTGCCTCATGCACCTCCCTCTAGGTCTCGGATCCTCCGGGATCCAACATGCGGTCCTCATTTTAAGGGGGATTCCATCGCCCCGTTCCGAAGTTCCATCCATATCGGCGGAAGCCTCGGCGGACTGTATGTTTTTCGAACAAGGGGGACGGTCTGGTGACCAGCTGGTCTCTAAAGCCTCGCTAGCAGGGTTCGATTCCCTGGTCTCTCGCCATTCAATCAACGGTGATACGACATGGTAAAGCTGACGCCTTCGCAGGAACAGCGCATGTGGGAATACAGCGACGATATCTTCGAAGATGCGGAGTACGCCACGGCCCAGGAGCGCGACAGACAGTACGCAAAGACGATGTCCGGGTTGACCGCCATAAACAGGAAGGCCATAACAGACATGTTAGAGAGACCATCCAGGCATTGTCTGGCACAGTTGGAAAGAGATCTTGCGCAGGCGCTCGTCGAACAAGGATTCACAGAGGTCAGGACGCCTTCGATCATCTCCAAGGCCGCCCTCGCCAAGATGACGATCACCGAGGATCATCCTCTTTACAGACAGCTCTTCTTCGTGGACGACAGACGTGTGCTCAGGCCCATGCTGGCCCCTAACCTTTACTTCGTGATGAGGAGGCTGCGTGATTTCACTGACGGGCCAGTGCGCATATTCGAGATAGGGTCGTGTTTCAGGAAGGAGTCCCACAGCACCAACCACCTGGAGGAGTTCACCATGCTAAATCTGGTGGAACTCGGACCCGAGGGGGATCCGGTGGACCGTCTGAAAGAACACATAGATCTGATAATGAGAACAGCCGGCATGGAGTACACCCTGACCGAAGAGACATCTGATGTTTACAGGACGACCCTGGATGTCGAGGTGGACGGAGAGGAGATGGCCTCGGGGGCCGTGGGCCCCCATGTGCTGGACCCGGTACACGACATACACGAGCCCTGGAGCGGCGTCGGATTCGGACTGGAGAGGCTTATAATGCACCGGACCGGCAAGAAGAACATAAAGAAGGCCGGAAGGAGCCTTGTGTACCTCAACGGTGCGAAGATAGACTGAAGGCGTGAAGATGACGACCGAGAACACGACGCGCGATGTCATCACAAGGGCCGTGAGGCCCTCCGAGGACACAGAGGGGATACTCTCCAAAGCCTCCGAATGCAGGGGCCTGGATAGGAACGAGATAGAAGCCCTGGTCTCCCTGAAGGACGGGAGAGACATAGAAAGACTCTTCGAGACCGCCCAGGAGGTCAGGGACAGGATGTTCGGGAACAGGATATCGGTATACGGTTTCGTGTACTTCTCCACCCACTGCAGGAACAGCTGCGCCTTCTGCTATTACAGACAGACGAACACGGGCCTGCCCAGATACAGGAAGACCAGGGAGGAGGTGGTATCGCTGTCCTGCGACCTCGAGGATGCGGGGGTCAACCTCGTGGACCTTACCATGGGCGAGGACCCGGTCATGTACGCGGACGGATACGCAGGCCTAATAGACATGATATCCTCGGTCAACGAGGCCGTGGATGTGGCCATAATGGCCTCGCCGGGGGCCCTGCCGCCGGAGGTCTTCCCCCGCATCAGGGAAGCAGGGGCGGACTGGTACGCTTGCTATCAGGAGACCCACAACCGCGAACTCTTCCAGAGGATGAGATTGGACCAGGATTACGACTTCAGGCTCAGTCAGAAGGCCTGGGCACGCTCCGCTGGGCTGCTTACGGAAGAGGGAATGCTTACAGGGATCGGGGATACGGCCAAGGACCGTGCCGATTCCATCCTGGAGATGGGGGAGCTCGGCTGCCAGCAGATAAGGGCGATGACCTTCGTGCCGCAGTGCGGCACCCCCATGCAGGACCGCAGACCAACCGACTCGCTCAGCGAGAGGATGGCGATGGCCGTGATGAGGCTGGCTTACCCCGACAGGTTGATCCCGGCGAGTCTGGATGTCGAGGGCACCGACGGCCTGGCATCGAGGATAGACGCGGGTGCCAACATCATAACTTCGATAGTCCCGCCGCATCTGAACCTGGCCGGGGTCGCCCAGCACGATCTGGACATAGACAACGGGCACCGTTCAGTCCAACACATAATCGAGATGCTGGACGGCATGGGCCGCAAAGTCTCCACCAACAACGAATACAAGAGCATGATAGAGGCCAGGAGGCCGAAGGCATGAGGCTCGGCATCGTGGGCGGGGCTCTCCAGGGGATGGAGGCCGCATATCTGGCCAAGCACGCCGGCATGACGTCTGTGGTTATGGACAGGCGCCCCGATGCACCGGCCCTCTCGATGGCCGACGAAAAGGCAGTCGTCGATCCTGTGAAGGATCCCGAGGCGGCCAGGGACATCCTCTGCAGATGCGATGCGGTCATACCCGCATGTGAGAACATGGATCTTCTACTTGCGCTGGAGAGGATCCTCTACCGTACAGGGACGCCTCTGCTCTTCGACACGGAATCCTATCGTACCTCCTGCTCCAAGGAGGCCTCCAACAGAATGATGGGGGGCCTGGGTGTGCCTCTGCCTCTGCCTTGGCCCGAATGCGGTTTCCCCGCCGTCGTCAAGCCCTCGTCCCAAAGCGGCAGCGTGGGTGTCAGCGTCGTATACAGCGACGAGGATGTCAGGAGGGGTCTGGAGGCGGTCGGCAGACTGAATGACACTCCCGTGATCCAGGAGTTCGTGCACGGGAAGAGCGTTTCCCTGGAGGTCATCGGAACCGGGAGGAGCGTCGAATCGTATGTCACCACCGAGGTGGTGCTAGACAGCGGATACGATTGCAAGATGGTAAGATGCAACCCGGACGTTCTAGGCCCCGAGGACGATGCGGCGTTCAGAGAGATAGGGAGGAGGGTCGCCAAGGCGATGCGGCTACAGGCTCTGATGGACGTCGAAGCCATACTGACCCCCAAAGGACTGAGGGTCCTGGAGATAGATGCCCGCATACCGAGCCAGACCCCTGCGGCGGTGTACGCCGCCACCGGAATAAACCTTCTGGATATGCTGGTCGGATCCGCCCTCGGCAGGTCGCTGGAGGCAGAGAGCTCCGGAGGGGCCTCGGTGTACGAGCATTTCGTGATCAACGGCAACAGGATATCGGCATGCGGCGAGAAGGAATTCTCCAATGTCCGGAATCCCCGCGTGGTATCCGGAATCTTCGGGTGCGACGAGATGATAACCGATTATGAGCCGGGGAAGGAGAACTGGTACACAACGGTGATAACCCGCGGAAGGACCGAAGCGGAGGTCGATTCCAAGAGGGAGCTGATAGTATCCGAGATCATGGAGACCTGCGGACTGGATGAACGCATGGATCCGAGGCCGGAGGCGGTGTGATGCCCCGTCTGAAAGAGGAGGACGTAAACGAAGTGCGCAGGTCCCTGGAATCTCTCGACCTCAGGCTGTCAGACCTTATAGGCACGGACCTGCGGGGCCTGGCCTTCCGCACCGCAGGTTCGAGACCGGCGCTGGCGGGAATTTCCGCGGCAGTCGTCCCGGTGACCTCGGGAAAGGGCACGATATCCGGGTTCTCAGATTCCGTATCCGCCGTGCTATCACATCTGGGAATGGACAGCCTCGTAACCGCGGCCACAGACGTGGACGGTTTCTCCGAGGCCGTCTCCTCGGGATCCGACCTGATATTCATGGCAGACGACAGGAGGTTCCTCGCATACAACGTATCCGCCGGGGCATACTCTGACAACGTGGACTGCACCGCCCGCGGGTACGTGGAGGCGCTGGAATGCGCCGAAGGCTCTCTCGGGGGCAGGACCGTGCTGCTGCTGGGGGCCGGCAGGGTCGGAAGGGTCGCCGCCGAATTCATGGGCTCCAAGGGGGCCTTTGTGCAGGTGGCGGATATCGACATCTCCAAGGCGGAGGCCCTGGGCGGGCTCCACAGGTTCGTGACGGTGCGCCAAGATATGGAGCGGGCGATATCCGAGACCAGATTGATATTCAACGCGTCCACGGCAGAGGTCCCTGCGGACCTCGTGCGTGAAGACGCCATAATCTCCACGCCGGGCGAGCGCTTCAGCACCGCCGACGCCCCGGTCACGGTCAGAGCGATCCACGATCCGCTGGCCATAGGCACGGCGGTCATGGCCGTGACCTCAGCGGTGCTCGGAAGGGATTCGAGATGAGATACGGGATAGCATTGGACATAGGTACAAGCGGCTTCCGCTGCCAGGCTCTGGACCTGGATACGAAGGAGACCGTCGCGACGGCGATAACCGCAAGGCACCCGATACCCGGGATGAACGTCATAGATCATGTGAACTTCGCAATCAGGTCAGGTGCAGATGTCGGCAACCGGCTGATCCTGGCAACCGTCAACAACCTGTTCGGAATGTTGGGTGTGGACCTTGATAAAGTTGAGACCGTGGCCGTGTGCGGGAACCCGTTCCAGCTGTCCCTTTTCCAGAACATAGAGATAAGGGATCTCGCCTATGCGGGGAAGAGCATGCTCAGGGATCTGGGCGTGGTCTCTCCCGACAGGAGCGGAAATGTCCTGGAAGCCATGGAGCTGGGATTGTTCTCCGTTCCGAACGCCAAAGTAATCATACCTCCCGCCGTGACCCACGAGATAGGTGCCGATGCCATAGCGATGCTTCTCGTCACAGGGGTGCTGGACAAGAACGAGACGGCCATTGTCGTCGACTACGGAACCAATGCGGAGATGGCCCTTGTGAAGGACGGGGAGGTGTTCACCGGGTCCGCCGCGGCCGGGCCTGCTCTAGAAGGACAGCAGATAGAAAGGGGGATGCTCGCATCGACCGGCGCTTTGTCCGACGTCGATCCAGACGGTGAAGGGTGGGTCTGCCATGTTTTGGATCCCACCCTGGCACCCAGAGCCGGCGATACCGTCGATCCGAGAACGGGGGACATCATAGGGAAGGGGGAAATGCACGGGAAAGCCCGGGGCATAACGGGAACAGGGGTCGTCGCAGCGCTTTCCTGCGGGATAGATGACGGCGTGGTCGGGACAATGGGGATCGATACCCCTGACGGCATGATACACCTTCAGGACGGTATAAAGATATCACGCAGGGACGTGGACGAGGCCGGTAAGGCCATCGGGGCGCTGAGGACAGGTTTCCTGACCCTCATGTTGGAGGCGGGCGTGTGGGTGGATGACGTCAAGACGGCTTACATGTCGGGCGCCTCGGGTCTCTACGTGGACGCCAACAAGGCAAAGTCCATAGGCATGGTGACTCCCGGCGCGGAGAGGATAATACAGTTCGGGAACACCTCGATAGTGCTAGCACGCAGGCTGGTGCTGGGAGAGACAACCCTGGAGGAACTGCGGACGTTCGCTGAGAAGCTGCTCGCCAAACATTGCATGTTCGCCACCTCGGAGGATTTCAAGAACATATACTCAGTGGAGTTGTCTTACTGGTGCTACGGCATGCCCATGAGCGAGTACAACAATATGCTGGACATCTCCGGCATACCCCCAATACCCCTGGAGCCCAGTAAGGCGGAGGTTGAGAGGATGGTCATCAGGGACCTGCCTGACATCGACGAGGATCGCGGGGTCACGATAATGGAGGCCCCCGGCGTGCTGCTGACGGGGCAGATCGACGGTTGCACCTACTGCGGGATATGCCGGGACAGGTGTCCGGAGACGGCTCTGATGCTGTCCGAGGAAGGCGACGGAATCGTAGCCCACGTGAGGTCCGACCTGTGTGCAGGGACCGCATGCAGGCGCTGTGAGAACGACTGTCCTGAGAAGGTATTCAGCTTCGACTCGCTGAGAATCGGGAGCTGAGACTCGAATAAAAAGACCGAATAGGGGTTGTTTCGGAAGATCGGGCGACCTCGGTACAAGCCGTTCCGGGGCGCATGCGCAAGGTCACCCGACATCCTGGGCGGGCCTCGGCCCTGCCCGATCTTCGCCCGGACTTCACTGGTCGTTCTTCCTGGCGCAAGTCTGCTGATTGAGGCCGCATGTGCAGGGCGGCTCCATGTCGTTTATGGAGGGGGGCATCTGCTTGTTGGCGCTGAGCACCCCGTCGGGCACGTCCAGCCAATCCGCCAGAACCTGGTCGGATGGATATTCTCCCTCGGAAACCACCACTCCGTCGTATTCCGCGACCGGGAGTATCCCCAGACCCTTCTGGCTCACGAGCTCCTCCGCCTCGGCTCCTCCCCCGACATCGGACGGGGACACGCACATCACACGGTCCACTTTTATGCCGATCTTGGAAAGAGCCTCGACGGAATCATCGAACCTCTTCGCATTTTGGGAATACTTCTCGCGACTCTCCCTCGATTCGAACACAACGAATACGTCTTTCATGAAGAAATCATCGACTTTCGTAGTTTTAAACGAACGTGTCCGACGCTTATACGCGTAGAGAATCTTCCTGGTCGACATGCTGGATGCAGCATTCTCCCTGGAAACATCCCTATCATGAATGATAGTATGATGACAACAGACATATGCATAAATCAGGGGGATCGCAGGAATGGGCCAGTGATGATGGCCGCGGCAGGGACGTGATAAACAATCCCTGTCGAAGGCGATGCCGACACGCGGCGCTGCATCCCATCCGATGGCGGCCGCGGGTATAAGACATAGTGGTTCCGGGCGAAGGATACTGCAGGGGTGCGGTCATTCACCCGGTCTCGGGGCTCGTGATGGCTTGACTGGGGCGGTATCCGGGGGGCAGGAACGTTCATGATGATCGTAGCGGTTCCCCCTCGATCGAATCGCCATGTCCTTCGGGATGTCCGCCCTGCTGCTGACTCGGCAGCATCTCCGGTGTCTTCGGGCAAGGCAGGGAGCGATTCAGCATTTTGCACAGCGAGACGTTGTTTTCGAGGAGAGATAACGCAGAAATGGTGCAGGGGACGCGATTTGAACGCGCGGACCACTAAGGACTAGGCCCTCAACCTAGCGTCGTTGGCCATGCTTGACTACCCCTGCACTTGGGTTCCCAATAGGGATTCAGTTAATAAGCTTTGTGCAAAGGTCCAGTTTACGCAGGTATCTGGGTGACGAGGCCGCATGGTATTTATCCCGACCCTGCCGTGACCATGCCCCGGGGAACCTGTAAACGGAACACGACAAAGATTAATAAGGGCTAGTCGGTTGGGAATGTGTCAGGAGAGGGAGGGCGGCCGACGGTAGGACTTTGTCCAGCTGAGGAAGTTCCCTCCTCCACAGGGCAGATGAGCCGGGAAATCCGGCCGGGCGAGAGCCCGGGCAAGGGCCCAGAAACGACACAGACTCGGCCATAGGATGATCCGCTGACGGTGACATTCCCGAGGATTTGGTGAAACGGCGACTCCTCATCGGAGCAAGCCCATACAGCCGGGATGAGTGCCCGATGACCGGCGGGTAGGGTGCGTTAGTTGAATGCCGCCTGAAACAGAAGGGGGGCTACTACCCTCACCTGACTCCGTTTACGTTAACACGATATCCATCTGGGACGATTCCTCGCCCAGATTACTTCATCCAATCAAACTTAATAGATGAGATGGCCTTCACGGCACCATGGCATTGGATTCCAGATACAAAGCAGTAGCCTTCGACATGGACGGAACCCTGATGGACTCCGAAGTGGACTATGCGGGCCTTGCCAATCTAGTCTTCGACGAGATGATCGAGATGGGGGTGCCAGTGGAAGCGATCGACCGCAGTGAAGGTTCCAAGTTCAATCTGGATAGCGGATTAGAATGGCTCAGGCTCAACGGGAGAGGCAAGGAGATCTTCGATATACAGGAGCGTATATCCAAAAGAGCCAGGGATATCGAGATGGAGAATGCCGACGAGGCCCGCCCCTACCCGGGTGCGGAGGAGCTGCTCGTGATTCTGAAGGATGGAGGATACAGGACCGGAGTGGTCACCCGCGGATGCAGGGAATATTGCCTGTACATCCTCGGAAAGTGCGGGATGCTGCCCAACATAGATGCCGTAGTGGCAAGGGACGATTATCCTGAGGAGCAGGCGAAACCTTCTCCGATGGCACTCAAAAACCTGGCTTCCAAACTGGGGGTGTCCGCAGACGAGATCCTGTTCCTGGGGGACCACAAATTCGATTATTTCACCGCCAGGGATTCCGGGGCGGGATTCATAGGTGTCCTGAGCGGGACATTCGGGACCGAGGACTGGCGCGCACTCGGAGTCGACGATCTCATCGGGACCGTAAGCGAACTGTTGGGCCGTTTATAAATCCCGGTCGGGTGCCGCCTCGCAGTACTTGGCGACCCTCTCGGCGAAATCCCTGGTGCCCATGCTGCCGCCCACGTCCGCGGTCCTCTCCATCTTCGCGTAGGCCTCGCGGACGCTCCTCCGTATGATGTCCCCCCGGGATTTCATGCCCAGGAAGTCCAGCATCATGGCCGCCGAGAGTATGGATGACGTGGGATTGACTCTGTCCTGTCCCGCCAGGTCCGGCTGGGCGGAATGCATCGGCTCGAAAAGCCCCATGTCGTCCCCCAGGTTGCCCGACGGGGTCAGATACGTGCCTCCCACCAGGGCGGAGACCTCCTCGGATATTATGTCCCCGTAGAGGTTCAGCGTCACCACCAGGTCTATCTCCCCGGGTGTCAGGATGTACTCGGCGGCCAGCTTGTCGGCCCGCACGTCGTTTATGGCGTAAGGGGAGCCCGTCATCTCCTCATAGAAGATATCCTTGAAGAGGCCGTCAGATGCGGTGAACACGTTGGCCTTGTGGGCGCAGGTTATCTTCTTCCTGCCTTTGAGCGAAGCCATTTTGAGGGCCATCCTGCAGATGCGCCGGCACCCTTTTATGCTCACCCTCCTCTCGAGGGTGACCCCGTCGAGGTCCTCGATCTCGGCCATGGTGTACATGCCCTCGGAGTTCTCCCTCACCATTATGGTGTCGATACCTTTGAATCCTATGTCGTCGCAGAGGGGTGCGAAGGGCCTTATGTTGGCGAAAAGACCGAGCTGCTTCTTGAGTGCGAGGTTGGGGCTGCGGTAGAGCCGGTCATCCCTCTTGTCGATGATTGTGCCCATCAGTATGGCCTCGCACTCGTTGATCGCGTCGAGGGTCTCCGAGGGGAGGTACTGCTCGTGCTTGGAGTATGCGGACATGCCGATGTCCGCATGTACGAACTCCAGACCGTCCGCCGTGGCATTCAGGACCCTCATAGACGCATCTATCACCTCGGGCCCCACCCCGTCTCCCGATAGCACGGCGATTTTCCTCATGTTCCCGCCTCACAGGATGCGGTCCGCCAGACCAGCGTATATCAGAGGCAGGGTTATCGTGGCGTCGCCCTCAACGGTCATCTTCTTGGCGTCGGCCCTTACCTTGCCCCAGGAGACAGCCTCCCTCAGGCGGGCGCCCGAGAGGGAGCCGTCGTACTCCTCGGCGGTGGTCAGGTACACTGCGTAATCGAGCCCGTCGCGGAACTGGTTCCACCATATCACATGGTGCTTGGATATCCCTCCGCCTATCATCAGGGCACCTGTGCGCTCCGCGGCGTTGGTTATCTCGCTCAGCCTCTGCTCGTCCGCGAACAGGTCTATCCTGAGCTTGCGATGCATCTGGTAGTACATCCAGAGCTGGCATCCGAAGGATCCGTCGGTTATGCCGGGCACGAATATCGGCACGTTGTTCTTGTGGCACTGCCAGAGGAGGCTGTCGGGATGGTCCCCCATCCTGGACCCCACCTGGTCTATGATCTCATGGGTCGACAGGGATTGGGTCTCCGCGAATATCTCGTCGAACATGGGAAGGAGCTTCTCCTCCAGAACCTCTCCGTAGCAGGAGTCCGGCACCAGGACGTTGCCCAGGCGACTCACCCCCTCGTCCCTGAGGGCGGCATCGTCCATCACGAAATCCCCGTGATAGTAGGACTTCCAGGACCTGGAGAGATCATGGTCCAGGGTTCCGCAGGTCGTTATGATGAGATCCACCATGCCGTTCCTGACCAGATCCACGATGACCCCCCTGGTTCCAGTGGCCATTATGCAGGCGGGGAAAGAGAGGAACCTGACGCATCCTCTGTCTCTTACCATCTTCTCCGCGATGTCGGTCGCGTCGGCAAGCTTCTGGGCGGTGAAGCCTCCGGCGCCCCCCATTGCCCTCAGCATCTCGTCGACGGTCATGCCTTTCTTCACTGCGATGTCCTTGACGGGCACGAGTCTGTCCATGTCTACGTAATCTGCCATATCCTCATCTCTGAGCTATGGGGCTTCCTACAATGCAGGATATTTAAAATGGTTGCGCAAACCGCTCCATAGGGCCGGTCAACGGCCCCCGGCCATCATGCGATCCAACTGGGAACGGGTCTCCTCCTCGGATCCGGAGTTGTCCAGGACCATCCAGCCACCGGTCAGGGAACGCATCTTCCCGCGGGTCCTCTCCAGCTTCTCCGCGGTCTCGAAGATCTCCAGCTCGTCCCCCCTCTCCTCTATCCTGTCCATGGCGAGGCCCCCCGGGACGTCCACGTAGATACTGGCGTCCGGAACCGGGAGCAGCTTCTCCGCGAACTTGTAGAAACGGGAGTACAGGAGGTCTGGGAGATAGGCCACGGACAGAAGGTACCTGACCATCACGATGTCATCGTATTCCGGGCCCTCCCTCCTCATCCTTCTCAGGGAGCCCAGGACATCAAGCAGGAAGAAGAATGCGGCGAAGGCCGTTGCCGGTCTGCCCCTCATGTGCAGGAATCTGTCCGAAAGCCTGCCGGAACGGGTCCCTTTGTTGGGATGGTTTATGAGGAGGACTCTGCGGCCCCGGCGGGTCAGCTCCCCGGTCATGTACTCTGCGGCGGTGCTCTTTCCGGAGCCGTCCATGCCGTCCACGACGTACCAGGTCATGCTCACAACCCCAACAGGAACATCAGGGCCGCCGTGACTATGGGTATGGTGAGGTTGTCATAGTCACCGGGTGTGACCGCTTCCAGGACCGCCGCGCACACGCCGGCCGCCGGGGCCAGCATCCACACCGGGGCGGCGCCGTACATCGGGGCGTAGAGATTCCAGGATGCGAGAAGGCAGTAGAAGCCCACGACCACAAGCGTCATGACCGCAGTGGCGGCGAATACCCCGAGGGAGCCCTCGAGGGTCTTGCCGTTCAGCATCCTGCGCTTTCCGAACGCCTTTCCGATTATGCTGCCGAAGCCGTCTCCGTAGGTCATTGCCACGATGCCCACCGATGCGGCTGCCAGGTGATCCGGGAAAAGGGATGCCAGTACGCCGATGCTGATGACGTAGAAGAAGAGCCCCAGCCTATGCCCCTTCAGGGACATGTCCCCTACCATGCCCCCTTTGCCCCTGCCGGCCGCGATCGCCGCGGCCAGCACCAGCGCCCCGAAGGGCAGGACGAAGAACACGAGCATGATCCAGCTCTCGGAGAACATCCACCAGACGAAAACGAAGTTGCCTATCATTATGTGGACGACCTTCCGGGTGTCCAGTCCCGAACCTCTCCTCTCGAGGATAATGTAGGTCGCCAGCGTCGCCCCTATCAGCGAATAGACCAGTAACAGGGCAATGATGTCGTCGGCCGTCATTCAGGTCAGCGGGAGTATAACGGACATGCCTAAATAGATGTCTACCCTGGCCGTGGGCATGATGATCATGATCCGGGACAGGGATTACGCGGACCTCGTCGGCGGCATCGACGGAAGGAGCGTGCTCGTCTGGACCTGCAACACGTGCGCAAGGCTCTGCAACGGTATAGGGGGTCAGGAGGCGGCCGGGAGGCTTGCCGAGAGGCTGCGGGCGGACGGAATACGCGTAACCGGGGTGCTGTCGACCTCCGCATCCTGCCTGGAGGGGAAGGTGGCCGCGAGAGCCTCCGCGGCCTCCGAGGGCGGACCGGAGCTGGTATTGGTGCTGGCATGCGATCTGGGGGCCCGTTGCGCAGGGGCGGTCCTCGGCAGGGAGGTGCTGAATCCCGTCGAGACCCTGGGCACAGGGTACCTGCGGGCGGACGGGAGGCCCGTGCTGCTCTCCGCCGGGGACCGCAGTGCCCTCGCCGAGGACCCGGAGATGGCCAGTCCATGCCTTCCCCGCTCGTCTCCCTACGCATGACGGGCGGCCTGCACCGATAGCGCGACCCCCGCCTCCAGGCCTTCTCGATACCCTCGCTCGCGGTCTAACAATTATATACAAGTATCAGGTATCGGGAACCAACACATAGGGGTTAAACAAAATGATAGACATTTTCAGCATGCAAAGTCTGTTGTTCCTGATCCCGGTCTCAGCGATCATCGCGCTGATCTTCGGTGTCTACTTCCTCAGGGATGTCTGGTCCAGGGACAAAGGCACTCCTGATATGCAGAAGATATCCGATGCGATCGAGACCGGGGCCATGGCATACCTTGCCCGCCAGTACAAGACGATCGGAATCATAAGCATCGTGCTGGCCGTGATACTGGCCATCGCCGGCCTGGTCCCCGGGTTCGAGAAGTACCTGGGCGTGCCCGTGGCCATAGCGTTCCTGATAGGCGCGGGCTTCTCCATACTTTCCGGCTACATCGGGATGAAGGTATCGGTCAACGCCAACATCAGGACCGCCAGCGCCGCCCGCAAATCCCTGCAGGAAGCATTCAAATGCTCGTTCCGCGCAGGGGCGGTCTCGGGGATCGCGGTCTCCGCCCTGAGCCTGGTGGGCCTCTTCGCCGTCTTCTACGCTTACTACTTCCTGGTAGGGGGTCAGGACATGACCTCGACCCTGCACGCAGTCGTGGGATACGCCTTCGGTGCATCCTTCGCGGCCCTGTTCGCCCAGCTGGGCGGCGGGATATACACGAAGGCCGCCGATGTAGGAGCGGACCTGGTGGGAAAGGTCGAAGCGGGTATACCCGAGGACGACCCCCGGAACCCCGCCGTCATCGCCGACCTCGTCGGGGACAACGTGGGCGACTGCGCGGGACGCGGAGCGGACATATTCGAGTCCACCGCCGCGGAGATAATATCATCCATGGTCATAGGAAGCGCGGTGATAGCCGTCGGGCTTTCCGCGAACTGGGTGTTCCTCCCCCTGGTGCTCATGGCGCTGGGTCTCGTCGCCTCCCTCGTGGGGATCCTCGTCGTTCGCATAAAGGACGATGGAGAGGATGTGGTCAAAGCCCTCAACCGCGGATACTACGTGACCATAGTACTCGTGCTGGTCTTCCTGGCGATATCGACATACTGGCTGCTCTCGCCGGAGACTTCCGCGTGGCTGAACTTCTTCTTCTGCGGGGTCGTGGGCATAGTCCTGGGCCTCGCCATAGTGTACATAACCCAGTACTACACGGGTGACCACAAGCCCGTCAAGGACCTGGCCAAGTCGTCCGAGACCGGAGCGGCGACCAACGTCATATCCGGGATATCCCTCGGCCTCGAGTCCACGGTCCTCCCCGTCATATGCATAGTCGTGTCCATAATCGCGACGTACATTCTCGGCTACTACGCCGCGCCTGACGCATCCCAGCAGTTCGTGTTCGGACTGTACGGAACCGCCGTGGCGACAATAGCCATGCTCGGATCCTCTGCTTTCATACTGGCCGAGGACACCTTCGGCCCCATAACCGACAATGCCGGCGGGATAGCGGAGATGTCCGACCAGCCCAAGGACGTTAGGGACAGGACCGACAAGCTGGACGCCGTCGGTAACACAACCAAGGCCCTCACCAAGGGATACGCCATGGCATCCGCGGCCCTCGCCGCCTTCCTGCTGTTCGCTGCCTACTTCGAGATCGTCGCCGAGATAAAGGGCGAGACTCTCGAGGCCGTTTTCAACATCAACATAGGCAACCCCCTGATCTTCGTTGGAGGACTGGTCGGGGCCGTGCTGGTGTTCTTCTTCGCGTCCCTGGCGATCCGCGCCGTCGGAACAGCCGCCGGCGAGATGATCGAGGAGGTCCGCAGGCAGTTCAGGGAGAGGCCCGGCATAATGAAGGGCACCGAGGATCCCGACTACAAGGAATGCGTCGACATCGCCACCCGCGGAGCCCTCAGAGCCATGGTGGCCCCGGCGCTCCTGCCGATACTGGTGCCGGTGGTCTTCGGCCTGATATACAGGTTCGTGTTCCCCGACGTGGCCCCAGCGGCCGTCGGCGCGCTCATAATGGTCGGCACGATCGTGGGCGTCCTGATGGCGAACTTCCTCAACAACGGAGGAGGGGCATGGGACAACGCCAAGAAGTACATCGAGGAGGGCAACCACGGCGGCAAGGGCTCGCCCGCCCATGCCGCGGCCGTCGTCGGAGACACCATCGGGGATCCCTTCAAGGACACCGCCGGACCTTCGATACATGTCCTGGTGAAGCTGCTGTCCACCATATGTCTGGTTACCGCAGTCCTCTTCGTCGTCGTCTGACGAAGTGCCACAAAGAGCGGGGCGGTGCCCCGCTCACCTTTCTCTCCTTTTTGGTCCGCGCTGCTCGACTGGACGCGCACGAACCAATTTATATAAGGTAGTTATAATCCTAAAACCGAGAGGATCCACCATGTACATGTTGACACAGGCTGAGAGGATAGTCCGTATCCCTCCCGCAGAGCTCGACGAGGACATAGACACCGTCATCGACGCTCTTACCTGGGAGACCTACGAGGGGAGACTGGGCGAGGACAAGACCCTCACAGTCCTCATCAAGAACGTTCAGCCCGTCGGCCCCGGACGCATAGTCCACGGCGACGGCGCGGTCTACCAGACGGTGAAGTACGAACAGCTCGTGTTCAAACCCAAGGACAACGAGATAGTGCAAGGGGTGGTGGTCGAGATCCTCAAGTTCGGAGCCTTCGTCAGATTCGGACCCCTGGACGGCCTCCTGCATATCAGCCAGGTCATGGACGACCGCGTCGACATAGACGTGGAGAACCAGAGGCTCGTGGGCAAGGACACCGGAAGGTGGCTGGGGATCGGGGACGTAGTGAGGGCCAGGGTGGTCAGTGTGGATCTCAACGAGAAGAACCCCCAGGACAGCAAGATAGGCCTGACGATGCGTCAGCCCGGACTCGGCAAGATGGAGTGGCTCGAAGAGGACCGCGCCAAGAGGAGTGAGGCCTGATGGCTGGACCTGTGCAGAAGGCCTGCAAGCAGTGCAGCTTCATATCCGAGGAGGCGACCTGTCCCCGCTGCGGCGGCCAGACATCCAGGGAGTGGCAGGGCTACCTCATCGTGGTCGACCATGAGAAATCGGATATCGCCAAGAGGATGGGGATATCCTCCAACGGCAGGTTCGCGCTGAGGGTACGCTGATCCGATGAACGCAGCCGACAGGGCCCTTCCCGAGGACAGAAGGGAGGAGTTCAAGGAGGCCTTCGGACGCGAGCTCGCAGAGCACGAACTGGAAAACCTTAAGAATCATGACAAACCACTTATCACCGTGGGCGACGTGGTGTCGCTCACCGTGAGAAGGCACGGTATCGCGCCGGAGCTGGCCATCTACGATGGCATGACGGAAAGGCGCGAGATGACGGACTTCGCCCGTCTCGTCGAGGACGAGGGCTGGGAGGAGGTCGTCGTCCGGAATCCCGCCGGCATGATCACCGGCGAGATGTTCGAGGCCGTGGGAAACGCCTTGACCGGAGGCACGCGGGTGATACGCGTCGAAGGGGAGGAGGATCTGGCCATGCTGCCTTGCATCCTGCAGGCCCCGGACGGCGCCAACATCATATACGGGTGGCCGGGCAAAGGGATGATGCTGGTCACCACGGACGGCACCATCCGCAGAAGAGCAGAAGAACTCTATGAAATGATGGAGGAGTTGGAATGAAGATGGAGATAACGGAGAAGAGGGAGAACCCCCTCCTGAAGAGGGTCGAGGTGTACTTCACCATAGACCACACAGGGGAGTCGACTCCCGGAAGGAACGCGGTCGGGGAAGAGATCGCCAAGCAGATGAAGTCCAAGAGGGACCAGATCGTGGTCAACAACCTGGACACCATCTACGGCAGGGGCATAACCAAGGGATACGCCAAGGTCTACGAGACCAAGGAGGCCGCCCTTCAGCACGAGAGGGAGTACCTTCTCAAGAGGAACGGCATCGAGGCGCCCAAGCCGGAGCCCGCCGAGAAGCCCGCGGAGTGATAACGATGGCAGCAAAAGCAGCAGCTAAGAAGAGCAGCAAAGGCGCATCCTCCAAGAAGGATGCCTACAAGACCGAGGGCGGCAAGCTCGTAAGGACGAAGCCGGTCTGCCCCAAATGCGGACCCGGCGTGTTCATGGCGACCCACAAGGACAGGGTGTCCTGCGGCAAGTGCGGATACACCGAGTTCGCGAAGAAAGAGTAAGGAAGGAATTCTTCATTCGGCTCCCACCCTCTCAAAGGGGGCCCTCAGGATCGCCGGAGTTCATCGCCCGGCCAAACACCTTCCCTTCCAAACCTTGCAAAAAAGGGCTCGTGGTCTAGCTTGGATAGAATAGAGGCCTCCGGAGCCTTTGACTCGGGTTCGAATCCCGACGGGCCCGCTCCGTTATCACCTTCAGTGTACGCGATTATAAGACGACTTCGTCATCCGTCCACTTCTTTCCGGGTTTGATTTATATATCCTTATGCATAGTTTTATATCATGATACTTAAATCGACACAGGCTGACGGTTAGTTGGCATCGCTGGAAGGGAGGTGAAAAACAATGGGAGCAGCAGATATGGGAAAGACCCTCGTGGCGACACTTATTTCCTTGGTGGTATTCATCATCATGGCCATAATAGTGTTCTTACTAACCCTGTTCATAATAAAAGTGGCAGGAGAGGCAGTTTTCGCGGGTCAGACCCTGGATATAGGATTCGCATGTGTTGCGGCAGCGGTACTCACCGCAGGGTCATTGATAGGCGGAGGAGCCATTCACGTCATGACGGACTGAACGGATCCCGGTCTTCTTTCGGGGTCCCTGACCCCGCCCAAACCCTTTGACCATGTTTTAAACCGTGTCGCCGGTGCGCCCCGCGCAACCGTCCCCGACCGGTCAAAAGACTATATGCGAACATGGCATACGCCAGGGCATGCATCTCACCAGGGAAGAGGAGTCCGTCCTAGACGGCGAGAAGGGCGCCGGGGCGCAGAAGGCCATGGAGCTGGTCGTGGCCCTCGGCAAGATATACGGGGCGGACAGCCTCATAGACATAACCTCGGCACATCTGTCCGGGGCCTCCTACAAGACGATAGGCGACGGGGGTCTGAAATACCTCGAGGACATGGCGGCCGGAGGGGCCAAGGTGTCCGTGATGTCCACCCTGAATCCAGTGGGCATGGACAGGAATCGCTGGAAGGAGATGCACATAGGTCCGGATTTCGCATCCAAGCAGCTGAGGATAATAGAGCTGTACGGCAGCATGGGGGTCCGGACGACCTGCTCCTGCACCCCTTACGTCGGGGGTAACATGCCCTCCCTGGGCGACCATATAGCATGGGCGGAGTCCTCCGCCCTGTCTTTCGCCAATTCGTACATAGGCGCCCGTACCAACCGCGAGGGGGGCCCCGGGGCGCTGGCCGCCGCCATAGTGGGCAAGACCGCCAACTACGGCCTCCATCTGGATGATAACCGCGCCCCCACCGTGGTGATCGAGGCCGATATAGACGGGTCCGTTTTCTCGCACTCGCTTCTGGGACAGGCCGTCGGCATGGCCATAGGCGGCGGGATACCTTACTTCAGGGGGATAACCCCGGGGGTGGAGGAGGCGAAGACCCTGGCTGCGGCCATGGCCGCATCCGGTTCCGTGGCCATGTTCCACGTGGAGGACGTTACCCCCGAGCACGGCAACCACGACATATCGGGCCTCGATGTGATAAGCATAGGCAAGGAGGAGCTCCGTGCGGCCTACGATAGGCTCAACACGTCTGATGACGTGCAGCTGATAGCCCTGGGGTGTCCGCACCTAACCGAGAAGGAGATACGCGAGATAGCGGCCTTCCTGAAGGGCAAGGTGAAGAGGAAGGATGTGGAGATATGGTTCTGCACCTCCGCCGAGATAAGGGATCGCTGCCCCGAGGATGTCGCGGTCCTGGAGGGTTTCGGTCCGGTGCTGGCGGACACATGCATGGTGGTGGCGCCCATCGAGGGGGCCTTCCGGAACACCGGCACCAACTCCGCCAAGGCCGGCAACTACCTTCCGACCCTATGCTGCCAGAAGGTCATGTGCAGGGACATCGCGGCCCTGATGGGGGCGGTAATGTGATGCTGACGGGTCGTTCCATATCGGGAGGCCGCGCGGAGGGAAAGGTCCTGAAGCTGGATGAGCCCCTGAGCTTCCTCGGTGGCGTGAACGGCTCCACCGGGGAGCTGAGCGGCGGCAGGGGCAACGTGGCCGGCCGCATACTGGTGTTCCCCCACGGTAAGGGCAGCACAGTGGGCTCGTTCACGATGTACGATCTCAAGGTCCATGGGAAGGCCCCCGCGGCCGTGGTGAACCGTTCGGCCGAGACCATAGTGGCCACAGGGGCCGTAATATCGGACATACCGATGGTGGACTCCATCGACGTGGATCTGATATCAGACGGCGACCTGGCCGTGGTGGACGGCGACGCAGGCACGCTGGAGCTGCCCGAGGTGGACATGGTGGAGTCCGTCACCTCCGCCCTGATGTCCGCCGGCAGGGTGCTCATGCTCAAACGTCCGGACACAGCAACATCCTTCCCGGGCAGGTGGTCCCTGGTCGCAGGAAAGATCGAGCCCGGAGAGTCCGCCCAGGAGGCCGCCCGGAGGGAGATCGCGGAGGAGACTGGGATATCCGTCGGAGGGCCGGAGGCCTTCTCGGAACCCATCCTGGTGAGGGAGAATGACAGGATATGGAAGGTCCATCCCTTCATCTTCTCCGCAGAGGGGGCGGAACCCGTCCTCAACAGTGAGAACCTGGTGTTCGAATGGGCAGACCCGGAGGCCCTGGGAGACGTCTTCCAGGTGCCCGGGACGGCCAAGGTCGTCCTGGACCTGATCGGGAAGAGCGGCAGGGCTTCGAAACAAGGTTATTGAAAGGGGTCCGGGGCCCGGACCCCCGGGCCTCAGAGGTCCAGGGAGCTTATCCCTATGACGATGTCCTTCCCGGTCACATCCCAGGTTCTGACCTCGTCTCCTCCGGGACTGTCCGTGAATGCCAGGGACCTCGCCCGGACCTCGCTGGATATGTGCTCCTTCCAGGTTTCGAACAGCTCCGCCAGGCGGGGTTCCGCCTTGACCTCGCAGTTTATGTACTGCTCCACGTTGAGCTTCATGTCCTTCCGCATCTGCTGTATCCTGCGGATGAGCTCTCTGGCGTATCCTTCTGCCTCTATCTCGGGGGTGACCCCGAAATCTATGAAAACCGTCCCCCCGTCGAACTCCACGGAGACGAAGTCGCTCATCCCTTCGGGCCCCTCCCCGGGTGCCAGGTACATTACGTTCTTTATGTTGCCCTGCTGCTTCAGGACGTGCTCGAACGTACCTACGGACATGTTCGTGCTCTCGTCCTTGCCGCGCACGGCGGCGGCAAGCAGAGGCCATCTGAGCTTGCTGCCCATCTTGGCCCTCTCGGCGGCGACGATCTCCACTATTTTCTGGATCAGGCTCATGCTGTGCTCCAGACCCTCATCCATGAGGGATTCGTCGTAAGCTGGCCAGTCCTCCATGTGGACGCTCAGCAGGCCGCCTCCCATGTGCAGGTAGACCTCCTCGGATATGTGGGGGCAGAACGGGGCCAGCGCAAGAGCGGCGTTCTTTATGGCATAGTGGAGCGAGAAGTAGGAGGCGTTCTTGTCCTTCTCCGCATCCTCGTCCTCCGTCCAGGTCCTGTCCCTTATGAGTTTTACGTACCATCTGGAGAGGTCCTCCATTATGTAGCCGTCCAGGGACCTGACCGCCTTGTGGAGCTCCCTGGCCTCCAGAGCCTCGGTGACCTCCTTCTTCATACGTTCGGTCCTGGATATCATCCACAGGTCCTCCTCCCTGAGGTATCCCTTCATGGATGCGAAGCTGTGGGCGTCCGGATCGTATCCGTCGATGTTCATGTAGGTGGACGCGAAGTTGACCACGTTCCAATAGGTGTTCAGAGTCTTCCTGGCGTTCTTGGGCCCCTCCTTCTGGAAGGCCGTGTCCTCCCAGGGCGCGTTGGCTTTCATCATGTACAGCCGCAGGGAGTCGGCGCCGAGATCCTCCATTATCTCCAGGGGCTCTATGACGTTGCCTTTGGATTTGGACATCTTCTGTCCCTTGGGGTCCAGCACCCAGCCGTGCATCATGACCTCGTCGTAGGGGGCGCGGTCGAAGGACACAACCCCGGCTCCCAGCTGGGTGTAGAACCAGCCGCGGGTCTGGTCATGGGCCTCCACGACGAAGTCCGCCGGCCACCATCTCTCCATCTCCTCCGACTCGGCAGGGTATCCGAACTGGGCCCATGCCGCCACGCCGGAGTCGAACCACACGTCCAGGACATCCGGTATGCGGTGCATGGTGCCGCCGCATCTCGGGCAGGGAAACGTCACCCCGTCGATCCAGGGCCGATGGGTGTCCATGCCCGGGGTGTAACCGTCCCCTTCCTCAAGCTCCTGGTACTGGCCCACCACACGGACCTCTCCGCATCCGCACTCCCAAACGGGGAGGGGGATCCCCCAGTACCTCTGGCGGGTGATGCACCATTCCCTGGCGCCCTCGACCCAGTTCTTCTCCCTGGACTCTCCGGCCCATTCGGGGGCCCACCTGACACGGTCGACCTCGCTGAGCATCCTGTCCTTCACCGCGGGCACATCTATGAACCACTGGCGGGTGTTTCTGTATATTATGGGCGATTTGCATCTCCAGCAGTGCCCGTAGCTGTGCTTTATCTTCTCCGAACTGTAGACTCTGCCCCGATCCTCGAGGTGCTTCACTATGTCCTCGTTGACGGTCTTTACCTTCCTGCCGGCCATAAGGGGGAATTCGTCGGTGAATCTTCCTGACTCTCCCACAGGGCAGAACGGAGACATGCCGTACCTCTTCCCGGTCTCGTAGTCGTCGGGTCCGAAGCCCGGAGCGGTGTGCACAAGACCTGTGTTGTCCTGCTCCACGTAATCCGCGAGCACCACCCTGTAGGTCCATTCGCCCCTCTCCAGGAACCTCCCGTCGATCTCGAAGGGCGGCAGATACTCCATGCCCTCGAGTTCCCTGCCGTGCATCACGTAGACGACCTCGTGGGAATCGTAGCCTCCTTTTCCCATAACGTACTCTATCTGGGATTCCGCGCATATCGCCGTCTCCGAGCCTTTCGGTCCGGACATCCTGACCTTGGCGTATGCGAAGTCAGGGTGGACGGCCACGGCCATGTTGGAGGGCAGGGTCCAGGGCGTGGTGGTCCATATGAGCAGGGATGTGCCCTCTTCCCCCCTTACGGGGAATCTGATCATGACCGAGGGGTCCGTCTCGTCTCCGTACTCTATCTCGGCGTTGGCCAGAGCCGTCTCGCATCTGGGACACCAGGTGACGACCCTGCTGGCGGGCGCCAGCAGCCCCCTCTCGTAGGCCCGCGAGACAGTCCACCATGCCGATTCCATGAAATCCAGGTCGAGGGTCCTGTACGGCCTCTCCCAGTCCATCCAGACGCCCAGCCTCTTGAACTGCTCCGTCATGCTGGAATGCAGCTCCAGTGCGAACCTCTTGCAGGTGTCCACGAACTTGTCTATGCCTATCTCCTCGATCTCCTTCTTGGAGTGGACGCCGATCTTCTTCTCCACCTGGACCTCGATGGGCAGGCCGTGCATGTCGAAGCCGGGCTGGTCCCGGACGTTGAAGCCCCTCATCCTCCAGTAGCGGATGAGTATGTCCTTGATTGTCTTGTTCATGGCGGTGCCCAGATGGATCGCCCCAGTGGTGTACGGGGGACCGTCAACGAAGGAGAACCTCTCCCCTCCGGCCCTGAGCTCCTTGGTCTTCTCGTAGGCGTGTTCGGAAACCCAGAACTCCTGGATCTCCTTCTCGATAGTTGGCGCATCATAGTTGGCGCGGACCTGCTTTATCATCGCTAATCCTTCTATGCCAGGTATATCTTGCCCGGCACCTGCACGGGGTACGTTGCGCCCTGTTATATATTTTGGCGGGCCGCCTCAGAACCAGCAGTCAAGAGACTTCTGCCGCCTACGGGCCGCCTCGGCCTTCCTGGAGGACTCCATCCTCTCCAGGGCGGAGGACACGCGGTCGGGCGAGAAGTCGTGGTCGGTCATAATCCCCAGCACCGCATCCCTGTCCACGCATCCGGGCCGCAGGTCGTAACCGTCGCAGTACTCCCCGTGGAGGAAGATGTCCCTTACCTCCTCCGCCTCCTCGATCTCGGAGCCCATGCGCTCCAGGGCCCTCTCTAGGCTCCCGTGCTCCTTTATAAGCTTCAGGCCCTTCTTCGGTCCGATCCCGGGTATGCCGGGGTTGAAGTCGGTGCCCATGAGTATGCACACGTCCACCAGCTGCTCCCGGGTTATCCCCAGGGCGGCCAGGGACTCGGCGGAGTCTATGACCTCGATGCCCACATCCCTGTAGACGTTCTTCCCCGGGACCTTCCTGCGGCCGGTGACGGTCACGTTGCGCACGAGGGTCGGGGCGCCGAACAGGAGAGAATCGTAATCCTGGGATGCAGCGGCCCAGACATCGCCCCTTGAGCACATGTAAGCACCCTGGGCCTCCCCGTCCCCCGGGGCGTCAACCGTGGGCACGCCCAGGGCCCGGAGGAGTCCCTTGGAGGAAGCCAGTACGTCCGAGGTCATGCGGGAGGTCTGCTGGGCCTTGGAGAACGCCTTTTCGAGGTCCCCCTCCTCCACGGCCTCCTCCCATTCCCTCTCCGCCTTCTCCCTGCGGGCCTTCCTGCCCTCAATGGTATCGTACTTCAGAGCGTGGGGCCTGCCGTCGAAAACATAGGTCGGCTCCACACCGGCCTCTATCAGATTGGCCGTCCTGTACAGCAGCCCTGAAAGATGGGATGTGACCCTTCCCCTAGAATCCTTGAGAGGGGTGCCGTCCGGCTGTCTGATTATGGATAGGAACTGGTATATCGTGTTGTACGCGTCAACCGCTACCGTCCTTCCCCGGAGTTCCGACAGCTCGACGTTCCGGGGCTCCACGAGTCCCGAGAGATTCACGCCCAAGGCACATCACCCTCACTCTTCCAGCGCCTCGTCGTACAGTACGTATCCGAAGATGAAGATGACCACGTCCAAAGCTATGAGAGCCACGGGCAGTATCACATTCGCCCCGACAACCATCAGCGCCACGGCCGCCGCCAGGAGCACGAGCATAAGGTATAGGCTGAACTTGGACCTGTCCCCCGGAATCTTGAAATTCATAAAGCTACAACCTCCAACGGTTTAATTAACCTTTCCTGGCCCCGAAGGTCTTCCAAAGCGCTATCTCGGAGGTCATATCCTGGAGCCTGAACAGGGAGGAGCCCGCGGCCAGCACGGTGGCTCCGGCCTCGGCGCACCTTCTGCCGGTATCGCGGTTTATCCCGCCGTCCACGGATATATCCAGATCCTGGCCGCTGGTTTCCGCCCAGCGGGAAAGCCAGGCTATCTTGGGTATTCCGCTCTCCCGGAAGGCCTGCCCGCCGAACCCCGGCTGAACCGTCATAACCAGCACGAGATCGGCCAGGGGCAGGAAGGGCTCCAGGACGTCGACCGGGGTGTCGGGGTTCAGGGAGATCCCGGCCTTCAGGCCGAGTTCGTGTATGCGGTCCATCGCCCCCCTCACATCCCCGCCGGCCTCCGCGTGCACAGTCAGAATGTCGGCTCCGGCCTCGGCGAATGAGTCCAAGTAGCGCAAGGGGTCCTCGATCATCAGATGGACGTCGAAGGGGAGGCCCGTCAGGGGGCGTATGGATTCTATCACCACCGGGCCTATTGTTATGTTGGGGACGAACATCCCGTCCATCACGTCTATATGGATCCAGTCTGCCCCCGCGGATTCGACGCGGCGGACCTCCTCGCCAAGCCTTGAGAAGTCCGCGGAGAGCATCGAAGGGGATACCTTTGTCATCGGACCCCTATGTGGGCCGGCTCGTATAATCCTTACTGGAATACCAGGGGGCAACGGGGGCGGGCCCTCTGCAAACTATATATCATCCGTCAACTATCCCAGATACATGGAATCAGCAGCTAAGCGCGACGCGGACGACAGGGTATGCGACGTGTCGGGATGCGACAGGGTCTCCGAAAGGTCCCTAAGCAGGAAGCAGGTGTCGCAATCCTCCCTGCAGCTCAAGAGCGGCGATGTGCGCCAGGTTCGCCTGTGCAAGGAGCACTACAAAGAGTTCAAGAAGGAGACGAAGACCGCCCGCAAGCTGGACACCATATACTGAAGGTGCATCCATGGACATACTGTTCCTGGGTACGGGTGCCAGCGTGCCTTCCCGGGACCGTTCTCCCCCCTGCATAGCCCTCAGGGAGGGTTCCGATATGGTTCTTTTCGACTGCGGCGAGGGATCCCAGCGCCAGCTGATGATCTCCCCTGTCTCGTTCATGAAGATAAGGGCCATATTCATAAGCCATATGCACGGGGACCACATCCTGGGTCTTCCCGGCCTGCTGCAGACCATGGGGCTGATGGGGCGGAAGGATCCTCTCCTGGCATGCGGCCCTACAGGCTTCTCGGCGGCGGTCTCCTCCTTCCTGGATGCGTGCGAGGGCGGGATACCTTACGAGCTGGGCCTGACCGACATGTGCGGGGGCGACTCCGTCGACATGGGAGGTTACAGGATCTCGGCCTTCGAGGTGGAGCACGGAGTCGAGGCGCTCGGTTTCGTGTACGAGGAGGAATCCAGGAGAGGCCTCTTCGACAAACGCAGGGCGGAGGAGCTCGGGCTCAGGCCCGGCCCGGACTTCACGATGATCCTGAACGGCGAGACGGTCAGAGGGGTCTCCCCCGCGGAAGTGATAGGCCCCTCCCGTCCTGGGCTCCGCGTGGTCTACTCCGGGGACACCGCCCCCTGCGACACCCTCCTGGAGGCGGCCGAGGGCGCGGACGTCCTTATACACGAGGCGACGTACGCATCCTGCGATTCCGAGCTGGCGGCGATGCACGGACACTCGACCGCCGCGCAGGCGGCGGAGACCGCCCGGGCCGCGGGGGTCAAAGCCCTTATGCTGACTCACATAAGCAACCGCTACGACGACCCATCCGTTCTCGAGGAGGAGGCCAAGCAGATCTTCGGCAGCACCCGCGCCGTCCGGGACCTGGACATGTTCACAGTCTCCGCCAAGGGTGTCAGATCAGTTTGAGCATGTCCGAGTTCGTTATCATGCCGACTATGCGGCCCTTCTTGGCCACCAGCACGGCGTTGCAGTTGCCCATCATCGTGGTCACCGAGGAGATGGGGGTGTTCTCCGTCACCACCGGGAACGATTCGTCCATCACCTTGCTGACCTGGATCTGCCCGAGCTCGTCCATGGTCCTCCCCTTCCTCAGAAGGTCGAATATCCCTCTCTCGGAGATGCTGCCCACCGGCAAGCCGTCGCTGAGCACCGGAAGCTGGGAGAAGCCGGTGGTGCGCATCAGGTCCGATGCCACGTGGACCTTGTCCGTTCCCTGGACCGTCACCACCCCCTTGGACGCCACGTCGGCGGCCGTCAGGTTCTTCTGGTCCTCGTGCCTCATCTCCTCCAGCGTCTCGAAGAGCCTCACAATCGTGCTGTAGCTGGCCGATATCTTCTCCCTCTCGATCTTGGCTATGGTGCTCTGGCTTATCCCGGAGGCGCCGGCAAGCTCCGCCTGCGTTATATCAAGGGACTTCCGTATCTTGCGTATGTCGGACGCCGGAGGGAACTTCATGGAGTCGTATGACGTTATTCTTATATGAATATTAATGTCAGTTCAATTTATTAAGGACCAACATATAGCGGGCCGCATCTCTTTTATCTCAATATTAAGAAGGGTTTGAAATGACAGTCGAGATAGACGGTAAGAAGAAGAACATCTGCGTCGAAGGAATCCGTGACCGCCCTCTGCCCACGAAGAAGGTGGAGATCGTGGAGAGGAAAGGGATCGGTCACCCCGACAGCGTCTCCGACGCCCTCGCAGAGGAGGTCAGCAAGGCCCTGTGCAGGATGTACATGAAGGAGTTCGGACACGTACTGCATCACAACACCGACGAGACCCAGATTGCTGCGGGTCAGGCCGCGCCCAGGTTCGGCGGCGGTTGCATAATAGACCCGTCCTACATACTGCTGGTCGGCCGTGCCACCACCCACATAGGGGAGGAGAAGGACTACATGTCGCTGCCCTGCAAACCCGTTGCGCTGAAGGCGGCACGGGATTACCTCAGGAGGACCTTCCCATTCCTGGACATCGAATCCGAGGTTGTCCTGGACGCCAGGATAGGGCAGGGGTCCGATGACCTGACGGGCGTGTACAAGGCATCCGGGGTTCACGCCAACGACACCTCCTTCGGAGTAGGCTACGCCCCGTACTCCATAACCGACAGGCTGGTGCTGGGCACCGAGGAGTACATCAACGGGAAGCTCAAGAATGAGATGAAGGGCACCGGCCAGGACGTCAAGGTCATGGCATCCAGGATAGACGAAGAGATAACCCTGACCGTGGCCTGCGCCATGGTGGACAAGGAGATCGGCGACAAGGGGGCATACGTCTCCGCAGTCGAGGAGCTCCACGCCCGGGCAGAGGAGAACGCACTGAAGATCATAGACGCCAGCGGACTGGACGTGAAGCTCAGGATGGACGTCAACACCGGCGACGACTACGACAGGGGGGTGTACTATCTGACCTGCACGGGGATGTCGCAGGAGATGGGTGACGACGGTTCCGTCGGAAGGGGGAACAGGTGCAACGGGCTGATAACACCGTACCGTCCCATGTCCATGGAGGCGACCTCCGGGAAGAACCCCATAACCCACATCGGAAAGATATACAACGTCATGTCCAACCTCATAGCCAACGACATAGCAAAGAGTACCGGGCCCGATGCTGAGATACACGTGAGGCTGCTCTCGCAGATAGGAAAGCCCGTCTCGGAGCCTCTTAACGCCAGCGTCCAGATAATCTCGGAGGACCAGGCCCAGGTCGCCAAGTGGAGGTCCGAGGCAGAGTCCATAACGTTCGACTGGCTTGATAACATTGATAAGGTAACAGAACTTATCGTGTCTGGAAAGGTCAGGACGTTCTGAGGCATGAAGATAATAGATGTACCCCAATACGGACCTATGTTCAGGTTCACGGATTCGGACGTTTACTGGTCGCTCCACCTCCTGTCCGACGGCAGGAGGATGGGCCGCAAGAAGCTCGCCGAGTCCGTAGGAGTCGGAGAGGGCAGCATGCGCAGGATACTGGAGTTCCTGCGCGACCACGATTACATCCTCATCAAGCAGACCGGGATAACCATAACAGCCCGCGGCAAGGCCTTCCTGGAGAAGATCCCCATAAGGCCGGTCGACGTGAACATAGGGGGCTCCGCGGTGGGCACCTATCAGCAGGGGGTCCTGGTCTCCGGCGCGGCGGGGAAGATCGTCAACGGCATGGAGCAGCGCGACGCCGGCATCAAGGCCGGCGCCGAGGGCTGCACCACCCTCGTCATACGCGAGGGGCGCCTGATGATACCCCCCGACTGGGACCTTGACAAGGAATCCCCGGATCTGGCTTACTCCATACGCAAGGAGACCGGGATAACCAATGAGGACATCCTCATCGTGGGAAGCTCCATGGATTTCTCCGCGGCCATAAAGGCCGCCCTGACGGCCGCCCTGGA
>JAAYZC010000059.1 GCA_012515075.1 Thermoplasmatales archaeon
ATGGCGGGCCTGAAGGGATTCGAACCCTTGGCCGATCGATTAAGAGTCGATCGCTCTACCTAGCTGAGCTACAGGCCCCAACCACCGAAACATCTTATGGTTAATAAATGTACCTGCTGGTATAGCTGCCGCGGATCCTGTGGCGACCATCGGATACGCGCTCTCTGTCTTGTCAGGTAGCAACCAATATAATGCAGGGAAGCTATTCGACCTCCATCATGACCCAGCTCAGAGTGAGGGATCTCATGACCACCCAGGTGGTCACACTGAAGGCGACCAGCACGGTCAGGCAGGCCACTATAAAGTTCGCTGTGAACAACATCTCTGGCGCGCCCGTGGTGGACGGCAAGAACCACCTGATAGGCATCCTCAGCGAGAACGACATCCTGAACCTGATAGTGAAGTATCAGGACCAGCTAGGGATGGAGAACCCCGCGCTGTACATGCTGGCCTGTCCCATGGACGAGGAGATCGAGGATGAGAGGGTCAGAAAGATATCCAAGGAGATCTCCGAGATGACAATCGACGAGATAATGACTACGGATGTCACCACAACCACTCCCGACACGACGGTCATGGAAGTACTGAAGATGATGGTGGAGAAAGGTCTCAACCGGGTGCCCGTCCTCGAAAGGGGAGTTCTGGTAGGCATAGTCTCCCGGGGGGACATAATCTTCTCGATATACAGAAGGAAGGTTTGAGAGGGGCGGTCGCTTGCTCGAGGTCCATGTTCTTGCAAGCGGAAGCGACGGCAACTGCACGGTCATACAGTGTGACGACCATGCGGTGATGATCGATGCCGGGATAAGCTGCAGGCGCATAACCTCCCTGATGGACACCGCCGGCATAGACGGCTCGGTGATCGGGGCCCTTCTTCTGACCCACGAGCACACCGACCATGTATCCGGTGCCGGCGCCACCGCCAGGAAGCTGGGCATACCTGTAATGTGCAACGAGTGCACGTTCTGCCAATGCGGTCTGGGGCCCGTGGAGTACATCCCCATAAGGACCCTGGGCTCCTTCGATGTGGGTCCGATGAGGATAACCCCTCTGCCGATCTCCCACAACGCAGTGGAGCCGAACGCCTTCGTGGTGGAGGCGGATGGCAGGACCGCGCTGCTGGCGACAGATACCGGGAAGGTCACGTTCCAGGTTGAGCACGCCCTTTCTCGGGCGGACATAGCTGTCATAGAGGCCAATTACGACATGAACATGCTCATGGAAGGCCCCTACCCCCCGAGCCTGAAGAGGCTGATAGGAAGCGAGGTCGGGCATCTGTCCAACGTGGAGTGCGGTGCCGCCATTAAGCGTACGGACCACGAAGGCAGGCAGATCTTCCTGGCTCACATGAGCAAGAAGAACAACACCACCGACATAGCCAAGGACACGGTGTCGGAGATTACAGGAATCAAGAGGTTCAGACTGGACTGCCTGGAGCCCGGCGTCAGGAACGACACCCGCACCCTCAGGGCGTAGGCCTGACGATAACGGCCTTCTCTCTGCTCACCAGGGCCATCGCCATCGCCAGCGGCATCATGACTATGTCCTCCTTCCTTAGATCGTAGTCCCTCTCGGGGCCGGAGAACCTCGGCAGGTCCTCCAGAATCCTTATCACGGCCGCATGGTCCTCGGATGCCTCCTCCGAAGGTCCGGCATCATCTGCGACCGTCATCCCAGGCTCGGGAGCCACCGGCACAACGTCCCCCGTGATCCTGTCAGGGAATTCCTCGAGGAAATCCTCTGGTTCATCATCAGGTTCCTCAAGCTCGGGCATGTCCGCGGGGCCGGGCGCCTCGGACAGAGTGGCCGGGGCCGTCGGTGCGGGGGTCTCCCGCATCTTGGGAGGCGCCGCAGGAGATGCCTTCTCCTCCGAAGGCCGCGAATCTATATCGGGGCTGGAGTACCTGGTCCCCTTCCTGAGGCTGTCCAGGATGCATGCCTGTTTCCTCGATGCCGCCAGGACCTCGGAGTAGTACTCCTTCTCCTCGGGAGTAAGGACATCGATGCTGTTGTCGGCTCCCCTCGCGCCCCTCAGGGCCAGGGAGGCCACCTTCTGCATGCGCAGTTCCACGATCTCCATCGAGAGGAGCTTGATCTTCTTCCTGCGCTGGTTGACCCCCTCGCAGATAATGGAATCCGGATCGCGCGCCAGCTGCCTCTCATACTCCTTGCTGACGGTCGCGAGGAGATTCGACATGGAACGATAAAGGTCCTTCCGGACGTTCGACAGCGCGGGAGCCTTCTTCTCGAGCCTGTAGACCGAGGTGAGGTCCTCGAACGTCATGGGTTCCGGCGGAGTCATCCCGACTGCAACCTCCTGTCGATATTTGATGGTTTGTCGCTCGGCCTCGGCGTACCGCGGCCCCGATAAACGATAATATCCCTACCGCTTATACATTCCCATGAATGTTTCCGATGTCTCGAGGACCGTGCCCGAAGGCATCGCGGTGGAGCTCCTGGTGTCCCCCCGTTCAGACAGGTCGGGCCCCGAAGGTTTCGACGTGTGGAGGAAGAGGATGATAGTGCGCGTGAAGGCCCCGCCCCTGGACGGACGCGCCAACAGGGAGGTCGAATCCCTCTTCAAGGAAATCACCGGATGCAGGTCAGAGGTGGTGAAAGGACAGATGGAACGTCAGAAAACCGTCCTGATACACGGGGACCCCTCCTCCATACTGCGTTCCCTGGAGGTCCTGTATTGAACGACGAGGAGAGGCTGGAGAGGCTTAACGAGGCCCTGGAGGAGCTGGAGGAGCTGGCCAAGGACCACGTGATCCTGCTGGAGGGCAGGAAGGACCTCCGGGCCATCAGAAGGCTAGGTATCGGCGGCGACACCATAGCCGTTCAGGCGGCGGGCGGGCCCGTGAGGGCTGCGGAGTCGGTTGCCGCCATGAGGGGCAAGGCCGTGATACTTACGGACTGGGACGACCGGGGCCGCAGGCTGGCCGACCAGCTGGCCGACCAGCTTTCCGCGCTGTGCCTGGAGTACGACAGCACCATAAGGTCGAAATTGGAGTTCCTGTGCAGAAAGGATGTGAAGGACGTGGAAGGTATACCCTCCCTTCATCGGCGGCTAGTCGAGGCCTGCGAGTGCGAAAGGTAATCCGTATCGATAGCGATGGGGGTCTCATCATGTCCGGCATGTTCATAGTGGTCGAGGGTATAGACGGTGCAGGCAAGTCAACCCTGTGCCAAAACCTGCGCTCATTCTTCGAGTCCGAGGGGTTACCGGTGGTCTGCACAGAGGAACCCACTCACGATGAGATCGGTATGTTCATACGAAGGGGCGAGGCCGGGCCGGTATCGCCGACCGCGGAGTCCCTGCTTTTCGCGGCGGACCGTGCGGTCCACACAGAGAAGATAAGGGAATGGACCTCCAGCGGCAAGGTCGTGATATGCGACAGGTACTACGCTTCCACCCTGGCGTACCAGGCCGTTCCCCTGGGCGGCCCCGCCCCGGACCGGGACTGGCTCGAGGCCGTCAACGGGCCCATTGTGACGGAGCCCGACATAACCTTCCTGCTGGATGCGGATCCGCAGGAGAGCATGCTCCGTGTGGGCAGGAGGGGCGGGCGTTCAAAGTTCGAGGACGAGGAGTACCTGGGCAAGGTCAGGGAGAACTACCTCCGCATAGCCCATGAGAGGGGGTTCATCGTATTGGACGGCAACAGCCCCCCGTCCGAGGTGACGTCCGAGGCCAAACGGGCGATAGAGAGAAAGAAGGTGGTATGATGCATCCGTCAGAGGAGATTTACTGCGAGAAGAGCAACAAGCTCAGAGGCAAGACGATAGTGATAGGCATAACCGGGAGCATCGCGGCAACGGAATGCTTCTCGACGATAAGAGAGCTTTTGCGTCACGGGGCGAAGGTGGTGCCGGTTATGTCGGAGGCCGCAAGGGATCTGGTTACGCCGCAGTCGATGGAGTTCGCCTGCGGAATGCCCCCGATAACGGAGCTCACGGGGCAGACCGAGCACATAAAATGGTTCAGCTCGAACACCGCTGACATGTTCCTGGTGTATCCGGCGACCGCCAACACCGTTTCCAAGATAGCCAACGGCATCGACGACACCGCGGTCACATCCATGGCCACGGTGGCCCTGGGCTCGAACATACCGGTGGCGGTGGCCCCGGCAATGCACGAGTCCATGTACAGAAATCCGGCCGTGAAGAGGAACCTGGAGACCCTCGGGTCCTGGGGGGTCAACATCATCGGCCCCAGGACGGACGGGGTGAGAGCGAAGGTGGCCTCCAAGGAGGAGGTGGTGGCATGGGTGTTCAGGGCCATGTCCCGGGACGACCTGGCGGGCAAGCGTATACTCGTGATAGGAGGACGCAGCGAGGAGCCCATCGATTCCATGAGGATGATAACCAACCGCTCCACCGGACTGATGGCCGTGTCCATGGCCACACGGGCCTTCGAGCGCGGTGCGGAGGTTGAGATGTGGATGGGAGGGTGCAACGTGAACCTCCCCGACTACATACCTACGAAGAGGTTCGAGACGGTCTCCGATCTGGTGAAGATGGTGGAGACCATAGACCACGATGCGGTCATCGTACCGGCCGCACTGGCGGACTTCGCACCATTGGGTCCGTCCAACGGGAAGATACCCAGCGACCGGGCCTTCGACATGATGCTTAGCCCTGTTCCAAAGGTTCTCCCCCTGATACGCGGCAGGTGCGACAGGGTCATAGGATTCAAGGCGGAGTCGGGGATAGACCACGAACAGCTGGTATCCAAGGCCAGATCCCGTCTGGAGGAGTACGGCCTGACGGCCGTCATAGCCAACGACGTGGACGTTAGCGGGAAGTTCTCGACCTCGGCCATACTGGTCACCAAGACCGCCAGCAAGGTTCTGGAAGGCTCCAAGATGAACGTCTCCAACTACATACTCGATTTCTGCGCTGAGATCCTATGATCCGAGCCTACAGCCCGGGGCACCTGACCTGTTTCTTCCAGCCCGTGAGGGTGGACTCCCTCGCAGCATCCGGCTCCAGAGGGGCCGGCGTTAGGCTGTCCCTGGGATCGGAGGTCTCGGTCGAAGAGACCCGCTCGGGTGTCAGGGTCTTCCTAGATGGGGAGCCTTCGGAAGCCCGTGTCTCCAGGAGAGTGGCGGACCTGCTGGCCCCCGGCAGGGGTCTGGAGGTGCATGTCCTCAACTCCCTCCCCATGGGACAGGGCATGGGCATGAGCGCTTCCGGAGCCGTGGCGCTCGGACTTTGCCTATGCGGGATGCTGGGTCTCCACGAGGAGGAGGCATACGCCGCCGCCCACGTGGCCGAGGTGGAATGCGGAGGCGGGCTGGGGGACGTTGCCGGCATCTCCTGCCGGGGGCATCAGCCGGTCCGCGTCTCTCCGGGCCTTCCGCCCGCAGGAAGGGTGGAGGACACCGGCATATCTCTCCATCTGAGTCTTGCGGTGCTCGGAGGGCCGCTCAGCACAGGTTCGGTGCTCGGAGACCCGGAGAGGTCATCACGCATATCCCGCAGCGGAGGGTTCGCTCTGGAAGAGTACCTTGCCGCGCCGTCGGCTGACAGCCTGTTCCGTCTTTCCAACAGATTCTCCGCGGACTCCCGGCTTGAGACCGGGGAGGTCTCTCGGGCCATAGGCCTTCTGAAAGGGGCGGGATTCAGAGCTGGCATGTGCATGCTGGGACACAGTGTGTTCACGGACGCTCCCGCCAGCGAGACAGCTGAGCTGCTGCCGCAGGCCCGGGTTTTCCGGTGTCCTTCCACCGCAGAACCCGCGAGGATCATTCGTAAAGCGTGAAGAGCTGGTCGTCCCCTCCGCAGTCGAAGAGTCCGATGCGGGCGCCGCAGTCTATCCAGCCGTGAGCGTAGTTTACAGCGGCGAAGGCCGTTACGAGGTCGCCGTTCTCCCGGAAGTGCCTGGCGTCGCTGTAATAAGAAGCGGCCATCTCCAGGAAGCTGTCCGCCAGCCTGCGGTTGAAGGAGCGTTCGGGCGCCGCAATGGTCAGTTTGTCGAGAGCCCTGGCGGTCACTGAGAGATATCTGTCCATCTTCTCCTCGGTTATGACGTTCTGCATCTGTACGGGAATCGCGCAGGCGGGATAAAACACTCTCCACGGACGGCCTCTTCCCGTTAGATATAATACGGGGGAAATGTTACGCCGAAGCATGATAGTAGTCGGAGGTTCGTCCTCAAGGTATCTCGCCAAGGAATTGGCCTCGATCCTGGGATGCACGTACGTACAGGCGGCATCCACCAGGTTCCCGGACGGGGAGTGTTACACCAGGATCGACATCGATTCTCTGAACGATGATGTGGTCATAGTCCAGAATACCTATCCGGATGAGAACCTCGTCGAGATGTTCCTGATTCAGGATGCCGTGAGGAGGATGGGGGCGAGGACGATAACCCTCATCATACCGTACTTCGGGTACGCAAGGCAGGACAGGATATTCAAGCCTGGGGAGCCCGAGTCCGCGAAAGTCATGGCCAGGCATCTCAGCATGGTATGCGACCGCGTGATGACCGTCGACATACACAAGGAGGCCGTGCTCAACCACTTCGACTGTCCGCACAGGGACCTGAAGGCCGCCCCGGCCATAGCCGGATACTTCAAAGGGAAGAACATCGACCTGGTCCTGGCCCCCGATGCGGGCGCCTCCGCCCGCGCCGCTGACGTGGGCGAACACATGGGGATCCCCCACGACCATCTGGAGAAGATAAGGCTGTCCGGCGTGGACGTGCGCATAGCCCCTGCGAAGATGGACTGCCGCGGTAAGAACATCCTGATAGTCGATGACATAATAGCCACCGGCGGGACAATAATCGCCGCCACGGAGCAGCTGAAGGAGGCCGGCGCCAAGAGCGTCACGGTGGCCTGTACTCACGGCGTATTCGTAGGAAATGCGGTGGAGAGGCTCACCGGCAGCAATCTGGACGGCATATTCTGCTGCAACACCCTTGAGAACAAGGTCTCCAGCATCTCCGTGGCTCCTCTCATAGCCGCCGCGCTGATGGAAAAGGAGTGATGGCATGCTCAAGGACGAGAACTTCGCCGATTGGTATGCCGACATAGTGGAGAAGGCCAACCTTTCGGACAAGAGGTACCCGATCAAGGGCATGAACGTTTGGACGCCCTACGGGTGGAAGATAATGAGGCAGGTCGACACCTATATCCGCAGGGAGCTGGACAACACCGGCCACGATGAGGTGTGCTTCCCGCTTCTGATTCCAGAGACCGAGTTCAAGAAGGAGAAGGACCACATAAAAGGTTTCGATTCGGAGGTGTATTGGGTCACCCACGCCGGTCTGAACGAATTGGATGTCCGTCTGGTGGTTAGGCCGACATCGGAGACCGCCATGTACCCGATGTTCGCCCTTTGGATCAGATCCCATCAGGATCTTCCTCTGAAGGTCTATCAGATAGTCAACACCTTCCGCTACGAGACCAAGCAGACCCGGTCGTTCATAAGGGTACGCGAGATTCATTTCTTCGAGTCGCACACCTGCCATGCCACCGAGGAGGAGGCCCAGGAGCAGGTGGAGGAGGACATACGGGTGCTCGCTAATATAATGAGCAAGCTCTGTCTGCCGTATTCGCTACTGAGACGCACAGAATGGGACAAGTTCCCGGGGGCCCACTACACCGTGGGTATAGACACGGCCATGCCCAACGGAAGGGCCCTGCAGATTGGGTCTATACACCACTACAGGACCAACTTCTCGGTGCCCTACGGGATCACCTACGAGGACGGGGACGGAGAGCACAGGCACGTCCATCAGACCACATACGGGATGAGCGAACGCCTTCTGGGTGCGATGATAGGCGTCCACGGTGACGACAAGGGCCTGGTTATACCTCCTGCGGTGGCGCCGTTCCAGGCGGTTGTGATACCCATACTGTCCAAGAAGAACGCGGAGGAGGTTTCCGAAGCGGCCAGGGGAATCGCCGACGCCCTTTCCAAAGCCGGCATCCGTGTGAAGCTCGATGACAGGGACGACCGCCCCGGCAGCAAGTACTACGACTGGGAGATAAGGGGGGTGCCCCTGCGCCTCGAACTGGGCGCCCGCGACATCGAGAACGGAGTGGTCACCTTCGCGAGAAGAGACAACGGAGAGAAGGGCACGATAGCGCTGGACTCCCTGACGGAAGGGACGAGGCTGGTCCTCCGGGACATAGCCTTTTCCATGTACGAGAAGGCCTGGGAGGCCCAGAGGGCCTCGGTGCAGGACATAGGGTCCCTGGACGCCATACCCGAGAAAACCCTGAGGTTCGGATGGTGCGGATGCGAGGAGTGCGGGCACGCAATCGAGGACAGGTTCGAACTGAAGCTCCTGGGAACGCCGTATCCCGCGGAAGAGTACCAGGGGAGCTGCATAGTCTGCGGGAAACCCGCCAGCACCGTGGCCTACGCAGCCCGCTCAATGTGAGCGCCCGCGGCCCCGGTCCAGCATGGCCTTGGAGGAGGCATACATGAGATCGGTGGGCTCCAGGGTGAGGTACTCCGGGTCCAGGCGCCTGATGCGGAATCCGAACTCGTCGGCGAACTCCCTGAGGGCCGCCCTGGACTCCTCCCCGTCTCCAAGTCCCGTGGGTATTTCCATCACGTCATGGTAGTCGCACATGTCGAATATCTGCTTCATGCGGGTGTAGTCCCCGCCCTCCACCCCTCTGAATATCTCGTTGGTGGAGAAGAAATCCCTCCATTTGGTGGCCATGGCGGGGGTGTAGTACATCACACCCACGTTCTTCTTCTGCATCTCGTAGTACCTCTCGGTCCCGCCCAGGGCAACGCATATGCAATCATCGCAGATGCCGCCGCGGGAGTCCTTGAAGATGCAGACGGGCACGTCCAGGTGCTGGGAGCCCCAGGACTCCACATCCCGGTTGGCGTTGCCGCAGAGCCCGTAGTAAAGGGCTATGGCATCCACCTTCGACTGCATGAACAGCATGGTCTCCCTGAGCTCGTCTCTGAGGGTCTCGGGTTCGGCGTGAAGGCCCAGGTCCTTGGCCAGTACGACTATGTTGAAGCCATCCCGGGGCAAGGCCTCCATGCCGCTGGAGAATCCCCATTCGTCAACTGGCAGGAACTCCGTCCCGTTCCTCTCGAGCTTCCTCCTGAAATCCTCGGAAGAGCGGTTCTCCACGACGAAGAGCCTTCTGGGCTCGGCATCATTGGAAAGACTGTAGATGAGTTCGTCCTCAAGAATAGGGCAGAGGATCACGCCCAGGGTCCCTCGGGTCATGTTCTTCAATCTCCGAGGCAGGATATAATGGGTTTCTGCCTTTGCCCAGGCTGCCCGGTGATGTTCGGACGGACGGAACATTTTAACAGGTCCAAGGCATCAGCAGGAACATGTCCTTCCAAGAGAACGAGACCATCTATCTTCTGGATCAGTCGGGAAAGAGACACTGGCTCAGATTGGCCCACGGTATGCTGAAGATCCCCTCCATGGGTATACTCGACGGATCGCGTCTGATGGACCTGGACGACGGCTCCCGTATCGATCTGGCCGGGAGGGCCTACACCATCTTCCGTCCCGGGACGGCCGAACTCATGGAGTCCCTGGACAGAGGCGCCCAGATAATCACATCCAAGGACGCCGCGACGATAATCATGAACTGCGACATACGCTGCGGGAAAACCGTGCTGGAGGTCGGGGCGGGGTCGGGCGGTCTCACCACGGCGCTGCTTTCCGCTGTGGCACCGAGCGGGCATGTGCACACGGTGGAGATGAGGGAGGACAACGTCCAGCGGGCCCTGAAGAACATAAAGCGCACGGGACTCGACAGATGCTGGAGCCATACGATAGGGGACGCGAAGGAGGTGTCCCCCGACATCACGGCCGATGTGCTTACGATGGACATGCCCGACCCCTGGCTGGCCATGGACAACCTGCTTCCCCGTCTCCGTGCCGGCGGAAGGATATGCGTCTACGTTCCCAACACGAACCAGGCCGAGTCCGCGGTTATCGCGCTGAGGGAGAGGGGGGCCGCGGAGGTCCATGCCCTGGAGAACATACAGCGCGGGCTGGAGGTGCACCCCGGAGGGGTGAGGCCGTCCTTCGATACGCTGGGTCACACCGGGTACCTAATCTTCGCCAGGAAGAGATCTCAGGATTGACGTCCCCGTACATTGGAACCTTTAATTACGGGGTAGCGATACTTCCATCAATGGCAGCTGTGGAGATAAGAATAGAACTCAAGAAAGGCGTGGCCGATCCTGAGGGCGGCAACACGAAGAAGACCCTGGAGTCCCTGGGCTTCCTCGGAGTCAAGAGCGTAAGGTCTGTGAAGGTCTTCGAGATGGAGCTGGAGATGGATCCGGAGGCGGCCAGGGTGGCCGCCGATGACATGTGCAGGAAGCTCCTGGCGAATCCGGTCATACAGAACTACTCCATCACGGTGAGATGAGAAAATGGCCGCCCACAGGCTGATGAAGGCCCGCGATGTTCCGTTCCCTCTTGTCGACATCGACATACTGGACGCCGCGGACGAAGAGCTGATGCAGATATCATCCGACATGGGTCTTAACCTGTCCCTGGACGAGATGAAGACGGTGAGGGAGTACTTCAAAGCGGAGGGCAGGACGTCCACCGATGTGGAGCTGCAGGCGATAGGTCAGGCATGGAGCGAGCACTGCTGCTATAAGAGCTCGAAACCAATACTCAAGGAGTTCGTATTCTCCATCGCCCGCTCGGACATCCTGTCGAAGGGTGACGCCGGCGTCATGGTTTTCGATGACGAATACGGCTACGCGCTGAGGATAGAGAGTCACAATCATCCCTCCGCGATAGAGCCTTACGGCGGAGCGGCCACGGGGATAGGGGGAATATTAAGGGATGTCATATGCATGGGGGCCCAGCCCATAGGGCTCGCGGATCCCCTGTGCTTCGGCCCCCTGGACTACGACGGGGAGCTGCCCCCGGGCACAAAGCACCCCCGTTACCTCGCCAACGGCGTGGTGTCCGGCATCAGGGATTACGGTAACCGCGTGGGCATACCGACGATAACCGGCGGCTTCTTCTTCGACGAGAGATACGTGGGCAACTGCCTGGTCAACGTGGCGTGTCTGGGCATCGTGAAGAGGGAGGACCTGGCGGTCAACCACGCAGGCGGACCCGGAGAGGTGATGATACTCCTGGGAGGTCGCACCGGGAGGGACGGCATACACGGGGTGAACTTTGCATCTGCGGACCTGACATCCACATCCGAAGAGGATTCCAGGGGAGCGGTGCAGCTCGGCGATCCGATAACCAAGGAGCCGCTGATGCATGCATGCCTCGAGGTCAACTCCCAGCATCTTATAACGGGGATGAAGGACCTCGGCGGAGGAGGGCTGAGCTGCGTAGTCGACGAGATGGCCCTGGATGGCGGATGCGGGGCAGACATAGAGCTGGAGAAGGTCCCTTTGAAGGAGGAGGGGCTGGCACCCTGGGAGATATGGGTCTCCGAGTCCCAGGAACGCATGATGGTGACCGCCAAACCCGAGAACGTTACGAAGATACTGGAGATATTCGACTCCTGGGACGTTCTTGCGACCCCGATAGGGACCACAACGGAAGTCCCTCGCACCCGTCTCTTCTGGGGAGGGGAGGTCATATTCGACATGGACCTGAAGTTCCTGACCGTCGGCCCGGTTTACAACCGGCCCTATGTGCTGCCTGAGGTCTCATCCAAGGAGAAGGAGGTCTTCCCGGACCTCCCTTCCGACAACGAGGTGATACTCACGCTGCTCTCCGATCTGAACGTGGCCTCCAAGGAGTGGGCCATAAGACAGTACGATCACGAGGTCAGGGCCTCCACCATCGTACGTCCGATGGTGGGCAGGCTCAACAGGACCGGGCCCGGCGACGCCTCCGTCCTCATGCCCGTTCCCGGAAGGTACAAGGGTCTGGCGGCCGCCATCGGCTGCAACCCGTGGTTCACGGCGGCGGACCCGTACAAGGGCGGGAAGGCCGCGATAGACGAGGCCTGCCGCAACCTGGTCGCCGTTGGAGCAAGGCCCAACGCCCTTACGGACTGTCTTAACTTCGGCAATCCGGAGAAGCCCGAAAGGCTGGGTGAATTCAGGGAGGCCGTGAGGGGGATCGGGGAGCTCGCCTCGGCCTTGAGGATACCCATTCCCTCGGGCAATGTCAGCCTTTACAACGAGGCCCCCGGCGGGGTGTTCATCCTGCCAACCCCCATGGTGATGGGATGCGGGCTCATAGACGATTTCAGGAAATCCGTAACAGCGGATATCAAGGAGGAGGGGAACCTCCTCTTCCTCATCGGAGAGACGAAGGACGAGATGGGGGCATCCCTCCTGTTCCGGAAGTACGGAGGCCGTGAGGGGGCAGTGCCCGATGTGGACGCCAAGGCCCTTAGGACGCTATCGGAAAGATTGCTGGACGCAATGAACGGAAGGCTGGTACGCTCCTGCCACGACTGCTCCGACGGAGGACTGGCCGTGGCGACAGCCGAGATGTGCATCTCGGGAGGCATAGGCGCGAGGTTGGACCTCTCCGGGATGGGGGACATCGGCATACTCAGGAAGCTCTACTCCGAGAGCAACACCCGCTGGATAGCGGAGGTCAGGGAGTCTGACGCTGAGCAGTTCAGCAGTCTTCTGGGCAACGGGGCCGTTTGCATAGGAAGGACAGGAGGGGACAGCCTCCTAATCCCGGAGGCCTCGGTGGACCTCAGCGTAGGTGACCTCAGGAAGGCCTGGAGCGACCCCATATGGAAGATAATGGGAGGTGTCAAGGAATGAAGCCGGAGGACATCAAGGTCTGCGTTCTCAGGATAGAGGGGACCAACTGCGAGGATGAGATGGCGGAGGCATTCCGCATGGTAGGTGCGACACCCGAGAAGGTGCATCTCAAACAGCTGGCGAAACTCTCCCCTTCGGACACCAGACGTAATCTGGAAGACTACGACATACTGGCGCTGCCGGGCGGCTTCTCCGCCGGAGACTACGTCCGTGCGGGAGCGATATTCGCCGCCCGCATAAAGGCCGCCGTGGGCCACGAGATAAAGGCTTTCGACGAGTCCGACAAACCCATGCTGGGAGTGTGCAACGGATTCCAGGTTCTGGTGGAGCTCGGGCTGCTGCCCGCGATCGAAACCACCATGACGTCGGTTCCTACCGCGGCCCTTTACAACAACGACTCTGGGAGATTTGAATGCCGGCCCACCCTGCTCAGGAACGACAACCGCAGGAACTGCACATTCACCTCCGACATACCTAGGAAGAAGGTGCTGATGTTCCCCTCCGCCCACGGAGAGGGGAAGCTCATGAGCATGGATGCGGATTTCGTGTGGAAGCTCGAGGACAATGACCAGATAGTGTTCAGATACACGGGGGAGGACGGGGAGGAACCCGAATACCCCTGGAACCCTAACGGATCGGTTTCGGACATAGCCGGGATATGCAACAGTTCGGGCAACGTGCTGGGGCTGATGCCCCACCCGGAGCGTGCGATGACCAGGTTCACCCACCCCGACTGGACCCGGGGGTACGATACCGAGGAAGGGGACGGAAGGGCCGTGTTCACCTCGGTGATCAATAACCTGCTGGGATGATCAGACCTCGACCCTTACTTCGACGCGGTCGCCGTCGCCGATGCTGAGAGTGCGTCTCAGATGGTACTGGCAGACGATCTCGATTATGTCCTGGTAGTGGGACCTCTCGGGTATGACTATCGCGCAGTCTATGTTCCGGATCTTCGCCTTGTAGGCGATGACGTCCCCGAAGCTCCTGCCATCGCTGGTGAAGCCGCTGACCGTATGTCCGGAAGTGCCCTTGATGACCTCGAGCTTCCCGATATCCTCCTTGTCCACCTTTATGTTCAACGTCCCTTCGAACGGCGAGAATCCCAGTTTGTCTTTGAACTGGTCCATGTAGGGCCTCTGGCAGATGTAGTATCCGCCTTCCCCCATGCCAGTTACTATGGTCCCGTGAATCGTCACGTGGTCCGTGAGCTCGAATATGCGACGGTATTCGGTATAGACCTTCTTGAGTTCCTCCACTCCTTTCTGCGTCAGCTTTATGCGCTGTCTCCTGGCGCCGAGATCCCGCACTATGTACTTCTCTTCGAGAAGCTCCAATATCCTCTTCGATGCGGATTGCTGACTCATGTCAAGGGCCTCTCCCAGCTCACGGGATGAGACCGCTATGTAATCATCCATTCCTCCCAAGAGGGCTATCTTCCTCAGCGCGAAGGCGTATTTCTCGTCCATCAACCCATGATGTTGTTGCTGAATAAAAAAGCTTATCGTTTCTTGGTATCGTCCAGGAAAATGGTTAAACAGGAATGCTTCCGGACGGGACTGGCCCGTCCGGAAGGGAAAAGATCGATTCAGTTCCTGTCGGCCGTTATCCAGCGCTTCGTGTTGGGGCACGCGGCAACCAGTATCAGGATGACGGATATCAGGACCAGCAGGGCTCCGAGATAGAGTTCGAAGGAACCCAGTACGGTCACTGCAACGGTCACGCCCGCGCACAGAAACGTCATCAGCATAAGGGTGTCCCAGGTCCAGGGCCCTCCGGACCTGAACGCGCCTGCGACGGCGAAGAACAAAACTGCCGCCAGCATGCACAGACCCATATTAACGACCGCTTCGGTCTCGGGTGCGAAACCCAGCACCATCCCCACGATGCATATCACACCGCCCAGCATGCCCAGCATGCCCGCGGTTTTAACTTTGCCCGGTATATCTCTCATTTCAAAACCTTCCAATACATCAGTCCAGCGCCATCTTGGCGGACTGGACAATTATCCAAAGACATCCTATAAGGAACGCCGCGGCCGACCAAGAGGCGGAGGGCGTGGTCGCGACGAATGTCGCTGCGGCTATTATGCATATCACGGAGAAACCGGCGGGCAGGACCTTGCCGTCCTTCCAATCACCGAAGGCCATGGCGACCAGGGCCGCCAGGACCAGGAACCCGAGCATCACGACGCAGAACATGTGGAGGCTGTCGTTTCCAGGCTCCTTGACGAATATTCCTGTCAGAAGCAGGAAGACGCCTGCGATCGCCAGCAGGAGGCCGGAAGTCATTACCCCGGGGTTCTTCCTAGCGAGCGCGTGTCCCAGCCCGAAAGCCGCCATCAGAACGCCGCATATCATGCAGGCGTAGTTGAAGTAGAACCTGGCATCCGTGGAGGACACTCCCAGTTCATAGAGGGAGTCCTTCCCGAAGACCCAGGATGTATCGGTGGAGGCCGCGATTATCCACGCGGCTACGAACAACACAACGCCGACAATCCCCAGCAGGGCGAACGAGGCGTTATGTTTATTGGTCTCAATCATGCGGGGTAAACCCACGTTTTATTAGTTTATACTTTCGTCCAGCGCGTGGGTGCAAAGCAAAGAAGTTTAGGTCTGGAGAGGATATGGTCGGGAGAGCACAATGAGGAACATCTACTTCGTCGGGACGGCGGGAAGCGGTAAGAGCACTCTGGTACAGGCCTACAAGGAGTGGTTGGATTACAGCGGCGTGGATGCCATAACCGTCAATCTGGACCCCGGTGTGGATTCACTGCCTTACGAGGCGGACATAGACATCAGGGAATGGCTGTCCATATCGGAGGTAATGGAGGAGTACGGTCTGGGACCCAATGGGGCTCAGGTGGTGGCGGCGGACCTAATAGCGGTCAACATAGGGAAGGTCAAAGAGGTTTTGGACACCTACAAGACCTCCTACGTCCTCTTGGACACTCCAGGGCAGTTGGAGCTTTTCACGTTCAGGGAATCTTCCGGCGTCATAATCGACTCATTCGGTAAGGACAGGAGCATGATCGCATACCTGTCGGATCCGATGTTATGCAGGACTCCCAACGGATTCGTGTCTTCCATGACCCTTTCCGCGCTGGTGCAGTTCAGGCTACAGCTGCCGACGGTCAACCTCCTCTCGAAGTCCGATGTCCTGCAGGATGAGGAGATGGAGACCATACTGGGATGGCACATGGACGGCTATTCGCTGTACGGGAGCCTCCTGGACGATGACGCGAACTCGCAGACAGTGGTCGGTATGGAGCTATTCAAGGCCTTGGAGAACATAGGCACATTCGGTATCATGAGGGCGGTATCCGCCCAGGAGGCCATAGGTCTTGAAGAGATATACGCCGCGTCGCAGCTCTGTTTCTTCGGAGGGGAGGATCCGGAGAACTACGATACCGGAAAGGATTGAAAGAAAGGAGGGGGCCTCGCCCCCTCAATGATCAGCCGAACATGTAGGCCGGCGCCTGCTTGACCTTGTTCCTTCCGGCCTCCAGGACCTTCGTCTTCGCTCTGAAGAAATCGTCCATCGTGACCGTGTCGCGGTTGTCCCGTATCGCCAGCATGCCCGCTTCCGTGCAGATGCTCTTTATCTCCGCGCCGGAGGACCCCTCGGTTATGTCGGCGAGAGTCCTTACGATGACATCGTCGTCGGTGTTCATGCCTGATACGTGGATCCTGAAGATCTCCTCCCTGCCCTCCATGTCCGGGAGCCCTATCTCTATTATCCTGTCGAACCTCCCGGGCCTGAGGAGAGCATCGTCAAGTATGTCTGGCCGGTTCGTCGCGCCGATTATCTTTATGTTGCTGGTCGGCGTGAATCCGTCGAGCTCGGCCAGCAGCTGCATCAGGGTCCTCTGGACCTCGCGGTCTCCGGAGGTAGCCACGTCGAGCCTCTTGGCCCCGACGGAGTCCAGCTCGTCTATGAATATTATGCTGGGGGCCTTCTCCTTGGCAAGGTCGAACAGCTCCCTGACCAGTCTTGCGCCTTCTCCGATGTACTTCTGCACGAGCTCGGATCCGACCAGCCTTATGAATGTCGCCTCGGTCGCGTTGGCCACGGCCTTGGCCATCAGGGTCTTGCCTGTGCCGGGGGGTCCGACCAGCAGTACGCCCTTCGGAGGGTCTATGCCCACCTTGGCGTAGAGATCGGGTCTGAGCAGGGGATCCTCCACGGCCTCCCTCAGCTCCATCATCTGCTGTTTGAGCCCTCCGATGTCGTCGTAGGTCAGATCGGGCTTGTCTATTATCTCGGCTCCCGTGACCACAGGGTCTAGCGGCGCAGGCAGCACGTTCATGACCGCAAGCGTCTGCTTGTTCAGGGAGACCCTCGATCCCGGTATTAGATCCTCTTCGGGCACGTATTCCGAGACGGAGACTATGAAATCGGGACCCGTGGAGCTCTTCACGACCACCCGGTTGTCCGGGAGGACGTCTCTGAGGGTGCCGACAATGAGCGGAGGGCTCTTGAGCCTCTCCATCTCCGTCCTGAGCCTGGTTAGGTCCTTCTGGAGCCTGAACAGTTCGCTCTCCGAGTAACGCTTCTCGTTCTCTGCGTTCTGCAGGTCCTCGATAAGTCTGACGTTCCTCTCCTCCAGCGAGATTATCTTCGCCTTCAGCTCCGTTGTCAGTTCATCATTCTGTTCTTTATCCATTCCCAGGCCTCTGCTAGGGGCTATATGCGCACCGTTTTATTACTTTTCGCCGCTAACTCACGGAACAGCAATTTTAATTACGACCATGCAGTTAGGATGTCGATGCTCTGCGAAATGTGCGGAAAGGAAGTCCCCTTCACCAAAGCCGTGATAGTTGAAGGTACGAAACTCAACGTTTGTCAGAACTGTGCCAGATTCGGGGATGATTTCAGATCAGGCAGCGGAACCGGGGCACCCATGGGAGCCTCTGTGGTAGAGGAACGTCTTCAGAGGCGCGAAAGGCGCATGCAGACCAAGGACGTCTACGCCGGAACGGCATCGGTCGAGATGGTCGAGGATTACGGGCGCATCGTGAGGGAGGCCAGGGAGAGGAAGGGACTGGAACAGGAGGAGTTCGCCAACTCCATAAGCGAGAAGAAGGGTATAATCGCCAAGGTAGAGACCAACAGCCTGATACCCGACGACAAGCTCGTCAGAAAACTCGAGAAGGCGCTGGACGTCAAGCTCAGGGAGACTGTTCAGGCAGGGGCCGTAACCGGATCCTCAGGGTCAGGGGCCGGGATGACCCTCAGTCACTTCATCAAGAAGGAGTGATCAACGGACGGAGAGGCGCTTGTACGCCTCTCCGACATACCCCGAAACATCGGCACCGTGATCCCTGAGGACGATTATACCCGCCACGGTTATGTCCACGTTCATCTTCTTCTGTATCCCGTTGCTGGATGCGAGGAACGTCTTCTTCGGGATCCCCATCCCCTCGGCGGTCCCCATGAGCTTTTGGAAAAGATCCTCGGGTTCCGCGGAGGTCCCCCGGGCCGCTTTAGCGGCCGCGGCCGAAAGTTCCGAAGGGGGGCGGTAGGCGACGGGGAGGTCCATCGCAGACTCGTCGAACAGGGGGCGGAGATACTCGCCGTCCTTCTCCAACACCCCGTGCTTCACCATGGCAGACAGCAGGGTCTGCGCATCCCGGTAGGGCATCCACCTGAGGTCCATCGAGACTCCCATGAGGAACTCCTTCTCGGTGACGACGTTCTTTCCCTTGTTTCGGAGGAACGCGGCTGCGCATCTGACCAACTCGTCCTGCATGGGCATGCCAATCCTTTACGCGTAAAAAAGGGTTACTGTTCCCTCGCGCGCGGGCGTTGTTTGTGCATCAACTAACAGTAAAAATAAAGGAACGGTCTTCCCCCGCGCAAAGGTTTATAATCGAGACCTTGCTATAAGGCTCAATCCTAGGTGAACCCACATGAAGTACACTAGATTCGAGAAAGCAAGGATCATCGGCTCCAGGGCTCTCCAGATATCCTACGGCGCGCCCGTACTGGTGGATTATCCGGGGGACATGCTGGACCCGATCGACATTGCCATGCTGGAGTTCGAGAAGGACATGGTCCCTATAACCGTTATAAGGGATTGACAAAGAGGTTTTTACATGAGTGAAGCGGAAAACACTGACTTGCTGGTCGCCGAGGACATCTACCTCACTTCCGGTGTGCACATCGGGACCCAGCAGAAAAGCGCGGACATGAAGGATTTCATCTACAAGGTGAGGCAGGACGGCTTATACGTCCTTGATGTCAAGAAGACGGATGAGAGGATAAGGGCCACCGCCAGTTTCCTGGCCCGCGTGGATCCCAAGAGGGTCCTGGTGGTCTCCGCCAGACAGTACGGCCAGAGGCCTGCCAGGGAGTTCTCCAAGGCCATAGGTGCCCCCGCATTCGCGGGCCGCTTCGTACCTGGTACCCTTACGAACCCCGCCAACCCCGGCTTCATAGAGCCCGATGTCCTCGTGGTCACCGACCCCGCCGCGGACAAGCAGGCCCTCAACGAAGCCCTCAACCTGGGGATACCCATAGTCGCGATGTGCGATGCCAACAACGAGACCAGGAACGTCGATCTCGTCATCCCCACAAACAACAAGGGGAGGCGTGCCCTCGCGTGCATATACTGGCTCCTCACCAGGGAGGTCCTCCTTGCAAAGGGCAAGCTCAAGGACCCCTCGGACTTCCAGATGGAGATCGAGGACTTCGAAGCGAAGCTCTGATATCCCAGGCGAAAAACTACTTACTCCAAACACCATTATTCCGCTATGCGCTATCCCGCAGTGGCAGGCAGGTTCTATCCGGCCGACAGGGTTGCACTCCTGAGGGAGCTTGACTTCTGTTTCGGCCACCGTCTCGGCCCAGGTCCTCTCAAGAACACAGGTTCCGAGCGCAGCATCGTCGCCGCGCTCTCTCCACATGCAGGCTACCGTGCTTCCGGGATGTGCGCTGCGCACACTTTCTCCAGGATAAGGGAGGACGGGCTCCCGGAGGCCTACGTGATAGTCGGTCCCGACCATCACGGCGTGCCCTTCGATGCGGTCATGTGCGGGGAGGAGTACGTCACACCCCTGGGCGCCTGCGGAATACACCGGGGCATAGCCGAGAGGCTCAGGGAGATGATACCCGACAGCCCCGCCGCCCACAGCCTCGAACACTCAGTGGAGGTCCAGGTCCCGTTCATACAGTACATAGACCCCGATCCGAAGATAGTCCCCGTCATAATGAGGCGTCAGGACATCGGCTCCGCCCAAAGGCTGGCAACAGCCCTGGCCCATGCCTGCAGAGGCACGGACGCAGTCCTGATAGCCTCCAGCGACCTCTCTCACTACATAAGCAGGGAGAGGGCACGGACGCTTGACGGCATGGTGATGGACAGCGTTTCGCGCCTGGATGTTCACGGCATGTACACCGCGGTGATGAGCCGCGGCATATCCATGTGCGGTTACGGGCCGACGGCCGCGGTCATGATGGCATCCTCTCCATCCCGCGCCGAGATTCTGAAGTACATGGACTCCTGGGACTCTTTGGGTTGTGACAGGGGAAGCGTCGTCGGGTACGGTTCTGCCGTGATGTACAGATGAGCGCCCCGAAAGCGAAAGGGGTAAGGCGGGGGCCGGAGCCCCCTTCGTTCGTCAGATGCGTTTCAGGTATCTCAGGTTCGGTTCGTAGACAAGCCCCTTGTCCATGAGGGCGTTGGAGATCTCCTCCAGTTCCGTGCCCGATATACCCTCGGCCTCGGCCCTTCTCTCGAGCTCGTCCCTGGGCGCACCCTTCCCGTCGGTATCCAGCTCCTCGAGCAGACCCATTATGACATCCTCTCTGTCCGCGGAGGATTCCCCGTCTCCGATATCCATCTCGTCCGGGTAGTCCGAGAGGTCCTCGGGCAGGCCCAGGTCCACGTTGCGGTCGGGTAGTAGCATCCTCATGGCCCCCTGTATGCTCTTCAGATAGGAAACGGAATCCGGGAATCCGTACGTGTCAAGCGCCAGAACGATGCCCTCCGCCTCCTGGGGGGAGAACCCCTTGGCCACGAGGTCCTCCGCGGAAGCGTCCTGAACAGCCAGGGCCCTCTTCATGTCGTTGATCCTCTTCCACATCGACTGGGCGGCTTCCAGCACCCAGCGCTTGCGGGTCTCCTCGGTTATGGTGACTATCCTCTCGGGGCGGACGGAAACGAATACCCTCTGGTCGTCGGTGGTGTATGTCCTGACCTTGCCCACCACGGCGACGAAGGACGGGACCTCCAGGTCGGCCATGGCGGCCGCGGCCTCGGGTTGGAACCTGCCGACGTTGACGAAGAAGCTTCCGGAGACGTCCTCTATCCTGGCTTTCCACATGGGCTCGTCCTCCGAGCCAACGTTCTCCTTCTCAGTCAGCACGCCGGCCACCAGTACGCGGTTGACCATGGCCCCCAGGCGCGTCACGAGATACGACGGGGATTTCTCCTCCGTCCCCTTCTTCTCAAGGGAGGAGCTGTTCATCTCGGTCGAGAACAGCCTCCACGCAGTCTCCCTGATCTTCAAAGCGCTCCCTCCACGGCGTCGAGAAGCTTTCCTGCCTCGGCCTCGATGTCCACCCTCTCCTCGCGGGCCCTGCGGACGATCATCATGGGGCCGTACTCATCGCTCATCACGTTGCCGGTGATGCTCACCCTCTTCATCATCATCACCTCGGCCATGGACCTGGCGACCATCTCGCCGTCCCCGCGGGCCTTGGCAAGGCCAAGCGCGGCATCCAATGTTATCCCTGTGAGCCTCTCCGTGCAGTCCCGGTTGACGATGGCGCTTATGGCTCCGGTGCCGTCGTCGACGGTCAGCTTCATCCTCAGGTCCGGCACCGGCACGACCTTGCCGTGTGCGGCGCATTCCTCGTTCAGAACCGAGCGGTTGCATTCCGGGCACCTCTTTATGAGCCCGCTGCCCTGCCTGAGGTCCACCACGGTTCCGGTTATCTCCACATCAAGACCTCCGCCTATGCTAACGATCTCACCAATGGTCTTCCTGGTGGTCCCGTCCTCTATGTTCTCGAAGGTGTCATCGACCCGGCTGACCTCGCATCTGTCCCCGAGGTTGAGCTGAGGTATACCCTTCCAGGAGCGGATGTACGCGTTCTTGATACAGACCGTCTCCCCCTGCCTGAGGGAGAAGTCGTTCCATGCGGAGTACTGTACCTTCCCGCTGTCATCGGCCATCATTCCGGAATAGACGGTTTTGGGCTCCCCTTTGACGTTGATGTTCCTGGTCTCCACGGACAGTATGCGCCCAGTTACGGTTACGTTGCCCATGCCCTCCTTCAGGTCCCCTATCTTGGCCTCCGAGGTGTCCATGGAGTAGGTCCTCTCGGGTAGATCGATCCTCATGTCGGAGGGTTCCACCCTGCCGCGGTTCCCGATGTTTATCTGGATGCGCTCGTTCCAAAGCTTCGTGTAGGCGCTGCGGAAAGCGTACGCGGCCCCCTTTTGAACATCCAGGCCCGTATCCTCCCATATCGTGAAAGAGGCGGTTCCGGTCTCGTCCCCGAGTATCCCGGACACTATGCTCTTCTTGGCTCCGCGGGCGGTTATCTCCCTGTTCTCCACGTAGATAACCTTGGCTATTATGTCCACGTTCTGCTCGGTACCCTTCAGGTCCCCGATCTTCTTGATGATCGACTCGGCTGTCACGAATCCCGTCTCGCCGTCGCCGTACTTCCTGATTATGCCTCTCTTCGCGGCCTCCGCCGAGACCTTGTAGGAGTTCAGATAGACATCCAGCTCCCTGAGCAGCGTTTCTTCGTCGACCTTTCCTTCAAGCACCCTTTTCAGTTCTTCGAGGTGGGGTGTTAGTTCTTCATCTTTCATTCTATCGACCTCTGTGCCGCGCACAGGTTTTATCAATCCTCCCGGTGGTTAATAATATGTCGCAGGGGGTGGCCGAAAGAACCCACAGCATCATAGTTGCGACCCAATGTTTAAATCCATAAGACCTATCCAATGATATGGTTCCCAAGAAGAAGATCGACGAGATCCTGGAGGGGTATGACACAGATGATCTTACGATCGCCACCCTTTGCTCCCATTCATCTTTGCAGATCTTCCACGGCGCCCGCAAACTGGGCTTCAAGACGCTGGGCCTCACGATCTCGCACAGCACGAAGCATTACGACGCCTTCCCTCTGGCGAAGCCTGACGAGATAATAAGGTACAGCGATTTCGACGATATGGAGTCCCGCGTGGGCGAGCTGCACGACAGGAACGTCGTCGTGATACCTCACGGGTCCTTCGTGGAGTACATGGGATACAAGAAGTTCGAGGAATACCAGATCCCTTCCTACGGCAACCGCTCCGTCCTCCAATGGGAATCCGACAGGGACAGCCAGAGGCAGTGGATAACCTCCGCCGGCGTTGCGATGCCCCGCATATTCACAGACGCCAGGGAGATCAGCGAGCCGGTCATGGTCAAGTACCACGGCGCCAAGGGGGGCAGGGGGTTCTTCATAGCCAAGGACTACCCCGATTTCAAGATGTCCATCGACAACACCCAGCCCTACACCATACAGGAATACTGCCTGGGGACCAGATACTATCTGCACTTCTTCTACGACGCTAACAAGAAGGACGGCTACAGATGCGCCGCGGGCGGTTCCGTGGAGCTCCTGTCCATAGACCGCAGGGACGAGAGCAACATAGATGAGATGTACAAGCTGGGTTCCATCGAGGATGCCAAGAGGCACGGACTGTACCCTTCGTTCGTCGTCACCGGTAACACGCCGGTTGTCATAAGGGAGTCCCTTCTTCCGAAGGCCTTCGAAATGGCGGAGAAGGTCGTCAACCGCTCCTATGAGCTCTTCGGCGGCATGTGGGGCCCGTTCTGTCTCGAGACAGTAGTCACCGACAAACTGGAGTTCAAGGTCTTCGAGATATCCACGCGGATAGTCGCCGGAACCAACCCGTTCGTATCGGGATCCCCGTATGCGGACCTGATCTACCCCGGGCTCAGCACCGGTGGCAGGATAGCAATGGACATACGCGGAGCCGCTTCCGAGGGGAGGCTAAAGGACCTCGTAACCTGAGGGCCCGCAGAGGTTCTGTAGCAAAGAATATTTAGATGCAAGAGTTAGGGTCGTTGCCATGGTATCCAAGAGGCTTCAGGAAATACCTGTATCGGGGACGGTTAACATTTCCAATATGGTCAGTCAGCTCAAGGTTGAGGGCGTCGACATAATATCCTTCTCCATGGGCGAGCCGGATTTCTCCACTCCGGAGAACATAGTCGACGCATGCGTGGAATCCCTCCGGGGAGGGTTCACCCACTACACGCCGTCCGCCGGGATACCGGAGCTCAGGTGCGCCATAGCCGATCGCGCGTCCTCCGAATCCGGGATACCCTGCAGCCCCAACAACGTCCTGGTCACCCCCACCAAGCAAGCCATCTTCATGATCGCCCTGGCCTACCTCGATCCCGGCGACGAGGTCATACTCTCCGATCCCTCCTGGGTATCCTACGAGGCATGCATCCGCCTAGCCGGGGCGGTCCCCAAGTACGTGCCCACGAGGTTCGAGGACGATTTCATAATGGACCCCGCCAATCTGGCCAAGGCCATCACCAAGCGGACCAAGATGATAATCCTGAACACTCCCTCCAACCCGACGGGCACCGTCCTCCCCGAGTCGACCATCAAGGCCATAGCCGAGCTGGCCATTGAGAACGACATCTACGTCATGTCCGACGAGATCTACGAGAGCATAGTCTACGACGGGGCGAAGAACACATCAATCGCCTCCCTTCCCGGCATGTTCTCCCGCACCCTCACGGTGTCCGGACTGTCCAAGACGTATGCCATGACAGGATGGAGGGTCGGCTGGATGATCGCCCCGGAGGCCGACATACTCGCGGTCAACAAGCTTCAGACCCATTCCATAACCTGTTGCACCTCTTTCACACAGCCCGCGGCGGTGGAGGCCCTGAGGGGCCCCCAGGACCGCCGTGACGAGATGGTAGCCGAGTTCAAGAAGCGCCGGAATCTGGCGTTAGACCTCATAGCCGAGATAAAAGGGCTCGAGTGCAACGTGCCCCAGGGGGCGTTCTATCTCTTCCCCAGGTACGATGTGCACATGAGGTCCGTGGAACTGGCCGCGTATCTTCTCAAGGAGGGCCATGTGGCCGTTACCCCAGGCGCCGCGTTCGGACCAAGCGGGGAGGGGTTCTTCAGGATATCCTACGCCACCAGCGAGGATCAGATAATCGAAGGCTTCTCACGCATAAAGAAATGCATCAACGCGCTCAAAGGGCACTGAACGCGTCGCGCACACAACCTCCCGCACGCATTTCTTTATATGGGTTCGATTATTGCGAACCATAATCGTTCCAGTCCCGCCGAGGGACGGGGGCGCGCACTATGCCTTGAGGGAGAAACTTGAGTAGGAAACTGTTCACAGTGGGACCGGTAAACGTAGAGCCTGAGGTCCTGCAGGCGATGACTAGGCCCATGATCACGCACCGTTCCAAGGAGTACAAGAAGCTCCACGGGGACATCATGGAGAAGATTAGAAAGGCCCTGGACACGGACATGGAGATACTTCTGGTCGGAGGGTCCGCATCAATCTTCCTGGAAGGCGCTGTCAGGAACGGCGTGAAGGAGAGGTCCCTCGGCCTGACCAACGGTTCCTTCGGCGACAGGTTCATAGAGATAGCGAAGCTCAACGGCAAGACCGTCGACGAGGTTCGGGTTCCCTGGGGCAAGGCCGTAAGGCCCGGCGACATCGAGGGCAAGGTGTCCGAAGGGACGGAAGCCGTCCACTGGGTCAGCAACGAGTCCTCCACCGGGGTGTTCGGCGACTCCACGGCCCTGGCCGAGGAGGTCAGGAGGCAGAACCCAGACTCGCTTGTATTCGTCGACGCGGTGACCTCGGCCTTCGCCATGGATCTGGAGATGAAGAGGCTGTGCCCCGACGCTCTCGTCTTCGGGACCCAGAAGGCCTTGGCACTGCCGCCGGGCCTGGCCTTCATGGCGGTGAGCGATAGGCTGTTCGAGAGGTCGGCATCGGTCAGGAACAGAGGGTTCTACACCGACCTGGCGAAGCTCCGCAAGAATAGCGCCGAGAACTACGCCCTGACGACCCCTCCCGTCTCCCTCATGTACGCCCTTGACTTCCAGATGGACCGCATACTCTCCGAGGGGATGGCCGCCAGATACAGGAGGCACCGCGAGATGGGGGACGCGGTCCGGAGCTGGGCGGCGAAGCACTGCGGCATATTCCCCGAGGAGGGGTACAGGTCGAACACCATAGGCGTCATCAACCGCGGTGACATGGACTTCGACAGATTCCATTCAGCGCTGAAGGCCAAAGGGTACGAGATATCCAACGGCTACGGCGATGTCAAACAGACAACGTTCAGGATCGGACACATGGGAGACATAACCCTAGCAAGGCTTAAGGAGCTGCTGTCGGTGATGGACGAAACGTTGGAGGAGATTCAATGAAGATACTCGTATCCGACCCTCTGTCCGAAGAGGGCCTAAAGATCCTCAGAGATTCCGGCATCCCGGTGGATGTTAAGACGGGACTCAGCGAGGATGAGCTGTGTGAGATAATCGGTGAGTACGACGGGCTCATAATAAGGTCCGGCACCACGGTGACAAAGAAGATCCTGGATGCGGCCCGCGGACTCCGTGTGGTCGGACGTGCCGGCGTGGGCGTCGACAACGTGGACGTCCCCGCCGCCACCGAGAAGGGCATATTGGTAATGAACACCCCCGCCGCCAACATAATCTCAGCCGCCGAGCACTCCTGCGCGATGATACTCTCGCTCTGCAGGAACATACCCTTCGCCCACGAGTCCCTGCACAGGGGCGAGTGGAAGAGGTCCAAGTTCACCGGCGTGGAGCTCAACGGGAAGACCCTAGGCATCATAGGGGTCGGTCGCGTGGGAGGGGAGGTCGCGAAGCGCCTCAGGGCCTTCAACATGACCATGGTCGGCTACGATCCGTTCCTGCCGAAGGAGGTCGCGGACAGCATAGGCGTCAGGCTCACGGACCTGGAGGAGGTCCTGAGGATATCCGACGTGATGACCATCCACACCCCGCTGCTCCCCGAGACCAGGAACATGATAAGCATTCCCCAGTTCAAGATGATGAAGCCCGGGGCCCTTCTGGTGAACGTGGCGCGCGGAGGCATCGTAAACGAGGACGACCTCTACACGGCACTGAAGGAGAAGGTCATCGCGGGCGCGGCTTTCGATGTCTGGTGCAGCGAGCCCCTCTGCGAGGCCGAGAAGAAGCTTCTGGAGCTGGACAACCTGGTGACCACCCCCCACCTGGGGGCCAGCACCGTGGAGGCCCAGGAGAGGGTGGCCGTGGAGATAGCCGAGCAGGTGATCAGATACCTGAAAGAGGGCAGCATCGCGGGCGCGATCAACGCCCCCCGCGGCAAGCTGGATCCGGACACCGCGCCCTTCGCGCCCCTGGCCGAGAACCTAGGAGTGTTCGCCCACCAGATCAACGGCAACAGGCCGATAAACAGCATGGAGATCACCTACTGCGGCGAACTGGCGGATAAGAACACCAAGATGCTCACGATATCCGCCCTCACGGGGATACTGAGGAACGTGGTGGGCTCCGAGAACGTCAACGCGATCAACGCCCAGTCAATCGCCAAGGGCAAGGGCATCGCGGTGACCGAATCGAAGAGGGAAGACTCCCCCGTCTACTCCAGCACCATCGAGCTCAAGATAGCTTCCGGCAAGGACTCATACGTCCTGCGTGGAACGGTTTTCGCCAACATACCCCGCCTGGTGGGTCTTGACGAGTACTCCTTCGAGATACCCATGGAGCAGGACATGCTCTATGTCCGCTACAAGGACGCCCCGGGCGTCATCGGGGCCGTCGGCAAGATACTCGGCGACAGCGGCATCAACATAGGTCAGATGACCGTCGGCAGGGACGGGCCCGCAGGCACGGCCATTATGGTCATGGGTATTGATCAGGCGATAACGCCCGAGCTGCTCGAGAGGGTCCGGGCCGCGTCCGGCTCCCCGGACGCGAAGTTCGTGGACCTGGTGTGAAGCCTAAAAACCCTTCTCCTCGGGAAGGGTTATTAAACCTTTCAGCGCTTCGGCACTTGGAGAGACGTCAATGATCACGGTAGAGGAGCTGACCACGGCTATAAAGAACAGCATCGACAACAAGGGTATGCTGGAGGAGCAGGCCAACGACCTTGCTCAGCGCGTTCTGAACTTCTTCGGCTATTCCGACAGGATCATAGACAACGTCCTTGAGCCCGAGGACCGCGACGCCTTCTACATGCTCGAGGACGCGGGCATCCTGACCACTGAAAGGGAGGAGACGACCCTCTACGACGGCAGGGAATGGAGGATACACTACTGGATCTTCAGGCGCGAGAGGATAGGGGAGCTCATGGAGGGCTCTGAAGACTCGGTCTCCTCGCAGGGAGGGTCCCAGTCGCTCTACGACGACCTCCCCGATGACATCTGGCGTAGGGGAGAGTAATTTCGGTCATCCCCCCGGACCCGGTTTATAACCGCCGACGTCGTACAGGGGGCATGGACCTGTTCCCCTATGTCCATATCGGTGACCAGGGCCCCCTGGTGGCATTCATTTCCGATTCTGTTACCAAAGGATGTTCCGCCGTCCTCGAGTCGGGCACCGGCACGGGCAAGACCGTGTGCTCCATCGTGGGGGCACTGGAGGCGTCGCTGGGCTCCGGCCGTAAGACGGTCTTCCTCACCCGTACCAAATCCCAGCAGAGACAGGTCCTCAGGGAGCTGCGTGCCATATCCTCCAAGGAGAGGGTCTTCGGCATGGCGGTGCAGGGCCGCAGCGCCTCCAACTGCCCCATGATGGCGGAGGATCCGGAGCTGGCTATAGGGACATCCGAGGAGCTGTCCCGTCTGTGCTCGGAGTATAAGAAGGAGAAGGACGGAGTCTGCGGCTGCAGCCACTACGGCAACATGGCCTCCGCGGATCTCGGGGCCCTTCTGGAATACTGCAGGGATTTCATGCCCGACCCCGAAGCGTTCTCCTCTCACTGTATGGATCTCGGGATATGCCCTTACGAGGCGGCCAAGCTCATGCTGCCCCAGGCTGACTTGGTTACCGCTCCGTACTCGTTCGTCCTCATGCCCCGGATACTAAGGCATTTCCTGGATTGGCTGGGTGCGCCTCTGGGGGAGATCGTGATAATAGCCGACGAGGCCCATAATCTGCCCGAGTACCTGAGGGAGGTCATGACCCATGAATACACAATGGGGGCTCTGGATTTATGCGAACGCGAGGCCGGAGAATGGGATGACCCCGAGCTACGGGATGGCCTCTCGGTGTCCGATCTGACGTCCGCCATGGGCGAGTGCATGGCCGAGGCGGCCAGGGAGTATGTCATAGAGGACGACGGGATCCTCCCGCCGAACTTCCTCGAGGACGAGATGATGTACCGTCTCGGGGCGTCATCCTTGGCATTGGGGTCAATGTACAGGAAGCTGACGGAGCTGGGAGCGATGGTCTCCGATCACAAGAGGTCCCTCAGGAAGCTTCCGCGCTCTTACATGGGGTCCCTGGGCAGATTCCTTCTTGAATGGACTTCCGCAGAGGATGACATCTACGTGAAACTGGTGACCGGAGGCAAGAACCCGGGTTTCCTGTCGTACTGTCTGGATCCCGCCCCCGCCGCGGAACCGTTCAGGAGCTGTCACTCTTCGATACACATGTCCGGGACCCTGGAACCGCTAAGTGAGTACGCGGAGGAGCTGGGCCTCGATGACGCTGTCTGCAGACGTTTCGAGTCACCTTACCCAAAGGAGAATCTCCTGGTGCTGCGTACGGACGACGTGTCCACCAGGTTCTCGGACATGCACGCGGATCCGGATAACGTGCGGAGGATACAGGAGTACCTGGTCGGGGTGGTGGGCAGCGTCCACAGGAGCACTGCGGTGTTCTTCCCGTCCTACGGGATGATGGACAGGTTCCTAGAGGACGGCATCCCGGAAAGACTGGGAAGGGACATCGTCTTCGAGAGGAGGGGGATGCCTCATTCAGACCTGATGGACTGCGTGGAAAGATTCCGTTCATCCCCCGGGAGCGTGATATTCGCGGTGGCAGGGGGCAGGGTCAGTGAAGGGCTGGACTTCCCGGGGAAGGACCTGGAGCTGGCGGTGCTGGTCGGCATGCCCTATCCACGCCCGACGGCCAGGCAGGAGGCTCTTGTGAGGTACTATGATTACAGGTTCGGGAGAGGATGGGACCGTGCGGTGGCCACCCCCACGGAGAGGAGGATGAGGCAGGCGATCGGCCGCCTGATCAGGTCAGGGACGGACCGCGGAGCCGCCGTGATACTGGACGGCAGAGTCGCATCCGCGAAGGGTATAGCGTCCGTTCCCACGTCCGATCCGTCCGGCGAAGTCGAGAGGTTCTTCTCCCGGGGTTGATGCAATAAGGTTTTATGAGAGCATACTTTCACCCCTCCCATGGTAATAACGGTAGATGATGATGTAAGGGATCTCATCATATCCAGCGGTCAGGATTACCGCGTGTGCACGGCGTGCATGGGTCCCGCCCTGGTCCCCGTGTCGGTCAAACATCCCAAGGAATCAGATATAAGGATACCCGTGGGGGACCACACGCTCTACGTCTCCAGGGTGCAGTCCATGTACGTCAGCAGGGTCACCATCGACATGGTCTACGAGGACGAGGACATAGATTCCTGTCCAGCATTCTACGTCTACCACTGAAAACTCTCAGATGATCGCGGCCGCGGCCGCGGAGGACTCGGCCAGCGCATCCAGGTCCAGGCTCTCCTCGAAGGCGGATATCCTCTCGGGCCGGGCCTCGGTGACCGGCCTCGCGGGCAGGGCCGTACATCCTACCGAGGGCGTTATGGATATCTCATAGGTGCCGATCATCTTTGCCGTACGCTCTATGTCCTGTTTGTCCCATCCGATAAGGGGCCTCAGGACAGGGAATCTCAGCCCCGTGTTCTCGGCCCGTATGTTCCTGAGGGTCTGGGATGCAACCTGTCCCAGGGAATCCCCCATGACCACAGCGGAACACCCAGATCTGATGGCCAGCTGCCGGGCCGTCCGCTGCATCAGTCTCTTGCACATCACGCACTGGTATCCCGGGTCGCAGACCTCGCCCACCGCCCTCTGATTCCCGCCGTGGGGGGCGGAGTACAGAGGCATCTCCTGTCCGGTGACCTCCCTCAGCCTGACGGCCAGGGACTTCACCTTCTCCAGGGAGAGGTCGTCGGAGTAGGGGCGGTTGTCCATGTGCAGAAGCACGATCTCGGCACCCCTCTCGGCCATAACGTATGACGCCACGGGGGAGTCTATCCCTCCCGAGATCAGGGACAGAAGCCTCATGTGTTGAACCTTCCGACCTCTATCCCGCCTGAGAAACCGGAGGGGGCGTACTCCTCTTCCTCATCCTCCATGACAAGGCTGTAGAGGACCTTTATGAACTCCCTCAGCTCCCTTACCTCTGATTTGAGGACCTTTATCTCCGTCTGGAGGTCGCCGATGTCCTTTGTCTCATTCATATCTCTACATTTCCGTAGTCATCGGCCAGCTTCCTGGGCATGGTGCGCTCGCACTCGGGGCAGTAGAGCTGTCCCTTTCCCTTCCTGACCAGCTCAGTCTTGCATTTGCCGCACAGGGAGCGTATCACACCGAGGTGCTCGTCCTTGGTGGTAAGCTGGAGCGAGGGTTTGATGCCGATGACCCTGGCACGTATGTAGTCTCCCTTCCTGAGCTCCTTCGCAACGTCATCCGTGTAACCGGGGGATATCTTCGAGACGTGTATGGTGGCATAGGTCTCGCCGCCCAGCCCCCTCTCGGTCCCTTCCTTCACGACGACGTCGGCCGTCGCCATGGTGTTCCTTATGTCGCCCACTATGGCATAGACCGTGTCGCCCTCCTTCAGTATGTTGGGGGGATTGGGGGTTGTGACCCTGGCGACGCATTCCGCATCGTCGAGGTCGAGCACGCCTATCTGCGAGGCGTAGATTATGCCGTTGCTGGCGAACGTCCCGTCGGAGGCAAGATACTCTTCCTCAACCGCTACCTCATCTCCGGGAAAAACCTCTTTTTTGCTTGTCATATGTGTTCACCTTATGTTGACCGCCAAGATGTCAACGCTCTGTTTCATCTTCTTATGGAACGGGAATGTATTGGGGATGTCGTACTTATAGGTTTTACGATAGACTATCCTGCGCCCGCGCGACTCCGCGTACTCCTCTATGAACGGTTCGGTGCGGGCCATGTGTATCGAGTACACGCATTCCGAAAGCTCCATGGCCTTGTCGAGGAAGGCCCGGTCGGCCCGGCGGTTCTGGCACCCGAAAGGGGGGTTCATGATGACAGTGTCGGCCGGTTCGGAGACATCCCTGACATCAGAGAGCACGAACTCCACGTCGGCTCCCGCCGAGGAAGCGTTCTCCCGGGCCGTCTCCAGGGCTCCCCCGGACACATCGAATCCGATGACCCTGCCGGCGCCCAGCAGCCTTGCGCCGATTGAGAAGACCCCTGTTCCGCACCCCAGGTCCACGACCTTCATGCCCGCTATGTCTCCGTTGGAGTAGGCTGAGAACAGGACATCGGCGGCCACCGGCGCCGGGGTGGGGTACTGCTCCAGGGATGGATCGGGATTCCGGAACGGCGCCACGGACTCCAGGGCGATCTCCAGGTCCCTCTTCTTCATGACACCGCATGACGGATCACTCTAATCTAATTATCGAACCTCTCCAGTACCGAGTAGATAACAACGTTAAGATAATATACAATCAAATAGCATAATGATTAAACATTAGACATTCATCCATTTCATTCTTTTCATGAAAATATACATGGATTAGGTTTATATCTTGAAAATGTTCATACGTCCGCAAGTGAGAAGTCGGATATCCGCACATCTCCATGGTGATATACAATGTACACGATCGAGAATTCTAAATCGACGACAGGAACCAAGTCTCGCGTCCCCGACGTCTGTCCGGTGAGCGGAATGTGCCCCATATGCACCGAGGACTGCAACGTCCTCTGCGAGGTGGCGAAGGGAGCCTTCAGGGGCAGGGAGACCCTGTATCCTGCGCCAGAGCACTTCGGGAAGAGCACTGCGGCATCCAACAAGGATTACTTCCTGGACTGGTCGCATTTCCAGCTGATGGCGGAGCTGCTTGGCGCCAAAGGGATCGAGCCCGATTCCGACATAGCATTCTTCGAGAACGCCGACATAACGACCAAGGTCGGATCCCGTGGCAAGAACCCCATCGACATGGCCGTTCCGGTCCACATAGCCGGACTGGGGTCGACCGCAGTGGCCAAGAGGTTCTGGAAGGAGCTGGCCGTGGGTTCGGCGCTTACGGGAATATGCGAGGTCATCGGGGAGAACGTGTGCGGAATGGATTCCGACGCGGTGTACTCCAACGGCAAGGTCCAGAGCTCACCCGACATGGACTTCCGCGTCAAATCCTATCTAGATCAGTGGGACGGGAAGAACGGCCGCATCGTCATGCAGACCAACATCGAGGATATACGCGGAGGGGCCGACGACTACTGCCTGTCCAAGCTCAACGTGGAAGTGATCGAGAGGAAGTGGGGGCAGGGAGCGAAGGCGATCGGAGGAGAGGTCAGGCTGAGCACCCTCGAGAGGGCCCTTGAACTCAAGGCCCGCGGCTACATAGTGATGCCCGATCCGGAGGACCCTCGCGTCCAGGAGGCCTTCAGAGCAGGCGCGTTCAGGACATTCGAGAGGCACAGCAGGGTCGGATTCCCAGACGAGGAATCCTTCCTTGAGGACATAGACAGTCTCAGGAGCAAGGGGGCCAAGAACGTCTTCCTCAAGACCGGCGCATACAAGCCCGAGGTCGTGGCCTTCACCATGAGGTGCGCTTCCGAGGCGAAGATCGACCTCCTAACATTCGACGCGGCGGGCGGAGGAACCGGGATGTCCCCCAACATGCACATGGCCGAGCTCAGCTCCCCCGGGATCTGGCTGTTCAGCCAGGTGATGGCATGCGCCAAGGAGCTCAAGGCAAGGGGCAGATTCGTTCCCGACCTGTCATTCGCGGGAGGATTCGTGAACGAGTCCCAGATGTACAAGGCCTTCGCTCTGTCAGACATAGGGGAGGGGCCCCTGGTCAAGTCCATAGCCATGGCCAGATCCCCCATAACCGCCGCGATGAAGGGCAGGCACTTCGCAGAACTGGCGGCCGATGGCAAGCTGCCCTCGGGATTCGCCAACCAGTACGGCGACACTCCCGAGAAGTTCTTCATCTCCAACTCCGAGGTCCGCAAGATCCGCCCAGATGCGAATCTCGGAACCGATATACCCTGGGGTGCGGTTGGCGTATACACCTACCTGCACGACAGGATAGGAGAGGGTCTGAAACAGCTGATGGCAGGCACCCGCAAGTTCAAGCTCGGTTGCATAGAGAACGAGGATATCGTCTGTCTCTCCGAGTACGCGAGCAAGGTGTCCGGCGTCGAGACCCTGGACGCCAGGGCCGCCAGGGTGATGAAGGCCCTGCTCTGATCCGGAGCCAAAAAGCGGGGCACTGCCCCGCTGCATTCCTTTTTTACACCACCCCGTTCGCAACAGTTATTACCATCGACCCTCTACACAAAGGGTAGATGCCCGGATCAGTCCGCGGAATCGCAATCGGGGGAACCTAATTGGTTGCAGTCAAAAGAGCATTGATAAGTGTTTCAGACAAGGACGGAATCGTTGATTTTGCCAAGGAGCTCTCTTCTCTGGGTGTTGAACTGATATCCACCGGCGGAACTTACAGGCTCCTCAAGGACAACGGCCTCCCTGTCAGGGAGGTCGCGGAGGTAACAGGGTTCCCGGAGATGCTGGACGGCCGCGTAAAGACCCTGCATCCCAGGATACATGCGGGGATACTGGCGCGCAGGGACGTGCCCGAGCACATGGCGTCTATTCGGGAGAAGGGCATAGACACCATAGACATGGTCGTGGTGAACCTCTATCCGTTCAAACGCACGGTCCTCTCCGGAGCCCCCCTGGAAGACGTGGTGGAGAACATAGACATAGGGGGCCCCAGCGTGATACGCGCAGCCGCCAAGAACTACCTTTCAGTGGCTGTTGTGACGGACCCGGACCAGTACCCGGAGGTGCTGGAACAGCTCAAGACGAACGGAGGTCTCGAAACCGCTCTGCTCTCCAAACTCATGGCCGAGGCATTCGTGATCACGGCGAACTACGATGCCATGATAGCCTCCAGGATGTATCCCGAGTTCTGCGGCGGGTTCCCCAGGTCCTTTCCCGTACCGTCCGAGAAGGCGGAGGATCTTAGGTACGGGGAGAACCCTAACCAGAAGGCGGCGTTCTACAGGGACCCGTTCACTCCCGGGACCACCGTGGCCAAAGCAAAGCAGCTCCACGGCAAGCAACTGTCCTACAACAACATACTCGATCTGGACAAGGCGCTGGATATATGCATGGACTTTGAAAGGCCCACGGCGGCCATAATGAAGCACACGAACCCTTGCGGACTGGCATCGGAAGACGACATCCACTCGGCGTTCGTCACCGCCTACGATGTGGACCCTCTTTCCGCCTACGGATGCGTGATATGCCTCAACAGGGACTGCGATATCCGCACGGCCGAGGAGATTTCCAAGCATTTCGTGGAGGCGGTCGTATGCCCGGACTTCCACGAGGACGCCCTGGAACTCCTCAGGAAGAAGAAGAACATACGCCTTCTCAGTACCGGCATGCCCATATCCCCCGAACACAGGCACAGGGAGTTCAAGATGAAGAAGGTTCAGGGAGGGATCCTGGTTCAGACCGACGAGGACGTGCCCATAGACCCTAAGAACCTGACCGTGATGACAGAGCGCGCACCGACTTCGGAGGAGATCCACTCCCTGCTGTTCGCATGGAAGCTCGCCAAGCACGTGACCTCGAATTCGGTTGTATACGTGAAGGGGGAGCGGGCTGTCGGAATAGGGGCCGGGCAGATGAGCCGTGTGGATTCCGCGAGGATAGCGACCATGAAGGCGAACGAACCCACCCAGGGATGCGTGATGGCCTCTGACGCGTTCTTCCCGTTCAGGGACGGTGTCGACGAGGCAGCCAAGGCGGGAGTGACCGCGATAATACAGCCGGGGGGGAGCATAAGGGACCAAGAGGTCATCGATGCCGCCAACGAGCACGGCATGGCCATGGTATTCACGGGCTGCCGTGTCTTCAGGCACTGAACGTCGGGGGTCCTGCCCCCGACAGTGCTTATTTCCTAGATTCCCCGAGCATATCATCGGGCAGGATGGGTTTCCCCTCGGCTTTTCTCTTCATATGCCCGCCGGGTCCGCCCCTTTCAACCCTGGCTTTCTCTATGCAGGTCTCGTCGTCGCAGACGAAGGCGGCGAACACGAAGTTCTTTGAGGGCTTTCCGCAGAACTGACAGGGGTAATCCTCGAAATTGATGACCATGATGGCGGCGATGTCGTTGCGATGATTAATCGTTTGTGCATGCGGGATGCCCAATCTAAGCAAGTCCCGCAGGTATTATTAACGCAATCCGCGTCATCGTCGGCATGACCAAAGGCTCCGATACGGCCGAAAGGTTCGGTCTATCCTCTTGCACCGGATGCGGTGCCTGCTCATCCGCCTGTCCCAGCTCCAGGAATGGAGGCGTATCCCCGGATTCCGTGGTTTCCGCCGTGCTGGAAGGCGAACGGGCAGAGGGCGTATGGAAGTGCCTGCTATGCCACCGCTGCTC
>JAAYZC010000060.1 GCA_012515075.1 Thermoplasmatales archaeon
CGGATTCCCCAGCATAGGCCTTGTAAGCTCGATAGCCGCCAGCTTCCTGGCCAGAGGGCTGGGGCTGGGGCTGGTGGGGGGCATGAGCTCCGATGGTTTCCCTCCGTACGCGGTGGTCCAGGGAGGCGTACCCCTGCCCCCGATACGTGTCTACGCGGCCGCCAGGTGCAACGACGATGACGGCGGCATAGACTGCGACGGGCTGATCGTCATCACATCCGAGGTCGTTCCCAAGCCCGAACAGCAGCATCCTCTGGCCGTCTACATTCTGGAATGGCTGAGGGGCCACAACGTGAAGAAGGTGATAAACCTGGAGGGGATTCCGCAATACGGCCTCGATGAGACCGTGCTCCTCGGAGTGGGGTCCTCCGACTACGCCAGGGGACTGATGGACAGGTACGGAGTCGACCTGCTGACCGATGGGATGGTCCGCGGGATGTCCGGGATAATGCTATTCAAGGCCCCGGACTACGGCGTGGACGTCATGACCCTTCTGATAACCGCCAGCACCGAGCTGCCGGATCCCAGGGCCGCTGCCAAGCTCATGGAGCCCCTGGCGCGCATCCTGCCGGAGATAAGCGTGGACACCGAGCCCCTGTACAGGGAGGCCGAGGAGATAGACAAGCGCATGAGGACTCAGATAGAGGACCGCAGGGACGACGAGCGCATATACGGGTAACCGTTATATCGGATACCTCCATGGCGATGCTATGTACCTGGTTCCCAGCAGATTCTTCATAACCTCCAGCTCCGCGGTGAGCGAGGTCTCTGGACTCAACGCTTTCGACCGCGCGCTCATCAAATCGGGTGTCGGGGAGCAGAACCTAGTCGCGGTATCCTCGGTGATACCCGAGGGCGCCCGGCTCACGGATAGGGCCGAGATGCCGATGGGTGCGGTCACCCACTGCGTGCTGGCACAGATGAGGGGCACCGAGGGGGAGACCATATCCGCCGGGATAGCCTACGCCTTCCGCAAGGACGGCAGGGGAGGATACGTGGCGGAGGGCCACCTGCACGGATCCAAGGACTCCCTCAAGGAGGAGCTCCGTCAGAAGATGTCCGAGATGTCCAGGATGAGAGGTCTGGAGTTCGACCAGGTCTTCTTCGCCGTCGAGGAGCTGAGGATACCCACGAACAACTACGGCTGCTGCGTGGCGGCCCTGGTCTTCACCGACTACCGGGAGGGATGATGTACGGTGTCACCGTCTGCCGGGCCTGCGGGCGCTACAGGATGATGGACCTCTCCGTGGCATCATCCGACTGCCCGTTCTGCGGGTCCAGGGTTGTGGTCTCCGCGTCGCCGATACTCTTCAGCGATCGCGACCAGTCGGCGGTGCGCGCGGCGCTTGCCACGATGACCGGGTTCGTGCCCGGAGAGAAGAACGACAGGGGGCCCGATCCGGACCCCCTGTCCACCCTGGAATACAGATACGAGCACTGCGGAAGCATCGAGGAGAGGATGTCCCTGCTGGCCGAGGGGCTCACCGATATAAAGGGGTCCTTCACGCTGGAGGACGTCCGGGGAATAGACCCGAAGAACGCCGAGAACCTCGTCAGGGCCATGGTGGATAACTGCCTCGTGTCCGAGGTCTCCCCGGGACGTTACCGCGGCATCTGATCATAGCGGCGGCAGATCGTCGCGCTTCCTGCCCTCCATCCTCAGCACCTCGCCCACCACGCGGGAAAGGTTCGTCACCATGGTGCGGTAGAACATCCAGAAGGAGAACACCACCATGCCGGCGAGTCCCACGTAGGCCATGTAGGAACCCGATGATATCGAGGACTCCGCCAGACTGAGCATCAGCATGTACACCGTGTTGACCAGTATCGCCTGGGCGAGGAACTCCCAGGGCCTGAGCCTCGCTATGCCCTCGCCCACCATCGTCCCCACCGCGCCCAGGATGGCGACCTGCGTGACCGCCATCACGCAAACGAAGACGAATGTGACGGCATCGATGTACTGGGAAAGCGTGGCCATCATGTATATCAGCCCGCTGGCCATGGCGCCCCCCAGGCCGAGCCCCAGGCCGAAACCGTAGAACACGGTGTC
>JAAYZC010000061.1 GCA_012515075.1 Thermoplasmatales archaeon
ATGACTACATGGCCACCGCCACGGCGTTCTCCGCCTCCTACGTGACCGGCCAGGTTGTAGCCATGTACGACGTGTCCCAGGTGCTCAACACCGAGTTCGTTTACATAGAGGGGGGTGTGGCGGTGCTCATATTCCTCCTGCTGTTCTTCGTGATGGGGTCTTACCTGACCCCGCTGCGTGCCGTGCTGACGATACTGACAAGCGTGGTCTGGACCCTGGGGATGACATACGTGGTGTTCGGAATGTGGCTGGGCATGGAGATCACATGGATCATGCCGATCATACTGTTCGTCATATGCCTGGGGCTGGGCATGGACTACGACATACTGCTCACCACCCGCATACGCGAGAACGTGATGAAGGGCATGAGCAACGACGATGCCATAGAGCACGCCGTGGAGAGGTCCGGCGCGGTGATAACCATATGCGGTCTGATAATGTCGGGCGCGTTCGGCACCATGATGCTCTCCACCTCGCCCATGCTGATGGAGTTCGGCTTCGCGCTCAGCTTCGCGATACTGGTGGACGCCCTGTTCATGCGCACGTACGTGGTTCCCGCGGTGATGCATCTTCTTGGCAGGTACAACTGGTCGGGCCCCGCACGTCTCCGCACCCGCACCTTCGAGAACAACGACCGCGCCTGAGCGCTGGGTTACAATATGCATGTCTCACAATAAAATACTATGAGTGCGATGTCCCCAGACACTGGGGAAGATGTTCGAGAGACTGGCAGACATAGTCGTTAGGCATCCGAAGGCCATAGTCGCTCTCTGGGTGGTCGCACTGTTAGCGGCGGCCTACCCGGCTCTGAGCTCCCCGTCGGTCTTCCAGTACGACATGACGTCCATGATGCCCTCGGACACGGAGTCCGCCAAGGGCGCGGAGATCCTGGGAAGCGATTACTTCTATCCCACGGCCGCAGCCTCCACCATAATACTCGTGGAGGCCCTGGATGAGAGCGCCCAGGAGGTGTCGGAAGCGCTGGCGGCCGCCCTGGACGCAGAGCTGGCCGATTGGAGTGTCAACAGGGGCCTGAGGGAGAAGTACGGGGATTCCGTGCAGATAACCGCCGGCAAGCTCGGGGTATTCGACGACAGGTACTTCCAGGCGACGGTATCCAGCATGATACTGTTCGGAATAGAGTACCCGGCGCTTCCCGACGGATCCTCTCTGAACAGGACGTCCTACGTCCCCGACATAAGGGAAATGACGGCCCAGGCCCTGGAATCCATCGCCGACCCCGGGCTGAAGGAGGCCGTGGAGGCCTCCTACGTGACGGGATCGGACGCCATCACCTACGACACCATGACCGCGGCGACAGCCGACATGGAGAAGATAGATCCCGTATCCATACTGCTGATATTCATTCTGATCGGGCTCTTCTTCAGATCCATCGTCACAGCGGCCATACCCCCCATGGTCATAGGCATGGCCTACGCCATCGTCCTCGGGGCCGTGTTCTTCGTCGGCCAGATCATGGGAATATACTACATCACACCGATCCTGGTGCTAGTCTCCATGCTGGGTGCCGGATGCGACTACTGCATATTCATAATATCCCGCTACCGCGAGGAGCGCAAGAGAGGGTCCGACGGCGAGACGGCCATAAGGGAGTCCGTGAAGTGGGCCGGGGAGTCCATACTCACATCGGGATGCTCCGTGATAATCGGTTTCGGGATCATGGCATTCTGCTCCTTCTCCATGGTCAGCACCATGGGCATCGCCCTCGCACTGGGCATCGTGGTAGCCCTGATAGCGTCCCTTACCCTCATACCCTCGCTGCTGGCGATATTCGGGGACCGGCTTTTCTGGCCCTCCACCATGGACACATACGCCCAGGGCAGCAGGGCGATGAAGGGGTGGTACGGGAAATGGTCGAGCAGGGGGCAGCGCTACTTCGCGGGGACCGTGAAGGCCTCCATGAGGCATTCCAAGGCCCTTGTGGTCGCCGTGATCCTTATAACCCTGCCGCTGACCTATGTGGCAGTGACCTCGGCTCCTTCCTACGACATGATAAGCACCATGCCAGATTCTGAATCCAAGCAAGGCGTCAGCGTCATCTCCGCGGGGATAGGCGGGGGGATGATAATGCCCACGTACATAGTCATGAAGGTCGACGCGTTCGCGGACATAGACCCTGAGGCTGAAACATACGTCCCGAGGGATAACGCGGAGCAGTTCTACCGGGACATGAGCGAGCTCACGGGTTCGCTCCTGGAGATGCGCACCCAGGGGCAGGAGAACATATCCATAACCTACGGTCCCACGGACGGGGACACCCTGTTCGACGGGAGCCCGGCCCATCAGCGTCTCTTCGAACGCCTGGTGTCATTCCTCCCCCAGAGCACCCAGGAGGCCATAGCTTACCTGGAGGAGGTCCTGGGCGTCACGGGCTACGAGGCGATATGCGAGGTCTGGTATCTGCTGACCGATGAGGAGAAGTACACTGCCGATTACATGCTGACGTACACGATGGGCGCGGTATCGCAGGTCTTCGAGGAGGACGGACGGGACTACCAGTACGTCAAGGTGACGGTGGTGACCAAGGAGGAGCCCATGTCCGACCTCTCGATAAAAACCGTGTCCCAGCTTTACTCTGCGGAGAGCGGCTTCGCGGGATCCCATTCATATGTAAATGGATCCTACATAACTGGGGCCGCGGTCATGACTTACGAGGTCTCGGAGATAGTCACCGAGGATTTCGACTACATAAAGGCGGCGGTGATCCTCCTGCTGATCCTCCTGCTCTTCCTGGTCATGAGGTCCTACGTCACGCCGATACGTGCGGTCCTGACCATACTCATGAGCATAATGTGGACCCTGGGCCTGACGTTCATCCTGTTCGACCAGCTGATGGGCGTCCCGGTGGTCTGGATAGTGCCCATCGTCCTTTTCGTGATCTGTCTGGGTCTCGGCATGGATTATGACATACTGCTCACAACCCGCATAAAGGAGAACGTGATGAAGGGCATGAGCAACGACGAGGCCATCGAGGCGGCGGTGATGCGGTCCGGCGCGGTCATAACCCTCTGCGGGCTTATAATGGCAGGTGCGTTCTCGACGCTGATGTTCTCCACCTCGCCAATGCTCCAGGAGTTCGGTTTCGCGCTCGGGTTCGCCATAGCCATAGACGCCCTGTTCATACGTACTTACATAGTGCCGGCCATAATGCACCTTCTGGGAGATTGGAACTGGAAGGGGCCGGGGTCGGCCGTCATCAGGACGAGAGGCCGCGATCCCTCCCGGCGATGCCGGGGCGGAGAACGGAGAATAAGGTAAGTGGTTTTCGCCGTCCTGTTTACTGGATGGCGGAAGAGGGGCACTCGTCGATGCAGGCTCCGCAGTCGATGCATTTGTCGGCATCGATGACGGCTACGTCATCGCAGGTGATGGCGTTCTCGGGGCATACGTCGACGCACGCACCGCATGCGACACATTCGGATTCGATCACTTTGGGCATTTGATTACCTCGGCGGGAAGAATAACGGGGATAGTATTTCAATCTTCTTTAATCCGTCCGGGGACCTTGGTCGCTATGAAGGCCAGGGTCTCCAGGTACCCTTCGGGTGCGCACTTGATGGTGAAATCGCGGCCCTTGCCCGAAAGCCTTATGAGCCCCCTTCCCGGAACGGGTGTAGCGGAACGCACATCCTTCCATAGCATACGGGCGGAATCCTCGGTCTGCATCAGCATCCCCGCGCCGGCCACCGAGGGGTTTCCCCCGGCGGCCCCCGCGAGGATCACCAGAGTCCTGATCCTCTCCGCCTTGCCGACGCTCTTCGGCAGGTCGCGGAATCCCGCCCCGTCGGAGTCCAGGGTGTAACGCACGTTCTTCCTGTTGAACAGCAGCAACCCCAGGACTATTCCGCCCAGGATCACGACCAGCACGAATCCCGCCCCGTACATCGCGGAAGGGTCCCCCTCGGAGACCGCAAGGAGCAGAACCGCTATCGCCCCGAAGGGTATGCCGATGGCCAGGATGATCTGCATGACTGCGGTGCGGTCGAAGGGCGACACCGTCGCGTCCCAGCACAGCACCCCGGCTTCTCCGTCCGTCTCCATGGTCATGCATCCGACTGCATCGTAGATATCCGTTTCCGTTCCTTGGACCAGCATGCTTATACAACCCCAAACGCATGCCGAGCCACATGTCAGGCGGTCTGAGGGACATCGGTTTCGACAATGACAGGTACATTAGGCTGCAGTCCGAGCGCATCCGCGAGAGGATAGACCAGTTCGGAGGCAAGCTGTACCTGGAGTTCGGAGGCAAGATATTCGACGACACGCACGCTTCCAGGGTCCTTCCGGGATTCCGGCCGGACAGCAAGCTGACGATGCTCACCGAGCTCAAGGACCAGGCGGAGATAATCATCACCATCAACGCCGGGGATATAGAGAAGAACAAGTTCCGCGGGGACCTGGGCATAACCTATGACATGGAGGTCCTCCGTCTGATAGACGCTTTCAGGGACAAGGGGATGTACGTGGGGTCCGTGGTCCTCACCCAGTACAACACGCAGGCCGCCGCCGATGTCTTCTACAACCGCCTGGTCTCTCTGGGCGTCAAGGTCTACAGGCACTATCCGATATCGGGTTATCCTTCCAACATACCGCTGATAGTAAGTGAGGAGGGGTACGGCAGGAACGAATACGTGGAGACCTCCCGCTCGCTGGTCGTGGTGACCGCACCGGGACCCGGAAGCGGCAAGATGGCCACCTGCCTCTCCCAGCTTTATCACGAGAACCGTCGCGGTGTCAAGGCCGGTTACGCCAAGTTCGAGACATTCCCTGTATGGAATCTCCCTCTCAGGCATCCGGTAAACATATCGTACGAAGCGGCAACCGCCGATCTGAACGATGTGAACATGATAGACCCCTTCCACCTGGAGGCCTACGGCGTCACAACCATCAATTACAACAGGGATGTGGAGGCGTTCCCCGTCCTGAACGCCATTCTGGAGAGGGTGTCGGGTTCATCCCCGTACAGGTCACCGACGGACATGGGCGTCAACATGGCCGGAAGCTGCATAGTGGACGACGATACGGTCCGGGCCGCCGCGAGCCGGGAGATAGTCCGTCGCTACTACCGCGTTCTCTGCGAGAGGAGGAAGGGCCAGGCGGATGATGCCAGCGTGTTCAAGCTGGAGATGCTCATGAACCAGGCCGGGCTTTCGTCCGACAGCCGTCCGACGGTGGCGGCCGCGCTCGCCAAATCCGCGGAAACCGGGGTGCATTCGATGGCCATGGAGATGAACGACAGGACCATACTCACGGGCAAGGCTTCGCCGCTGCTCAGCGCCCCGTCCGCCCTGCTCCTCAACGCCCTGAAGCATCTGGCGGGCATACCCGACGACATAACCCTGATATCCCCGCTGATAATCGGCCCCGTGCAGGAGCTGAAGGTAGATTATCTGGGCAACGTCAATCCGAGGCTGCATTCCGACGAGGTGCTGGTGGCTCTCTCGATATGCGCCACTAACGACGACATAGCGAAGAAGGCCTTCGAGCAGCTTCCGGGGCTGAAGGGATGCGAGGTCCACTCCTCGGTCATGCTGTCGGCGGTGGATGAGGACGTCTACCGCAAGCTGGGAGTAAATCTAACATGCGAGCCCAGGTACCAGACCAACTGCCTCTACCACGGTCAGAGGATGATCTGACGTAAGTTTTATTCCCTGTTGCGTGTATATATCCGCATGCTGTCCGAATGCAGAACAAAGCTTTTCCTGATGACCGGTGTGCTGGCGTCGCTGTGCTTCGCCTTGGGTTGGGCCGGGGCCGCCCTTTCAGACCCGACATGGGTGTTCGGGGTCAACATGGTGAGCGATCTCGGCGTCTCTGAATACGAATCCGCCCGCATACTGTTCTCCGCCGGCGCTGTATCCGCCGGCGCCCTGTTCGCGGTATTCGGTGCGGGCCTCTCCCTGGCCTATGACGGGCTCGCTCCGCGTATAGGCCTTCTGGCGCTCTGCCTGGCAGGGATCGCCCTGGTGGGTGTGGGGCTTTTCAACGAGAACACCCCCTACCATCTGCCGTGCGCCATAACGCTGTTCGCCGCGGCGGTCTTCTCAGCCGTCATGGTGGCGATCCACACAGCGCGCACCTCCCAGTACCCAGCGGCCGCCGGCACCCTGCTGATGCTGGCCGCCGGCACGGTCCTGGGACTGACCTCCTCTCTCCCCCTGACCGAGGCGGTATCGATAATAATGCTGATGGCATGGATATCGGTCACGTGCGTGGTGATATGGTACAGGAGGTTCGGTCTTCTCAGCCGTCCGGTCCCGGACCTCTCATGATCCGCCTGTCAGAGGGGGCCCCGGAGCCCGCGCTCGGGATCCAGTCCATGATGTTGGGCGATCATGCCGTGCTTCACGTCCCACAGTTTCTGCGACAGGTCCACATAGTATCTCTGGGGGTTGGTGAACCTCTTGACCTCTTCCCAGAGGGAGTCCAGTTGCCGGGCGCAGTGTGACCTTATGTCATCAAGCGACGGGTTTTCATACACCTTTCTGCCGTTCCTGAATATCGGGACCAGGAGCTCCTCGGCGGTGAAGTCGGTCAGCGTCTTCCTCTTCCAGACCGCGTCGGGATCGAATATCTCCAGGGGCCTGTTATCGTCCAAGGTCTCGTCGTGCACGCATATCTGATCGGCTATGGCCATCCCGTCACCGTCATAGAGCCTGTAAACCCTCTTGAAATGAGGGGTGGTTATCTTGGTGACGTTCTCGGAGATCTTTATCTTGGGTACGATGTCGCCGTTCCCTTCCTCAACGGCCACAAGCTTGTAGACCCCTCCGAAGACAGGATCGCTGTGGGCCGTGATCAGATTGTCCCCGACCCCGAACCCGTCTATGCAGGCGCCCTGGTCCAGAAGGTCCCTTATAAGCCACTCGTCCAAGGCGTTGGAGACTATGATCCTGCAGTCCTTGAGACCGGCGGCGTCCAGCATCGCCCTGGCTCTCCTGGTCAGGAATGAGAAGTCCCCCGAGTCAAGGCGTATGGCGCATTCGGTTATACCCTTGGGGAGCAGTATCTTCCTGAAGGCCTCTATGGCATTCGGTATGCCGCTCCTCAGGGTGTCGTAGGTGTCCACCAGCAGCGTGGCGTTGTGCGGGTAGAGTTCCACGAAGGCCTCGAACGCCTCCTTCTCGGTGTCGAACATCTGGACCCAGGAATGGGCCATAGTCCCGCTGGAAGGCACCCCGTGCATCTTCTCCGCCTCGGTGCAGGCGGTGCCCCCGCATCCCGCTATGTATGCGGACCTGGCTCCCATGACGGCGGCGTCGCATCCCTGGGCCCTCCTGGAGCCGAACTCCAGGACCGTCCTTCCGTTGGCCGCCCTGACTATGCGGCTGGCCTTCGTGGCTATCAGCGACTGGTGGTTCACGGTGAGAAGCGCGAAGGTCTCCAGCAGCTGGGCCTGTATTGCAGGCGCCCGGATAGTGACCAGCGGCTCCCCGGGGAAGACGGGCGTGCCCTCCGGTACGGCGTACATGTCGCCGGTGAAGCGGAAGTCCGCCAGGTACTCCAGGAATCTCTTCCCGAAAACACCTTTGGATTCGAGGAACTCTATGTCGCTCTCGCTGAAGCGCAGGTTCCCCACGTAGTCTGCAAGCTGTTCCAGCCCGGCGGCTATGGCAAAGCCCCCGTTGTCGGGAACGTTGCGGAAGAACAGGTCGAAGTATACCACGCGGTCCTGCAGCCCGTTCTCCATGTACCCGTTGGCCATCGTGTACTCGTAATAGTCGCACAGAAGCGAAACGTCCTCGATCCTCATCTCGGCACTCTTCGGCCGGGTGTATCGCGGACAAAGTAGAATAATGTGTCATCTGGAACCCTTCAGGTCCCTGCCGCAGTCTGGGCAGCGGTCCTCTTCCGAACATCCCAGATACGCGTTGCAGTAGGGGCAGTGCAGTCCGGTGCGGCCCTCCCCAGGCTCGCCGCGGGCCTCCCGCCGGTCCCTCGACACGTTCATGACCCCCCAGAACACCACCGCCGCGAAGATGAGTAACATCATCGCCGTCACAAGGTATGATAGGTACTCCGTGGTCCTATGGTCGCCCCCTCCCGAGACGACGTAGAGCATCAGGACCATGCTGATGACGAAAACGGCCGTCACCAGAACGACAAGGCCCTTCGAGCCTCTCCCTAGATTCCCCATGATAATGGATAGATGGATGGGTTTAAAAACAATGGGCAGGGGCCGCCCTTCCCGCGAGCCCCCGCCGCCCGTCTCACTTGGAGCGCGGGCTGTTGAAGAATGCCAGTATCGCGCGGTACAGCATGTAGACGTCGGCTTTCGAGACCACTTCGTAGGGGGAGTGCATCGAGAGGACCGGCACGCCTATGTCCACAGTGTCTATGTTGTGGGCGGACATGTACATGGCGATCGTCCCGCCGCCTCCGTTGTCCACCTTGCCGAGCTCCCCGACCTGCCATGTCACTCCAGCCTCATCCAGTATGGCCCTGAGGAGGCCCATGGTCTCCGCCGAGGCGTCGTTGGTGGAATACTTCCCTCCCGCCCCGGTGTACTTGGAGACGACCGCTCCGCGGTTCAGGTAAGAGCTGTTGTTCCTTTCGAAGTTCTCTCCGTAGGCGGGGTCGTAAGCCGCGTTGACGTCGGCGGACAGGCACACGGACCTCTCGAGCACGTGGCGTATCTCGCATCCGTAGGCGGAGACCAGGTCGGTGAGGAAGTCCTTCAGGGTCTGGGAGTTCATCCCTGTGTTGCCGTCGGATCCAACCTCCTCCTTGTCCGCGAACACGGTGACGGTGGTGTACTCGGGATCGGCGTCCAGCTCCGCCATCAGGCTCGCATAGGCGCAGACGCTGTCGTCCTGCCCGTAGCCGCCCAACATGGCCCTGTCGAAACCGAGGTCCCGGGGTGCGAAGGCAGGCACGGCGCAGAGTTCTGCGGACTGGAAGTCCTTCTCCCTTATGCCGTATTTCTCGAACAGGAGGCTTGCAACGTTGAGCTTGACCTTCTGGGAGACCTTCTCGTCGGGGAACGGCCAGCAGCCTATGAGTATGTTGAGCTGCTCTCCGGTTATGACCTCGGACGCGGGTTTCTTCATCTGCTCCCTGGCAAGATGCGGCAGCAGGTCGGTCACAACGAATACGGGGTCTCCCGGATCCTCGCCGATGCGCACCCCTGTCGTGCTGCCGTCTTTAAGGATGACAACGCCGTGAAGGGAAAGGGGGACCGTCGACCACTGGTACTTCTTTATGCCTCCGTAGTAGTGGGTCTTGAAGAAGGCCAGGTCCGTGTCCTCGAAGAGGGGGTTCGGTTTGAAGTCGAGCCGGGGGCTGTCTATGTGGCTGGCCGCTATGCGGAGCCCCTCGGAGACGGGCCTCCTCCCCACGGTGACCATTATCAGGCTCTTGCCGCGGTTGTTGACGTAGAATCTGGAGCCAGGACCGTACTCCTTACCGCGTACGTACTCCCCGTAGCCCCTGCTTCTAAGCAAAGGAACCGTGTGGTCCACGACCTCCCTCTCCGTCTTGTTGGACAGGAACGATTTGTATCCCTCGCAGAAACCGGAGGCCTTCTCCAGGAGGGTGGGGTCTTCGACACCCAGGTTCTCCCATTTCATCAGGAGATCCTTCTCGAGTTGCTGGCCTTTACTCTTCTCTTCTCCGCTCATATGATTCCCTTCGCCGGCGATGAATGCGCGCGTACTTGATGTTTTGCTTATTACCTGCGTGTCTAACAAGGGACCCGACCGTTTATTAACGGCGTTCGCGAAACGTCTGGCGATTGTTTTATATCTCGTCCTCAGACTTCCCTCCCGAGAGGAAATCACATGGTCAACGAATGCAATGTGAGAGTCGACGCGGGGGTATGCAAGATGATAACCACCATACACGCGAAGCAGAACGACATGGGCCTTGTCGAGCTGGATGTGAAGAGCGACTGCCCGAACATACTGA
>JAAYZC010000014.1 GCA_012515075.1 Thermoplasmatales archaeon
CGGCCACCGGTGTCTGGTACTGTCGGACGGCGGATGCATGTACTGTGACGTCTGCAGATATCCCGACCCGTGTCCGCACCCCGGAGAGATCACGCCGTCGGTCAGCGGATACGGCATCGACGTGGAATCCTACCTGCGTGAGCTGGGTGTCGGATTCCGTTTCGAAGAGGACGCGGTCACCCTGTACGGCATAGTCCTTTATGATGGCGTGCGTTAGAAAGTATATAACGGAGCCCGTTAATCCCGCCACGGTCATTGAAATGGACAGAGAGACAGTCGAACGGGTGGCGCGCATAGCCCACCTGAAACTCACCGAAGAGGAACTGGAGGGATACAGCAGGGACCTCAGCGAGATACTGGAGTACTTCAAGGTCCTGGACGAGGCTCCCGGCTCTGAGGAGTTCGGCTTCAACCCGGTGGAGATATCCGATGTCCTTAGGGAGGACGAGCCCCGCATGGAGACCGATCCCGCAGACCTGCTTAGGGACATGAGGACCTATGAGGAATACGTCAGGGGGCCGAGGCTGACATGACATCCCTTGCATCCGTCAACGGGAGGTACCGCATGTTCCGCAGCTTCGTCGAGAGCATCGACGAGGATGCGCCCTTCCATTTCTCCGCCAAGGACAACCTTACCTCCTCGGCCTTCGAGACCTGCGCCGGATCCAGGGTGCTGGAGGGGTACCGCCCCGCCTTCGACGCCGCACCTATCAGCAGGCTGTCGGATATCGGCGGGCAGCTGCTTGGGAAGACAAACATGGATGAATTCGGATTCGGCACTTTCTCGGCCAATTCCGCTTACGGGATCCCCCTTAACCCCTTCGACACCGAGCGCGCCTGCGGGGGCTCCTCCGGGGGCGCCGCTTGCGCGGCCGCCGTGCTGGACGGCCATGTGGCCCTGGGCGTTTCCACCGGGGGATCCATATCCTGCCCCGCCAGCTTCTGCGGCGTGTTCGGCATCACGCCCACTTACGGGCGCGTCTCCAGACACGGACTGATCGACTACGCCAACTCACTTGACAAACCTGGCATACTGTCGGCCCGGGCCTCCGACCTGTCAAGGTATCTGCCTGTGATATCGGGCAGGGACCCCCGGGACCCGACCTCCTGCATGCAGCCCGATCTTGTGCTGACCGGGAGGAAACTCCGTTCCGTGGCCGTCCCCGAAACCGCCCTGGAGGGGCTAAGCAGGGACGTGGAAAGCGCATTCCGGACCGCCATCGGCACCTTGGAGGGGATGGGTGTGGAGGTCGAGACGGTCGAGATGCCGACACTCAAGTACGCAATGCCTGCATACTACGTCCTGGCGACCTCCGAGGCCTCCACGAACCTCGCCAGATACGGGGGCATGAGGTACGGCCCCCAGGACGGGGACCTCGCGCTGAGGTTCGACGACTACTTCACGGACTTCCGTTCCAGGTATTTCGGTGACGAGGCGAAGCGCAGGATACTCCTGGGCACCTTCACCAGGATGGTGGGCTTCAGGGACCGCTACTACACCAAGGCCCTGCAGGTCAGGGAGGTCGTGATAAACGACTACAGGAGGGTGCTCGATGACCACGATGCCGTGCTGGCGCCGACCATGCCCTTCGTGGCCCCCCGGTTCGATGACATAAGCAGGATGTCCGCACTCGACTCCTACAAGGCGGACTACCTTACCGTGCCCGCCAACCTGGCGGGCATGCCCCATCTTTCCGTGCCCTGCGGTTATGACGGGGGCGGCATGCCGATCGGTATGCAGCTTGTGGCGGACCACTGGTGCGAGGATGTGCTGCTCTCAGCCGCACTGGATTGGGAGAAGGGGTTCGATGTCAGACGTCCGGAGGTGATGGAATGAGAATCGGACTGGAGATACACGTTCAACTGCCCACCAGGTCCAAGATGTTCTGCTCCTGCCCGACGACCAGTGCCGAGTCGCCGAACACCCATGTGTGCCCGACCTGCCTGGGCATGCCGGGGTCCAG
>JAAYZC010000015.1 GCA_012515075.1 Thermoplasmatales archaeon
CGCGGACCCTTTCGGCGGCCGCGGACCTGGGATTCACCACCGAGGTGACGCTCCATCACATGTTCTTCGATGCGGAGGGGTTCCCCTCGGCGGAACACAAGGTGAACCCCCCGCTAAGGGACATCGGGACCCGGGACGCCCTGTACAGGGCCTTCCTCGACGGCAGGGCTACGATGTTCGGCACGGATCACGCCCCCCACACGGTATCGGAGAAATCCGGGGAATACGGGTCCGCCCCCGGCGGCATACCGGGCGTGGAGACCTCCATGCCGATAATGATGAATCTGGTGAGGAAGGGGGCAGTCCCGCTGAGCCAGATAGTGCGGATGGGATCCTCTGCCCCGGCGGAGGCCTTCGGCCTTTCCAAAGGCAGGATCGCCCCCGGCTACGACGCGGACCTGGCCGTTTTCGATTCCAGGACCTTCGGGAGGATCGATCTCAAGAAACTCTACTCCAAAGCCGGGCACACGCCTTACGAGGGATGGGAGGCGGTGTTCCCCGAGATCGTTATGGTAAGGGGGGAGACGCAGGTCGAGGACGGGGAGTTCTGCGGAGACCATATCGGAGAGGATGTCTGTGGCTGAATACGAGATCGACTACTCGGACGTTGCCGGGAGGCGGATAGAATGTCCCCCGCAATGCGGATTGTGCTGCCTGTGCCAGCCCGAAGTGCTTCCCGAGGAGCGGGCCTATTTCAGGAGCAGACATCCCGAGTGCCTCATAAAGACCAGGGGGGCCGATCCCCATTTCGCCCTGGCGCTAAAGAAGGGGAAGGGGTCATGCGTGTTCCTGGAGGACAGGAGATGCAGGATATACGATCACAGGACCGCGTATTGCAGGCAGTTCCCCTTCCATTTCTATGTCAGCGACAGGGTCAAGGTGGAACTGGACCTGTCATGCAGGGGCGCATGGTACGGTACCGGCGCCGACGCCGAGGCGGAGGCCCGTTCGCTGGCGGCCGCCGCGGACAGGAGACTCTCGTCCGCGGTCAGGGAGGCTTCCGCGGTATACAGGGAGTTCTACGCCAACTGCCGGGAGGCAGGAGTGATGTCCGACCCGGCCCTTCTCAGGACATCGGTCTCGGGAAACATCTCGAGCTTCACCGACCTGGGGTACATAAGCAGGGTCATGGAGCTCTCCCTGGAGGAGCCGCGCATGTCTCTGGAAGGGGTGCGGCCGGAAGGTGCTCCGGACATGGAGGAGCTGGAGGACGCGGCCAGGTCGGCCGCCATGGAGTCGCTGGGCTACGAGGACCCGGTGAGCGTGCCTGTCTACTGCGACAGGGACTGGAATTGGAACCTCTTCATGGCACGGGAGGACTCGATAGAGTGGGCCGTCCTCGACGACGACGGCGAGATACACCACAGAGCCTTCGCCGATCCGGCGAAGATAGGCTTGAGGCCCCCCGAGCCGGAAGGCGCGAGGGTCCTGGCCGAGTACCTGTCCGTTCTCAACGGGAGGGACAGCATGATGGGAAGCGTCTTCGCACTTATGGACGAGACCGGATACGAGGACGACATGGCCAACGCCTACTACGGAGCTCTGTCCGCGACGGTCCTCGACGTGCTCTGGAGGGCATCCATGCTGGATCACTTCATGTCCACGGGCATGGGTGCCGAGGGCATGAAGGAGACCATAATATTCTACGACATGGACCGTTTGGACGCCCCGACCATAGGGGCGTTCGTGTGACTCTTTATAGAACGGGCAGAAGTGCGATACCTTCAAATAGTGAATGGATTATGGCATCTCGGTGGCTCAAAGAATGATCAAACCCTTATCGGTCCTAAGCCAGGCGGTGAACAAGAACGTCATCGTCGAACTCAAAGGGAAGAGAGAGTACAGAGGTGTCCTCGACGGCTACGATCCCCACATGAACGTGGTGCTCAAGAACGCAGAGGAGCTCGTAAACGGAGAGTCGGTAAGGAAGCACGCATTGGCCATCGTCCGCGGGGACAACGTAATCTACATATCACCTTGAGGAGGGATCATTAATGGGAAAAGGAACACCGGCACAGGGAAGACACAACAAGTACAAGACGCACATCCCCTGCCGCAGGTGCGGTAAAAGCTCCTACCATGTGAGGAAAGGGGCCTGCGCATCGTGCGGATACGGCAAGACCGCGAAGCTCAGGACATATACCTGGGCGAAAGCTC
>JAAYZC010000016.1 GCA_012515075.1 Thermoplasmatales archaeon
GGTCGTGCGCGGTCCTGACCTCTTCCAGGAAACGTTCGAGGAACGCCGGTGTGACCATTATCTGTCTGCCGGATATCAGGCATCCGGACCCGACTATTTCGGCGGCCCTCCTGAGGATCCTTGTGCAGTTCTCAATGTTGCTCTTGGCCCCGCTCGTCCCCGAGAGCTCCAGCAGGCTGTTCACCATTCCGACGTCGCCGGGCCATTCCCCGCATCTGTCCCATCCGTGGGCGTCCAGGAGGTCCACGAAGGCCCTCCAGCAGGTTGTGACGGCCTCGGCGGCCTTGTTCTTCTGGTTGAACTGGGAGACTATGCAAGGATCCCCCTCGCGGAAGAGCTGCGGCATGTCGCGCCTGAGCAGTACGATCTCACGGGTGTTCTCGCCCGGGTCCTCCATTCCGGCCTGGGCTATGGCCACGTCGTTGTCCCTGGCGAAGAACAGCAGGAATCTGCACAGGGAGGCGGAATCCTCCCCCACCGCACCGCGCAGCAGGTCCAGGTACACCAGAGCCTGGCAGTCGTACTGCCCGTCACGGGGCTGCTCCCAGGACTTCACGATATCATCAAGGCTTTTGGGCCTGCCTGTCTTGTAGTCTATCACGGTGCTGGTTTCCTCGGAAAGAACGTCCAGGCTGCCTTTCAGAGGGTAGCCCTCGGAGAAGACCTCCTTCTCCAGGGAGCTGCTGCACATGTCGAACCCGAAACGCTCCATGAATATGTTGGGGTAATCCTTGGCCGAGCATTGCATGTCGAGCTCGATGCCGTCGTGTTTCACGGTCTCCAGGAATCCCATGATGCTGGTTACGCACATCCTTATCGTGCTCTCGTCAACATCCCTCATCTGCTCGTAGGACAGGCTGGAGTACCTCTCGCTGAGGAAGTCTATGTAGACCTCCGGCCCGTTCTTCCTGACCTCCTCGGGGTAGCATAGGTAGAACTCCGCGAATTGGTGTATGATGCTGCCCATCAGGGTGTGCTGGTTGTCCTTGTTGCGGATCAGCCTGCTGAACATGAACCCGCGAGGGCACTTCCTGTAGCTGTCATAGGAGGATTTGGAGAAGACCATGTCGTCGTCGTGAACGGTCTCGGGACGCGGCAGCTCCAGCCTGGTGCCGGATCCTCCGGTATCGGGCACCCATCTTCCGCGGAGCAGGTTCTCCTGGATGTCAGCGAAGGTCTTGACCACCGTGAAGCTCGATCCGTAGTCGTCGTACTCCTCGTCCATCTTGGCGGACCCCAGTATGTGGTTGAACATCTGGCAGGGTATGGCCTCCCTGCCGTCGATTATCGAGTTCACTGCGTATATCCTGCAGGTTCCCTGCTGTAGGAGGGTCTCGAACCTGTGCATGTTCTTGTTGGCCTCCTCTATCCTGTCCACGTATTTCCTGCCCGCGATGCCGATGGACCAGTCCTCACCCATCCCGGCGTATATCACGAAGGACCGGTCCACGAAGGCGGAGTTGTGGCAGTCGACCAGCAGCACGCCCTTCTTCTCGCTCTCCGGTATCTGCTCGTTGTGGCGCAGGTCGGCTATGTTGTTCACGACGTAGGAGATCTCCCCGAGCCTCTTCGACGTGATCCTCTCGTCCGAGAGTCCGAGCTCTTCCAGCAGCATGGTTACCTGGGGCCTCCTGTCCGGATCCACTATGCTGTCGGCCAGTTCCCTGTATGTGATATCCCTGACATTCCTCATCAGGCCGGCCAGCCTGATGTTCTCGGGCTCTCTCCCCGGGTCGAAGAGCGAGACCATCTTGGAGAGGAGGAAGACGTCCTTGCCTTCGTCCAGGTTGCCTCCGTAGTTCGAGAATATCTCGCGCACATGCCTGACCCTGACCGTGTCGTAGTCGAGGGAAAGGGACACGAACTGCAGGTAGTCCCTTATCTGGGACAGGTCCCGGACGGCCAGGTCGTTCTTGAACGGCAGCTTCCTGCGGTACAGCGCCGACCGTACGGCATCGGCCATGGAGCTCGAGACGTTGAGCACTATAGCGGTGTTCGATGCGTCCTCGGGCCTTATCAGGTCCACTATGTTCTCGGCTATCTGCCGGTTGTTGCCTATCTCGTGTATCACGGGTATGTCGTACGACTCGTCGCCTCTGTAGATGCTCACGGATTCGAAGTCCAGGGGTATGAAGTGCTTGTCCAGGTCGTCGAAGTATCTCACATCCACGACCGCGACCCTCTTGCCGCTGAAGAACGGGCTCTCCTCCGGTCTGAACATCTCCATGACCTTCTCCAGCGTGGGAAGGGCACGATAGGACCTGTACACCTCCCTCGAGCTCTTGGAGTACAGGTGCTTCTCCACTTCTGCGGTGTGTCTCCTGATGTCCCTTATCCTCTCGATCTCGCTGTGCACGAATTTGAGGTCGTAACCGGTCTCCTCCCTGACGGCGCTTATTATCCCTAGGTCCCCGTGAAGGGGCTCGTCGAGGAGCGAGGCGGCGAGTTTCACCGCCAGGTTTCTGGGAGTGTACGCGAAATCCCCGATGCGCGGGCTGTCGATGCGCCCGTTGAGGGCGGTGGAGAGGGCCACGTCGTTGGTGAGAACCAGATCGTAGTCCTTGACCTCCCCGTATATCTCATCTATCGTCTTCACCCGCTTCATCGTCTGAGGATTCCCTAGTCTGAATATAATGGTTTACGGGTTCCGGCCGCCCGCGGAGGGGCAATTATCCTCCGAGGAGGCCCGAAATGGCCCGGGTGTGTTCTCACGCAGCTTGTAACATGCATAACAAAGATCGAAGGCGATATCTTCAGCTCCATCCGCGCCATCCCTGAA
>JAAYZC010000017.1 GCA_012515075.1 Thermoplasmatales archaeon
CCTCCGCATTTGTCGCACACGCCCTCTTCGGCGGGAGGGTTGAACCTCAGATGGAACACGGAGTTGCAGTCGGGGCAGGAGCGCCTGAGGGTTAGCCTCTCCACCAGCTCCTCGTCCCTGACGTCGAGGTTCAGGGCAAGGTCGACCTCCACCTTCTCTGCGAGGGCATCGGCCTGCTCCACAGTGCGGGGGAAACCATCCAGTATCACTCCGCCGTCCACGGTGGACATCTTGTCCTCCATGAGACCGATTATCAGGTCGTTGGGTACGAGCGCCCCCCTGTCCATGTACTCTTTAGCCTTCATCCCCAGGGAGGTCCGGTTCCTCACAGCCTCACGCAGCATGTCTCCCGTGGATAGTCTGACGTATCCCAATTCCTGGCTCAGTTTCTCTCCCTGGGTGCCTTTCCCGGACCCGGGCGGACCCAGCAGAACGATCTTGGTTTTCATGTGTGACGTCAAAACGTCCCCCTTTATATGGGTTTATCTGTGTGTGGGAGACAGGTGAATTACTCTAAACATCGTTAAGTGGGGATGTTTTATAATATCAAAGCAGGATTATCCTTTTTGGTGTTCATTTGGATCAGAGGATAATAGACAGGATTGAGGCGGTTGTCGGCAGGGACGGCTACTCCACCAAGACGGCGGACCTCTACACATACGGTTTCGACGCATCGATATTCCACAAGACCCCCGACATGGTGGTGCTTCCCCGCACCACGGAGCAGGTGTCAGAGATAATGAAGATAGCGTCGGCCGAGAAGATCCCCGTGGTTCCGAGAGGCGCCGGCACGGGACTCTGCGGTTCCGCCGTGCCCATAAAGGGCGGGATCGTCATGTCCATGCAGAGGATGAACAAGATTGTCAAGGTCAGCGTAGGAGACCTCTGGGTGGACGTAGAGGCCGGGTGCGTCTACGACGACCTCAACCGCGAGCTGGAGAAGTACGGTTTCTTCTTCCCCCCGTCCCCGGGATCGGCTGAGGCGTGCCAGATCGGCGGCATGGTGGCGAACAACGCGTCGGGGATGAGGGCCGTGAAGTACGGCGCAACAAGGGATTTCGTGATGGGAATGACCTTCGTCAAGGCGGACGGCGAGATCGTCCGCTGCGGCACGCGCACGATCAAGGACGCCTCCGGATATCAGCTGGCTCGCCTTCTGTGCGGCAGCGAAGGGACCCTGGGGGTAATAACCGAGGTCACCCTCAAGATGACCACCAAGCCCAAGAAGTCGGCGTACTGTCTGGTGGCATTCAACGACGTCGAGGATGCCGGACGCTGCATATCCGCGATAATAGCGAAGCCCCTGATACCCGCGTCCTGCGAGCTCATGGACAGCATAAGCATATCCGCTGTCAACCAGGCCCTGGGCAACCCTCTGCCCGACAGCAGGGCCATCATAATCGTCGAGGTCGACGGAGAGACCGACGAGGTCATCGACAGGGACCTCGGTGTGGTGGCCGAAGTGGCCGAGGAGCAGGGGGCCATATCGATAACACCCTCCCGCGACAAGAAGCAGATCGCACTCTGGACAGCCGCCAGGAAGTCCGTCATGACGTCCCTGAGCGCGCTCAAGCCCGGTTTCTCCTCAGTGTCCCTCGCGGATGACATGGGAGTCCCCATATCGAAGGTGCCCGTGGCGGTCAAGAGGTTCCAGGATATCGCCGCCAAGTACAAGGTCACGATCGCGACGTACGGGCACGCTTCCGACGGCAACCTCCACACCAAGATGCTGCTCAATCCGCTGGACAAGGACGAGTGGGACCGTGGCGTCGCCGCGGTCAACGAGATATTCGACGTCTGCATAGAGCTCGGAGGCACGGTCACCGGCGAGCACGGAGTGGGGATATCCAAGGCTCCCAACTTCCAGAAGGAGAGGGCTTCGGAGCTGTCCTCAATCGTGGCCATAAAGAAGGCCATGGACCCCGACAACATACTGAACCCAGGAAAGCTCCAAGAGTGGGAGGGGAGCATCCTCAAAAACCTGAGGTACCCTTGCAAGGAGTACATGTGAGCATATGCGGGGAGGGGCGATCGCCCCTCCCTCTTTTTTTTTCATCCCGGAATCCCCGTCAGAAGCTCCAGAAGTACATCTGGGTCCACACGAACCACAGTATCACCGCGCCCACGGCGGCCGTGGCTATCCACACGCCCGCGTTCCATCTGAATATCTTCGATCCGTCGAAGGGGGGAACGGGGATCATGTTGAACAGACCCAGGAAGGCGTTCAGGTAGGCCAGCAGGAAAAGCACCATCGACAGCAGTCCGTTCTGAGGACTGACGGTGACGCTCCACAGCAGTATCGCAGCTATCGCTATCCCGAAGTTGACCGCAGGCCCAGCCAGGCTTATCTTCCCGTTGGCACGGTCGTCTATGCCGCCCTGTATGTACACCGCCCCCGGGGCCGCGAACAGGAAGCCGAAGAATCCGGACACCAGGGCGAGCCCCAGTCCGGCGGGCCACATACGGAACTCGGCCCACGCGCCGTAACGCTGGGCCGCGAACTTGTGTCCGAACTCGTGTAGCATGAAGCTCATGACCACCAGGACCATGGACACGGCCAACCACGAAAGGTAGTTGGCAACGACGTCATCGCTGAAAAGGTGCCCGTAACCTCTGGCGTATATGAATGCGAAAGCGACGGACAGCACCGTTATGGCAAGGGCGATGTCCCTGAGCTCGATCCTGCTGAACCTGGGCTTTCCGAATCCGGGGTTTATTGTCCTCATCGGCGACGCGTAATACATTCTTCATTTAAAACATACATTAAATACGACCAGGGGAATCGAGTCGCATGGCGCAGAAAGGAGCAGCTCACGGGAAGGAGGCCTGCCGCTGGTGCGATTCCTGCGGCACCCTCCTGCTGGGCGGTGAATGCTCCCGTTGCGGCTCCGCCGGCAGGGAGTTCCAGATAAACAGCCCGGGGGATATAAGGCCCTCGATGGGAGAGGGCACGGAGATGCTCCTGGAGCTCTTCAGGATGCATTTCGGCACATCCGAACCCCTCGACGGCAGGATGATCTTCCTCAACAAGGTCCCCGGGGAGGACCGCACAGACGAGATAGTGGCCCACGGGGAGGTCATAGGGGTGGCCAGGTTCGATCTGGTCATGGACCGCATGGTTCTGGAGATCAGGCAGCCCGCCGCCGACCTTTTCCGCGACATGGCCGTTAAGAACAGGGTGTCGTTCTCCGGAATCTCCGGCCATCTGAAAGGCAAGAGCATACCGGGGTCCAGCATAACGGACGTGGCCGGCGACTTCTCCGAAGGGGATCCGGTCATCGTGTACAAGGGCCAGAAGGCAGGTCCGGGCATAGCTCTCGGGGACGCCCCCTCGCTCGGAGGCCTGGAGAAGGCGGTCCGCATAAAGGATCTGAACGCCTGGGTGGAAAGGCCCCTTTCACCGCCATCCGGCAGGAGGACGTTCGTGGAGGCCAACCGCCAGTACCTGCTCCGCCTGGAGTCCGACGGCATCAGCGACATAAGGTCCTTCCTCAAGAGGAGGGATGTGCCGGTCACGGTCTCCTTCTCCGGAGGCAAGGATTCCCTGGTAGCCTTCGGCCTGACCCAGCGCGCCGTGGGGGATCCCGGGCTAATATTCGTGAACACGGGCCTGGAATTCCCGGAGACCCTCGATTACGTGCGCCGCTTCGCGGCGGACGGGGGGCTCCGGCTGCACGAGGCGGATGCCGGTGACGCCTTCTGGGAGAACGTCGGGACCTTCGGCCCTCCTGCGAAGGACTTCAGGTGGTGCTGCAAGGTATGCAAGCTGGGGCCCATAACCGATCTGATATCCCGGGACTTCCCCCGCGGGACGGTCACCGTCGAGGGCAACCGCGCGCTGGAATCCTTCGCCAGGTCACGCATAGGATTCGTCTCCAAGAACCCGTTCGTGCCGAACCAGACGACGCTGAACCCGGTGCGCTCCTGGTCGGCCGCGGAGATATGGGGGTACATATGGATGCGGGGACTGGAGTACAACCCTCTATACGATCGCGATTTCGAGAGGATAGGGTGCTACCTCTGCGCATCCTGTCTGGGGAGCGAATGGAGGAACACGGGCAGGATACACCCCGAACTCTACCGCAGATGGGAGGAGTATCTGTCCGGATACGCGGATGAGAGGGGGCTTCCGAAGGAATACGCGGATTACGGCTTCTGGAGATGGAAGGTGCTCCCCCCCAAGATGGTCCGTCTGGCGGAAGGGCTGGAAATCAGGCCGGGTCAGGCGGCCGCGAAGGACCCGTGCATCAGGATGCTCAAAGGGGCTTCACCCTGCGCCGCCGGAGGATACTCGATGGAGGCTATAGTCGGGGTGCCCCGTGCGCGTGACTTCTCGTACGTGGAGGATGCGCTCAGGACAGTCGGGGACGTCAGGTACTCGCCGGAGTTCGAGATCGCCATGCTGAGGACCCCGGGAGGCACGGCAAAGATCTTCGGCGGCGGCCAGGTATCCGTGACATCGGGGAGGAAAGGTGACGCGGAACATCTCTTCGAGCGTTCGGTCAAGGCCCTTCTCAGGGCGCAGATGTGCACCTCCTGCGGGATATGCGCCAAGGTCTGCAGGAACCGTGCGATAAGGATCGACGGAGGCATGAGGGTGGACCCGTCCAAGTGCGATTCCTGCGGAAGATGCGAGACCTCCTGCATGGTAGTACACTACTACGATAAGCTGATATGACTTCGGCAACGTTTATTAATCCAACAGCGATGGTCGTTACATGGATCTAGCGTTCGGCCTGGGGATGCTTATAGGCCTCGGGGCCACTGTGGCACTGATGTATGCAATCCTCCGCAAGTACACCTATCCCGCCGTCGAACAGCCCTTCTTCAGCGACCCGACCCTGTTCGGCCTTTTCGCCGTTGGCCTGGTTGCAGGGACCGTGGTGTTCGTAGTATCCACGTACTATCCCCTGTCCGACATGATATACGCGGTGCTCTTCTCCATCCTGGAGACGGTTATCCTCCTGGTGGTTCTCAATCTCAAGAGGTTTCACGGCAAGTCTGACACCGTGTTCTACGGTTTCGGCCTGGGGCTCGGCCTGGGGGGCGCCATGGCCAGCGGGCTGATATACATGATGGCCACGCTTTCCCAGTACATCGATGCCGTCACATTCGTCTTCGTTTGCGTGA
>JAAYZC010000018.1 GCA_012515075.1 Thermoplasmatales archaeon
GAGGCCGAGGGCACCGTGAGGACCACCTTCCTGGTGGGCAGGGACGGTGTCATCGAGGCCGTCTGGAAGAACGTCAGGGTCGACGGCCACGCGGAGAAGGTCCTGGAGAAGGTCGTGTCCCTGGTCAGGCATTGATCACGGGGACAGGCGGGGCACCATGGCGGCCATGACCGACTGCTCGGTCAGGGCCTTCCTGTCCAGAAGACCCCGGGTCAGGAAGCCTATGGCCCCCTCCCTGTGCCCGATGTCCGCCTCCCCGTACACCAGGGCCATGGCCCGGCTGACGGTCTCCCCCTTTCTCACGATGTCGGCCACGGCGTCCGGGTATCTGAAACCGGAGCCCATTCCCAGGGTGAGCCCGCCGTCCCTGTCCAACACAGCGCAGTGCTGTATGTCGTAGAGGCCTCCGAGCATCTCGAACACGCCGGCCTCTATGCCCACGGACATATCGTGATCCCCCAGGGCGACATACGCGCGGTTCACGGCCCCCTGCCGGGTCTCGTCGCCGAACGGCTGCTCGGGGACCCCGGACGGGACGTCCGCGGCGGTTATCCTCACGTTGCCGTAGATCCTCTCCATCACGGACCTGACCGCCTCAACCTTCACGCGGTTCACGGAGCCGACGGCGATGTCCATGACGTCCCTGCGTCCGTCCCTTCCGTACTCCCCTCTCATTATGGCCGTGGAGCTTATCCTCATGCCGGAGTCGTCCTTCCTCATGGGCACCACCGACAGCTCCAGAGGGGGCAGGCCCCGGGAGGCTCTCTCCTCGTTCACGGCCCGGCCGTTGTCGAGGGTCTCCTCGGACACCACCAGGACGTCCGCGGAGTCCATGATGGCCCTGGGGCCGTACATGTCGTCTATCTCGAACAGTATCCAAGGGCATTCCTTCGAGGATATGTGCTCCAGAACCCCGTCCCTCCTCAGGTTCAGGGGGTTCACGGCCTCCCTGGCGCCGGCGGCCATGTCGTCGGAGGTTATCCCGATGAGCACGTCGTCAGCTATCTCAAACGCCCTGTCCAGCAACGCCCTGTGACCGTCGTGCAGGACGTTGAACGTCCCCGCAACGGCAGACCTCATCTCACACACCCGCCAACAGTATGACGGCTATAGTCACCGCCACCAGGACGATCTCGATGACCAGATACTTGTAGAACTTCTTCCTGACCTTGGAGCGCTCGGTACTCCTGCAGTCCTCGCCGCATATGCGGCCCTCTCCCACGAAGGCCCTCCCGCATATCATGCAATGCTTGTGCTGGGGTATCCTCTCGACATTGTCGGCCATGACGGTCCATGGCGATGTACGTTAAAAAGTTTCAGGCACGGCGGCGGTCCATCTCGTTGTGGACCACGATGATGCAGTGGTCGGCGTGGAGGCTCAGGGGCCCGATGCTTATGCGGTCGGGGTCCGTGGCGGAGAGCAAAGACTCCTCCTCCTCTGTGAGGTCCCTGTCGTCTCCCAGAACGAACACGGGATCCTCGGGGAAGTCGTACTCCCTGCAGTCGGTGCCGTCCTCCCTGAGGTACACGAACCTCCTGCCGGACAGCTGCGAGACCACGTCCTCGAAGGACATGCGGGAGACGTACACCCCCGGAGAGGACCTGACCTCCCCCTCGGCCGGGGCCTTCTTCAGCAGGGCGTTCCTGATCAGGGACGCTGTGCTCCGCTCGTCCGGGTTCAGGTACCTTATGTCCCCGCCCGAGAACCTGACCGTCTTGGGGGCGTCCTGCCCGCCGGACAGGCAGAGGTGGAGGACGACCTCCCTGCGGATGTCGTGGCTGAGGAAGAACGCGGAGTTGACGCACCTGACGAGCACGTCCAGGCGCCCGGCTCCTCCAGCTATGTCGTCCAGCTTGAAGTCGCCCGTGGTGGCGGCGCGATGACCTATCACTATGAAGGATATCATGGGATCACTCCAGCCCTTCCAGGTCCATTCCGCCCATCTGCTTCATCATCTGCTTGCGCATCTTGCGGTCCTTCCCTATGGTGCCCATCATCTTCCTGCTCTGGTTGTACTGCTTGAGGAGATCGCGGACCTCGTGAGGGGTCACACCCGATCCGTCGGCGATCCTCTGTATGCGGGAAGCCTTTATGATGCCGGGCTGCTCCTTCTCCTCCGAGGTCATGGAGTCCATTATGCACCTGAACCTCGACAGCTTCCTCTGGGACTCCTCGTAGTCGATCTTGTCCTCCATCTTCTGCATGCCGGGTATCATGGACATGACCTTCTCCAGGGTGCCCATCTTGGTGACGGCCTGCATCTGGTAGTACATGTCGTTCAGGTTGAACTTGCCGGACATCAGGTTCTTCCCGACCCTCTCCAGCTGCTCGTCCTGTCCGATCTCCTCCTGGGCGATGCGCATGAGGGCGGACAGGTCCCCCATCCCCAGAAGCCGGGATATGAAACGGTCGGCCTGGAAGGGCTCCAGGTCGCGTATGTGCTCCCCCGTTCCTATGAAGACTATGCGGGCGTCCGTCTTCGCCACCGCGGATATGGCACCGCCGCCTTTGGCCGTGCCGTCCATCTTGGTGAGTATGAC